>NZ_FMAY01000002.1:278759-380595 GCF_900094925.1 Kosakonia oryzendophytica | reverse complement strand
AGGGGAGAACAAAGTGTAAACCTGGCAATTCAGTGGAAACTACTGCGGGCAACAATACGATTACCACCCGCAGCAATGGGAAGCAGTGAGTATCAGCCCAGCACATCCTGCACGCAGGCTTTAAATACTTTCACGCCGAGCGCTAACGCTTCGCGGTCAAAGTGCATTTCCGGGTGATGCAGCCCCGGCGTCAGGTTCGCGCCCAGCCCCCAGAAACCACCTTTCACCTGTGGGCGCAAGCGCAGGTAGTGGAAGAAATCCTCACTACCCGGCGTCGATTTCGGTGCGGTCAGCCCGGTGTCGCCAAACACACTGCGGATCGCGCGGGAAACCACGTCAGTTGCCTCATCATCAATGATCGCCGCAGGCATCTCCTTAAGAACGCGGATTTCAGCACGCGCACCATAAGCCGCGGCACTGCTTTCAATAGCACGCAATACCTGCGGTTTCAGTGCATCCATGGCCTCATTTTCTGCCGCGCGTAGATCCCAACACACCTGCGCTTTGTCCGGAATGGAGTTAGTGACTCCGGCATCGCAAAGAAAACGTGTGGCTTTCGCGCTCCAGGTGAGCGATGGCGCAAGGTGAATACCGTTAACCGCCTGCACCGCGTGCGCAGCGGCATCCAGTGCGTTCACCCCCAAATGCGGGCGCGCAGCATGCGCTGCTTTGCCGTGAAACATCACCTCAACGGTGGCGGACGCAGAATAGTACATCGCCGGAACGGCCTGGCCCATCGGACACTCTTCCAGCGGGCGCAGGTGGAAGCCAAGCAACATGTCCACATCGTCCAGCACGCCGCCTTCGGTCAGGGCAATCGCCCCGGTGCCCAGCTCTTCAGCGGGCTGGAAGATAAACTTCAGTTTGCCCTTTTTCACTACGCCTTCAGCCATCACTTCCTGCGCCGTCGTCAGCACCACAGAAGAATGCCCATCGTGACCACAGGTGTGGCGCGCAACGTGTTGACCCTCAATGATATGCCCGAGTGCATCCATATCGGCGCGCAACGCCAGAGTCGGTCCGGGGTTGCCACTGTCCAGCACGGCGACGATACCGGTAGTGTTATTGATCTGGCGCGTAACCTGGTAGCCCGCCGCCTCCAGTACCCCGGCGATATAAGCAGAGGTTTTATACTCTTCGAACCCAAGTTCTGGGATCTGATGCAGGTAATTAAAGTGCTCTAGTGTACGTGACACGTCTTACTCCTTGGTGTGCTTCACTCAGGCAATAACGCGCATTATCAGCATAGAAATAACCGCGTTAAGAATGCTGACGGCCATCAGTAACGGCCAGTACTTCTTCGGTACATCGGCCACGCCCAACAGGCGGCCCATATACTGTAGCTGCGAACCCATTAAAAAGATGGCGGGTGCAAGAATGGTTATTTGCCCGACATCAAGCTGGCCTTTGCTCAGCAGGCTGACCGCCACGCCTGTGCCTGCGGAGGAGGAGAGCCAGGCGGTGAGCAACACGGTAATGGCTTCGCCCGGCAGGCCGAACAGCCCCATAACCGGTGCGCAAATATGACCAATAATCTGCATCACACCCAATAAATTGAGCATTTCAGCGATCACATAGGCCATTAATACATTCGGCATCAGGTTATTGATGGCGATATTAAAACCTTTTCGCGCGCCGATAACGAAAATATCGAACGGATTACCGGAGACTTTGGCGGTATTACTCATGGTCGAAATCCCTCTTATAGACAGTATTTAATGCCAGGCGAACCACGGCTGCGCCAACAAACTTCAGCACAAACATCAACACCAGCGGAATAATAATCGGGATAGTCAGCGAGGCGAACATTGCCGAACCAATAGAGAAATAGTTATTGATTAATCCGGCACCGGAATATTGCCACGCCCCCATAATCACCACATCTTTACGGGTAATTTTCTCGCTGTCGTACAACTCTTTGGTTAATGCCGCCCCGGCATCGGTACTTTGCAGATCGGTGATCAGCGCCAACCCGGTATAACCCGGAATACCGAGCAGCGGTTTAAGCAATGGCGTCAGTAGCTTATGCGCTGCGCGTATCGCGCCATAGTGGGTAAAAATCTCCAACAGCCCCAGCGCCAGCATCACCGTTGGTACCAGCGACAGCGCAAACAGAAAGCCGGCTTTTGCACTAATGCCGCCGCTGCCAATAAAGGTGCTGGTCTCCGGCGACTTCATGGTGCCAAAGGCGCCGCCCAGCGTAGTGAAGTCAAACGCTCCCAGCCACGCCATACCCTCAACCTTGAAAAAGAAGCCGGAAAAAACCAGCAGAACAATCACCAGGGAGATCCAGGCGCCAGGCCCGACTTTCCACTCATCCGCGTGCGCTTTCGCGGGTTGCTCCAGCGTTTTCGATTCGCTCATAACATCTCTCTTTAAAATAATCAGATGACAATGTTCTATTACTAAGCAGGATCCATGCCTGAACAGGTCGATGATAAAATAAAAATCTTTTACCGCGATTTTTTACGCAATAAATAACCTTCCCGCGAAATACAGAGAATAAAAAGCAAAATTACTGAAAAATTATTTAATTAACTTCTGAAACCACCCTAATAAAATAATCTCTCACCGTCATTGGGCACCCTTTTGGTGCAAAAAGCCTCTTTTAATTTTTCGTATCTGTTTTCCTCTGAAACCTGGCGGTTAATTTGATTATCACTATTCAATCCGGATGATAAATATCCGCGTTAAGATGTTATTGTTGCTCTCAGGTCAACAGTTAAGAAGGAATGTGGCGGATGTTTCAGGACAAACAGGTCGGTTATCTGTATGAAGTGGGCAACCAGGGCGGCATCCGCCGCGCGGCGGACATTCTTGGCGTTAACCCATCGGTGGTGAGCCGCCAGATTGCGCAACTGGAGCGCGCATTACAGCTCCCCTTACTGGAACGGCGCGGGCGTAACGTGGTGCTTACTGAAGCCGGGCGTCTGCTTGCTGAGGATTACTTCGCCAGCCGCCAGCGGCGCGAAAAGCTGGAAAGCCAACTGAAAGATCTGCGCCATATGCGCGGCGGCACGATATCGGTTCGTATTGGCGGCGGGCTTATCACCGCGTTTATCGAAGGGGTAATGCGCGAGTTTGCGCAGTCGTACCCGCAGGTTTTTGTCGACATTGTGGTAGGCAGCATGCAGGAAATGCTCAACGACATAGTCAGCGGCGATGCGGATATGGCGCTGGCCTTTGGCCCGATTGGCTCCCCGGAACTCAAGCGCCACAGCTTTCAATGGGGGCCGATTTGTGCCGTCGTCTCGCCGCAACACCCTATCGCCCAACGGAAGAGCATTACTATTGAAGAATTGACTCAGCATCAACTCATTGCGCTGACGGAAAATTTCGGCCTGCAACGGCATATGAATGCGATGTTTAAAACCCAGGGCTTGCAATTTCACCCGGCGTATCGCTGCAACCAGTTCTCCACTGCCATGGGGCTAAGCCAGGCTGGACTGGGGATTTCGTTTATGACCGCGTACGCCGCCGCCGATCCGATTCGCCAGGGCACGTTAGTGGCGGTACCGCTTGATCACCCGATTGCCAGCAGCGCTCAGTGCCATTTGCTGCGCAACTCCGATCGACGCTTTACGCCTGCGGCCCACCATATGTGGCGGCTGTTGCATAATGCCTTTCGCGATAAATAGCGGGGTGTGATATACCAGAGACCGACCTTAACGAGGCAAACCATGTCGATAACGCGCGATATAGAGCAATCATTTTGCCGCCCGGAAACCTTGCCAGGCGTCGAACTGCGTAGTACCTGGCGCAGCCAGCAAGCCTATAAGCGCCACCGCCATGCAGAACTGTCGATCGGCGCGATTGTTGAGGGGCAAACCCGTTGCATCTGTAACGAACGGGAATACCTGCTGATGCCCGGCGATATGATCGTGATTCCTCCGCTAACGCCACATAGCTGTAACCCGTTACCTGGTCAGTCACGCAGTTACCATATGCTTTATCTGCCGCAGACAACCAGTGCGCAGCAGGTGATCCGCAATCCACGACTGTTTCAGCAATACCTGCACATTGTCTCGTTAATCGAAAGCGGGCAAACCGGCCCATTGCCCGCGGCTATCGCCCGTTTGCTCACCGCCCTCACCTGCCCATCACAGCACCCGGCACAACTTCGCCCTACCAGTCAGCAGTTGCAGGACGCGCTGCTCAGCAACTTACAGCAACCGCCGACGCTGGATGAACTGGCGCACGTTTTATCTCTGCGCAAAGAGACGCTGATCCGCACCTTTAAACAGGACACCGGGCTAACGCCAGGCTGTTTTTTAAATAGCGCCCGCGTGGAGTTTGCCAAAAGTCGCCTGCGTGCCGGCGATAATCTGGCCGATGTAGGCTATCAGAGCGGATTTGCCGATCAGAGCCATTTTCACCGGACCTTTGTCAGTTATACCGCCGCCACGCCGCGCCAGTACGCGATCGGCCGATCAATATCCGACAATAAATAGCGTCACGATGCCGCTAAGGTGACCGCAGTTTTTTACTGCCGAGGTCACTATGGACATTTTTCCTTCCGCGTTTCCCTCACTGGCGCTGGCGCATTTTGTCGCCCTGCTTAGCCCGGGCCCGGATTTCTTCCTGCTGGTGGGCTATGCCATTCGCTACCGGTTGCGTGGCAGCGCCGGGCTTTGCGTGGGGATTGCTTCCGGCAACGCGCTCTATATTTTGCTGGTGATTATCGGCGCGAGCGCGTTACGCCGTTTCACCGTACTCTTCACCGCCATTGCGTTGCTCGGCGCGCTTTATCTGCTATGGATAGGTTGCCAGTTAGTACGCAGCCGCCCACAAGCCCTTACGCTTGATGAAACGCAGCAACGCTGTCCGTCCATCGGCAAACAGTGTCTGCTCGGCCTCGGTTCGGCATTGCTCAATCCGAAAAATGCATTGTTCTACCTGGCGCTGATGACCGCCCTTCTCGGGCCGGACGTGACACTACTCCAGCAATCCGCCAGCGGCGTCTGGATGATAATGGTTGTGCTGCTGTGGGATTTAGTCGTCGTCTCGCTTATCGGCCTACCTGCAGTACAGAACCGATTGCGCCGAAGCGTTTACTGGATAGAGCGTATCGCGGGCGTGGTGTTGATGGGGTTTGGGCTGTGGATTTTATGCAAATTCATCTAATGCAATTACTCAAAGAGCTCAGCGTGGGTACCCAAATCGGTAAACACCACCAGATGTTTGGCCTCATCCACGCGATAAACCAATAAGTAGTCGCCACCAAGATGTAATTCACGAAATCCGAGCATATTTCCGGTTAAGGCATGATCGCTATATTGAGCCGGAAGCGGGTTGCCAGAAAGCACCATCGACATAATTGCTGCCGTTTCATGCATATCTCTGCGACCCGCTTTGTTGTAACGCGCCCAGGCTTTAACAAATGTTTTCGTGTAATCGGAACGGTAAGGAAGTGGCGCGCGTTTACTCTTTCCCATCATTTAAGCTGTCCATTAGCTGCTCAACACCATTAAAGCGTCCATGCTGGTGTGTGGTGATCTCATTGGCTTCGCTCATCGCGTTGCGTAAGCGTGCTGTTGGTTTGCGGGTAACCTCAAACGGGATACCCTCACTTTTGACGATTTGCTCAGCAAACAGCCGTATTGCCGTGCTCCAGTTGAGCCCACAGCTCTCAAGTACCAGCCCGGCGCGCGCTTTCAGTTCGCTGTCGATACGCGATCGGATAACGGAATCCATAGAACCTCCTTTATTTTTGTAGCCACATTGTAGCTACAAAATTCAACCTTTGCACCATCCCCTCGTCTCGCTCTATGCTTAACGCATGGAAAAATTAGCTGAACTCAAGCGCGCCAAGCGTCTGGCGCTCTCACTGTTGCTGGTTGCAGCGGCAACGTTTGTCACCACGCTTTTCCTGCCGCCCAACTTCTGGGTGAGCGGGGTCAAAGCCATTGCCGAAGCAGCGATGGTTGGCGCGCTGGCGGACTGGTTTGCGGTAGTGGCGCTGTTTCGCCGCGTGCCGATCCCGTTTATTTCCAGCCATACCGCCATTATCCCGCGTAATAAAGATCGGATTGGCGACAATCTTGGCCAGTTTGTACAGGAAAAGTTTCTTGATACTCAGTCACTCGTGGCGTTGATCCATCGTCATCAGCCTGCACAGCTGATCGGCGTCTGGTTCAGCCAGCCGGAAAACGCACAACGGGTGGGTCAACACTTACTGCAAGTGATGAGCGGCTTTCTGGAAATGGCCGACGATACCCGTATTCAGCGCCTGTTACGCCGGGCAGTGCATAAAGCCATCGACAAAGTCGATCTGACGGAAACCAGTGCGCTGTTACTGGAAAGTCTGACGCGCAACAACCGCCATCAGAAGCTGCTGGATAGCCTGATAGCCCAGTTAATTGCCCTGCTGCAGCGTGAAAGCTCACGCACCTTTATTGCCCGCCAGGTGGTGCACTGGCTGGAGACCGATCACCCGTTAAAAGCGAAGATCCTGCCAACCGAATGGCTCGGTGAGCAAAGCGCGGAACTGGTTTCCGACGCGGTGAACTCGCTGCTGGACGACATTAACGCCGACCGTACGCATCAGATTCGCCAGGCATTCGATCGGGCCACGATGAAATTGATCGCCAATCTGAAAACCGATCCGGAAATGGCGCAACGGGCAGATAACATCAAAGATTATCTGAAAAACGACGAGGCTTTTAATCGCTATCTGGGCGAAATGTGGGCGGATCTGCGCAACTGGATGAAAGCCGACATGCAGTCTGACGATTCGCGTATGAAAAAACACATTACCGACGCGGGGTTATGGTTTGGCGAAACACTGCTGGCGGATGGTGCGCTGCGCGCCTCGCTGAATGAGCATCTTGAACAGGCTGCGCACCGGGTCGCACCGGACTTCGCCGCCTTTCTGACGCGCCATATTAGCGATACGGTGAAAAGCTGGGACGCGCATGACATGTCGCGCCAGGTCGAACTGAATATAGGCAAAGACCTGCAATTTATCCGCATCAACGGCACACTGGTCGGTGGATCGATTGGTCTGATCCTCTATCTGCTCTCACAGTTACCCATGCTGCTGCACATTACCGTTTTTTGATTCTTCTGTAAGGAGACGCCATGGCCGACATTACCCTCACCCACAGCGAGCGCGAGCAATTACGCAATAAATTGCAAGCGTACTGCGAAACGCATTTCGAACTGGAGCTGGGGCAGTTTGACGCGGAATTTTTTATCGACTTTATCATCGAACAGATTGGCCCCGCCTTTTACAATGCAGGAATAGAGGAAGCGATTCGCACGCACGCGCTCTACAGCGAACGGATCCAGGAAGAGATGGATCTGAAGAAGATACTCTGAGCCTGTTTCACTCTCAGCGTTTCTGCGCTTCAGCCGCCGGAGATCAATATTCCCCTTCATTTTATATGACTATAATGCGGCCACTTTTTACATCTCCCGTGTCACGGGGAAGGAAAATCATGTCGCTTATCACCGCACTCCCGGACGTATTTGAACAATTCTCCGAAGCCCGCCAGAAAGGTTTTCTCACCGTGATGGACCTGAAAGAGCAGGGCATCCCATTGGTAGGCACGTACTGCACCTTTATGCCACAAGAGATCGCGATGGCCGCAGGCGCCGTAGTGGTCTCGCTCTGTTCCACCAACGATGAAACCATCGAAGAAGCGGAAAAAGATCTGCCGCGTAACCTCTGCCCGCTGATAAAAAGCAGCTACGGCTTTGGCAAAACCGACAAATGCCCCTACTTCTACTTTTCCGATCTGGTGGTGGGTGAAACCACCTGCGACGGCAAAAAGAAAATGTACGAATACATGGCAGCGTTCAAAGCCGTTCATGTGATGCAACTGCCGAACAGTGCGGCGGATGCTGCATCTCGGGCATTATGGAAAGCGGAGATCCTGCGCTTACAACAAGCGATCGAACACCGTTTTGGTCAGCCCATCAGCGAAGCAGCGCTGCGCGATGCCATTGCGCTGAAAAACCGTGAACGCCAGGCGCTGGCAAACTTCTACCGCGTGGGGCAGCTCAATCCGCCTGCACTTAGCGGTGCAGATATCCTGAAAGTGGTGTACGGCGCGACCTTCCGCTTTGACAAAGAAGCACTGATCGACGAGCTGAATACCATGGCCGAACGGATCCGCAACGAATGGCTGGCCGGGAAACGCCTGGATCCCCGCCCACGTATTTTGATCACCGGTTGCCCGATTGGCGGCGCGGCAGAGAAAGTCGTGCGCGCCATCGAAGAGAATGGCGGCTGGGTGGTGGGCTACGAAAACTGCACCGGGGCGAAAGCCACTGAACGCTGTGTTGACGAGAGCGGCGATGTGTACGATGCGCTGACCGACAAGTACCTGGCGATCGGTTGCTCCTGCATCTCGCCTAACGATGAGCGCCTGAAACTGCTCAGCCAGATGGTGGAAGAGTATCAGGCCGATGGCGTAATTGATGTCATTTTACAGGCGTGCCACACCTACGCCGTTGAGTCTCTGGCCATCAAACGCCATGTGCGGCAACAACACAACATTCCATATATGGCTATTGAGACGGATTACTCGACGTCGGACATCGGGCAACTTAGCACCCGCGTTGCCGCATTTATTGAAATGTTATAAGGAGTGGTCGTGGCGTTTACCGTAGGCATTGATTCCGGCTCGACCACCACCAAAGGTATTCTGCTGGAGGGCAACACCATCGTACGGCGTTTCCTCTGCCCGACCTCGTTTCGCCCCGCTGCGTCGATCGGTGAAGCGTGGGAGACATTGCGCGCCGGGCTTGCTGAACCTCCGTTTCTAACGCTAACCGGCTACGGACGGCAACTGGTGGATTTCGCCGACAAGCAGGTCACCGAAATCTCCTGCCACGGGCTGGGCGCACGGCTGTTATTGCCCGAGGCACGTACGGTCATTGACATCGGCGGTCAGGACAGCAAAGTGATCCAGCTTGATGAGCAGGGCAATCTCACTGATTTCCTGATGAATGATAAGTGTGCCGCCGGTACCGGGCGTTTTCTCGATGTCATCTCCCGCACGCTGGGTACGCAGGTTGAGCATCTTGATGACATTACCGAAGGCGTCGAGCCGCATCCACTCACCAGCATGTGCACCGTGTTTGCCGAATCGGAAGTGATCAGCCTGCGATCGGCGGGCATCGCACCGGAGGCGATCCTCGCCGGAGTAATCAATGCGATGGCGCGCCGCAGCGCCCATTTTATCGCCCGGCTTTCCACACAAGGCCCCTTGTTATTTACCGGCGGTGTCAGCCACTGCACCACCTTTCGCCGCATGCTGGCAGCGCACCTGAACAGTGAAGTGTTTACCCATGATGACGCCCAATATGCCGGTGCCGTGGGGGCGGCGCTGATCGGCCAGCGGCAGAGAAAGCGTCATGGCTGAATACCTGCTGCTGTTCCACAACACCCCCGGTGTGCTGCAAACCCGCAAGGCGTTGCAGGCCGCCGAAATCCCCTTTCGCGTACAGGATATCCCACGCACTCTGCGTGGCGGCTGCGGTTTGTGCATCCGTTTTCACAGTACCGCAAGCGACGTGGAGCAGTGGATGATCCCCGACGTCACGCAGGCAATTTATCGCTGCGAAGGTGAGCATTTCGTGCAGGTTTCGTAGATCCGAACAGAGGCCCAGTACGCGCAGTGCCATCGGGCTGTTTCGGCCTACTGCTCCTCAATCACAAACCGCGTCGCTTCAAAGCGGTTCAACATCAAATGCACCAACCACACCATGGTTAACGTCGCCACCAGCGCCACCGTGACAGACACGATGCGGTATAAATCGCTGAACACCAGGTCCGTGTCCGGGTGCAAGTTCTGACCAAACATAATGCCAATCGTCGTGACACTGGCAAAACCGACGCCAGCGCCGACTTTTTCCATTACGTGCAAGCGCGCGCTAAACGCCAGTCCGAGACCGATCAGCGGCATCATCAGCAGCATATGGCTGCTGTGGTTATAGAGGATCAACTGCACCAGCAGAATATAGAGACAGGCGAGCACCACCCCCACTACGCGCCACAATGAACTCAGCACCGATCCGCGATAATGCATGGGAAAGAGGATCAGGATCCCCGCCATCAGCGCGGAGAGGGAATCGCTCAGATCGCTTACCTGGAAGACAACAAAAATCATCGTTGCTACCGTTCCGGAAAGCAGGGATTCATGGCGCACGCGGGCGGCGTTTTTCTCGATCAACGGTGGGCGGGTGCGCGGCTCCACATCCGGGATCAGGTAATTCATCAGCGCACTCAGCGCCACCGCCATCACACTGGCTTCGATATTGGAAAACAGCAGCGTGTGCCAGTCGCTGGCGGGGTAGCTCATAAAGTTGAGCATCGTGCTCTGGCACACTACGCCTGCCGAACCGAACAGGAACAGCGCGCCTTTACTCATAAAGCGAAAACGCATCACATACAGTGCGAATACCACCAGCGTCATGATCACCGGCCAACGCGACAAATAGCCGATAATAAACACCATTTCGATGCAGTTCAGTACCGCGCTGAAGATAAACTGCTTTGCCACATGGCGATTAAATACCGGCACCAGCGATAACAGCATCACCGGGTATACCACATAAAACACGCCGTACTGGGTGTTATAAAAGCTCGACACGCTCAGGGCGATCATCCCGGCAAACACAATGCGCAAGGTTTGACGAAAGTCATTGGGGGTGTAAACGATATTGCCATGCGGCGTAAAAACCCGCGCCAGCGTATTAATAGACATAGTGCAGCAGGCTCACCAGATGGATTTGCAGGCCAGAGAAGATCCGTGCGAAAAAGCCCTCGCTGTTATACAACTGCACGGTAGCGCGTGCGCCGGTCGGCAACGTCTTTGGCAACGGTTCGTCCAGCGCCACGTGAATGCGCATACGCTGCGCGTCGCGCACCCAACGGTTGGAGGTTTCCGGTTTGGACAGTTCACCGTTCACCGCTTCCTGACCAGCAAGAACCCCGGCATCACTGCTGGTCACATGTGCCTTAAACACATGACCCGGCAACGCATCAAACACCACTGCAGCGTCGGTGCCTGTATGGGTATGGCGCAGGCTCTTCTCGCGGAAGTCCGCCACAATGTCCGTTTTTTCATGCACCAGCGCCAGTGCTGCGCCGCCAGCAGAGGCATAGAACCCCGGACTCAGTTGCAGGTTGCTGACCGTGCCATCCACTTCCGCCCTCACCTGCGTCCAGCTCAGGTTGAGCTGCGACTGTTGCAACGCATTACGGTATTTTTGCAGGGTGACGTTACGGGCATCATCCTTTTCACCACGCTCAATGGTCAGTTCATCAATCCTGGCATTGAGCGAGTTCACCGACTGGACGCTGCTCTGCCAGGTCGTGCGGACTTTATCGAGGTCGGACTGAGACACATTGTGCATCGCGCCCAGATTCTGATAGCGCTCAAAGGTAACGCGATCGTTCTGTGCGGTGATCTGCGCGGTCTTCAGGCTGGCCTGAGCGGCAACGATCTGCGCATCCAGTTGCTGGTTGGTCAACCGCGCCTGCGCCAGCGCGATCTCACTGGCCTCAATCTGGTTACGGAATGGCGTGGGATCCAGCGCAAACAGCAGGTCGCCCTTTTTTACCTGGCTATTGTTTTGTACATACACCTGCGCTACATAACCGGAAACCCTGGCAGAAACCGGCGTGACGACACGCATCACTGTCGAGTCAGGCGTCAGCGGGATCCAGATATCCGCAACGATAAAATAAACAAACATCAGCAGGAAAGAGGCAATACTGACCCTTACCCAGCGGGCAAACTTTTGTTCTGGCGTCATCATTTTCTTATTCGGTTTGGGTGTCGTCTTCGCGCATCACGCGCAAATTACAGGCGATTTGATTCAGAGTCGCGCTAAATACCGCCAGATCCGCAGCGGGGATATTGGCCGAGGCGCGCGCCTGGCAGGCGTTGATCACTTGCGTGATCCTTTCCAGCAGGCGTTGCCCGTCGGCGGTGAGCGCCAACAGGCGAATGCGTTTGTCGTACGGCGATGTCGTACGCGCAATCAGCCCCTGTTTTTCCAGTTGTGTGAGGGTACGCATCAGCGGCGGCAGTTCAATGCCCTGCACTTCCGCCAGTTCACTGACCGAAACATTGTCGCCCAACTGGTGCAACTGCATCAGCACCGTCCAGCTCGACTGCGTCATACCTGTGTCATTCAGCGCGCGATCGATCGTCGCGCGCCACTGCCGCACCACCATCGCCATGCGCATCCCTAACGGCCGACGGGCAAACAGTACATCTTCGGTCATCGAGACACCCTCCATTCAACGGAGGGGTAAGTTAATAGTTATCAGGGTAAGTATCAAGAAACGAGAGAGCAAAGAGCATGGATTGCGAAAGTCATTCGCACTTTTCTTCAATCAAAAAACACCATCCCTTTGTACGGTTTCTCGCGACAGGCCGCCAGCCGCTGCGCCAGGTTACCCACGTGCGCTTCCAGTTTATGCCCGTCCGGATCGAGAAAGTACCAGGAGTCGCCTTCACTTTTATTCACTTTCCAACTCACCACGCCAGCTTGCTCCAGGCGTGCAACGAAGGCCGCGAAATCACCCTCGTTGATGCTGAATGCGTAATGGGTATAGTCGCTGTGCTGCGGCAAAATCGGTGTGCGCTGCGCGTCCACGGAGAGGCATAACCACAGTTCACCACAGGTGAGATAGGCACCGTTATCCCAGCGCGCATGCAGTTTCAGGCCAAGCAATTCGTGGTAAAACGCAACGCTTCGGTCCAGGTCACTGACGGCCAACGTCAGGTGATTGAGGCTGTTTAACATAGATTTTCCCGGCACAAATGTTGACAGTGAGAATTAATACTCAGCGACCAAACCGGGGCGTTTGGTCGCTACCGTGTTTCATTCAGAGCATCTGGCTCAATTAGCGTGCTTCGTTGCCTGGTTTGCTTCTTTTACCTCAGCAACAAACTCCGGCAGATCCCATGTGCCGCCTGCGCGCACATAGCGACACATGCCCGTTGTCGACTCACTGCTTTTACGGAACGTTTCACCGTCCCACACCCACTCCGCCGACGCCCAACAGTCGCCAATCCCACGACCGCGTTGGCCCAACGAGATCGCGCCATCGGCATAGTCCGATGCCGAGTTGGTGATCAGCTGCGGGTTGCCTTTCAATGCCTTGTCGATAACCCAATAGCCATAACCTTCGTTGTACGCGGCGCGCCAGCAGAGGGTGGAAATGAGCGCATGCTTACTATCCAGCGGGGTCAGGGTAATATCGTTATCGCCTTCGACCGTCGCTTCCTGCGGTGATGACAGACGATCGCACCCATTATCGCCAGATAACGTTGCCAGCAGGCGCGGTTTCAGCGCTTTCACTTCCGCCTCGTTCAGCGTGCGGTCTTCACCATCATCCACGGCAACTGCCTGGATAACGGGCGCAGCAACAGGTGCTGCAACGCTATTTTCTGCCTTATCCCCTTTTTTACTCAATGCACCGGGCGTACCGACGCGCCCCTGCACATCGTCGAATTTCAGCAACACCGCGGACGCCCCCTCGCCAGACAGCACAAACGGTTTCACGCCGCCCGTAAACTCAACCTTACTACTGCCTTTCACGGCAGCAATCATGTTGCTGGCCTGCTCGTCCGATAATCGCCAGGTGTCGCTGTCTTCCGCTGCGACATCGCCTTGTGATTTACCGTCGATCCACAGCGTCAGTTTTGCCTGCGGCGTTGCCTCATCGGCTTCCATCTCCGCCAGCACCACATCGACCGTAACAGGGGTATCTGGCCCGGCTTTACGGGTGATCAGCACCGAGCCACTGGCTTCTTCTTCAGCGCTATAGCCTGCCGCGCGGCAGGTCAGCGTGTTGTCACACACCACTTCCCAATCTTTATGTTCAAAGGAGATGCCGCTGTGTTCCGCCATTGCGGGAAGACTGAGCGCTGCTGCCATCACCAGCGTCGCCTTAATACTGCTGTTCATGCCATCACTCCGTAATGAGAAATGGAAACAGTGTGCAGAAATTATGTGTCAGGGAGAAGTGTATTTTTCGCTTGTGCGCCAGGAGGATGATCGTGTCCACATATCACGGGCGAACAGATGAAACCTGCAACATATAGTGGCTGTTCCCCCGATGACATGAGTCCTAAGATAGGGTTTATAACCCTTTATAAAACAATGATAAATGCAACAAAAAGGACTTTCACAGTGAAAAAGCTCTCAAGAATATGCTGGAACGACAAATACTGGCGTGCGCCGTCCGGGCGGGAAGGAAAGTCAATCAATAGCAGTAGCTACGAATACCAGCATGGATTTGGTCATGAAGAGTGGTTATTCGATACGGAAAAACTTATTGATGGCTATCATTACGCCTATTTGCAATCCCTGGCAGGATTAGTTCGCAATGGTCAGGTAATGGATATCAATTTATACACCATTAAAAATGAAAAAAGGAACAATACACGTTATTGGCTGGGTGAGATTTTAAATGCTGAACTGGTTTCCCATGCGGAGTCCCGCAGAATAGTAAAACAGTACCAGCATAATGGCTGGTATGATGAAATGAAGTCGCAGCTTAACGAAGTCGATGTGGATGGCGATATATTAGGATCGATCGACAAGAGCGAATTCTTTACCATTAAGTTTAAGCCGCAAAACTTACGCTTATGCGAGCCGTATATTTTTAGTCATACCGACCCGGCCGTAAAATCAAATTATTACAATCTCATTAATTTTGTTGAGCTTCCTCTTCAGGCCCGCAGCGCAACAGCATTCGACTTTAAAGCAGGCCATCGCTCTAAACCAGAGAGCGGCCAGCGCAGCGGCGGTGGTTATCGCGCAGAAATCAGTTATATTCACAATACAATACAGGAGGCATTATATACTTCGCTCTGCCAGCACGTTGGTGAAGACCGGGTAAGCACGGAACAAAATACCGGGTATGGGACACGCATCGACCTTGTTGTGCAGGAAAATGAAAACACGTACTCTTTTTATGAAATAAAAACCCATGCCCACGTTTCCTATTGCATCCGTGAGGCCATCGGGCAGCTATTGGAATATGCCTACTGGCACGATAACGGCATACATATTACAAAAATGGTTATCGTTGGAATTACCCCGGCGACGGCAGAAGATAATGCCTATATCGCGCGATTACGGGCGCTACACCATCTGCCACTGGAATATATGCATTTCGATTTAGACCAGAAAACGTTCTCGCAGAGCGATCAATAAACAACGTCCAGCCAACTTATGCTGGCTGGACGTGGGTTTTATTCCCCGTCAGCGCCTGATTAATCGAGGTTCAGTTCACCGTAGGTTTTCACCACGCGGGAAACGATGCCGTAATCAATCGCTTCTTTGGTGTTCATCCAGTAGTTACGATCCGTATCCTGTTTCACTTTCTCAACCGGCTGGCCGGTTGCATCGGCGATCATGCGGTTAACGCGTTCCAGAGTACGGATGATCTCTTTGGCTTCAATCTCAATATCGCTCGCCTGACCGCGCACACCACCCAACGGCTGATGGATCATAAAGCGGGTATTCGGCAGCGAGTAGCGATGCTCTTTTTTCGCCGCCAGCAGGATGGTGATCCCGGCGCTGGCCACCCAACCGGTGCCAATAATGTGCACTTCCGGGGTGATAAATTTGATCATGTCATGGATAGTGTCAGCCGCTTCGACATGGCCACCCTGACTGTTAAGGTAAATTTTGATCGGTGCATCGCTGATGCCCTGTAACAGCAACAATTGCGTGACGACTTTTTCCGTCAGCGCCTGGTTAATTTCACCGGAGATGATAATAGAGCGGGAATCCAGCAGTTTTTGCTGCATCAGCTGGGTTGCGTTGCCGGTTTCGCTCTCTTTTTTATCGTCTTCGTCTTTGCCATTCATAACGTGCATGTGCTTTCTCCCCTTCAGGTTATGGAGCTAAGCATAGCCCAACGCAGGTTGAGCGGAAATAACAAGATGTTATCTCCGCTCGAGAGTGTCCTTACCACAGCTCTTCACGCCGCAACCCCAGGTCTTTTAACTGCTCGTCGCTGAGTGCCCGCAACAGCCTTGCCGTGCGCCTGCGCTCCCGCAGGTGTTGCCATTTACGCCAGAGTAAAACAAACCCGATCCACGGGCGCGTCGGTCGATTTTCAAAGAATTCCATCATCGCTCTCCTCACCAGAACAGAGCGTTATCATCGCCGCGAAAGGCTGTGACAATACAGACTCAGAAATTACTTTTCTTTAACATACAGATAGCTTAAAACAGTGTCTGAATCGCGAAAAATGGCCAAATCTGTACTGCTTTTTAAATCTGTATGGTGGAATCAAAGGATACAGCATGACACGCTACCAACATCTGGCCACGCTGCTGGCGGAACGTATTGAGCAGGGGCTCTATCGCCCCGGAGAAAAACTTCCTTCAGTACGAAGCCTGAGCCAGGAACACGGCGTGAGTATCAGCACCGTACAGCAGTCTTACCAGGTACTGGAAAACCTGCAACTGATCACCCCGCAACCGCGTTCTGGCTATTTCGTCGCGCCGCGTAAGGCGCAACCGCCCGTACCCGCGATGTCCCGTCCGGTGCAGCGCCCGGTCGATGTGACCCAGTGGGATGAAGTGCTTACGCTGCTTGATGCCCGCACCGATAAGGCCATCATTCCTTTTGGCGGCGGCGCACCGGATATCACACAGCCCACGCTCAAACCCCTATGGCGCGAAATGAACCGCGTCATACAGCACCAGTTACATGATGTTCTGAGTTATGACACGCTGCCCGGCCGCCGCGAACTGCGTGAACAGATCGCCCGACTGATGCTTGATGGCGGCACGTCGCTCAGCGCCGATGATATTGTGATCGCCAGCGGTTGCCACGCCGCGCTCACGCTGGCGTTACTGGCGGTTTGCCAACCGGGAGACATTGTTGCCGTCGAATCTCCCTGTTATTACGGCACCATGCAGTTACTGCGTGGGTTAGACATTAAAGCGATTGAGATCCCGACCGATCCCAATGCCGGGATCAGCATCGAAGCCCTGGAACTGGCACTGGAGCAGTGGCCGATCAAGGGCGTGATCCTGGTGCCTAACTGCAATAATCCGCTCGGGTTTATCATGCCGGAGGCACGCAAAAAGGCGGTACTGTCGCTGGCGCAACGCCACGACATTGTGATTTTCGAAGACGATATTTATGGCGAACTGGCCACTGATTATCCACGACCATCAACCATTAAATCTTATGATATCGATGGCCGCGTGCTGTTTTGCAGCTCCGTGACCAAAACTGTTGCACCAGGACTACGGGTCGGCTGGATCGCACCGGGGCGTTATCTCGATCGGGTATTGCATAAAAAATATGCTGCCATCGGCACAAACGTGCCCGGTACACAGCTGGCCGTAGCGGCATTTATTCGTGATGGCCATTATCACCGCCATGTACGACGCATGCGCCAGGTCTACCAGCATCAGCTCGAAACCTATACCTGCTGGGTACGTCAGTATTTCCCGTGCGGTATCTGTGTGACCCGCCCACAAGGGGGCTATCTGCTGTGGGTTGAATTACCGGAGACCGTCGATATGGTGTGTGTTTCCCGTGCCCTGTGCCAGTTAAAAGTCCAGATTGCGCCAGGCTCACTGTTCTCTGCCTCCGGTAAGTATCGTAACTGCCTGCGACTTAACTGTGCGCTGCCGCTGACGGAAGCCAACCGTGAAGCCATCAAACACCTGGGCGTAGCGATCCATAATGCCTTAGAGGCGTAATATTTTGCCGTTTGGTTATGTGTCCTGTGTAAAAACGGCGTAGATCTTCCGTGAAATAGCTTTATTAAGTTGGCACAGTCTGGCCTCCGTCAACCCAAACAGTTGGCCGATCTCTTTCAGTTTCATTTCATGCTGATAGTAGAGCGTGAAGATCGCTTGCTCACGGGGAGCAAGTTGCGCCAGCGCACTCCGTAACATACGCCCCACCAGCATCTCCTCTTCAAGGGGGCGACTGACAAGCGAAGAGGGGTACGAATCCTTTTCTTGCAGATTTTCAAGACTCTCCAGTTCGCCAGCGGAACAGAGTTGCAAATACGCCTGCCAGGATTCGAATGTCATTCGAAGGTGTGAGCTAACGTCTGTAAAACATGGTGTTTTCCCAGGCTCACTCGCCAACAGGCGTATCGCATCGTTGAGTTTGTGCGTTTGTTGCCGCAATCGCCGGGGGCGCCAGTCCAATTTGCGCAGTTCATCCAGCACGGCACCGCGTATGCGTTGCATAGCATAGCCGGCAAAACCAGCGTCCGGGTGCCCGTAGCGCCGTAAAGAAGAGAGCAGCCCCATAAGCGCAATTTGCCGCATATCGTCCTTATCCAGCACGGCACTGGTTTGCCAGGCAAACTGCCTGACGACTCTTCCCACCAACGGTAAGTAATCACGGAGATAACGCGTTTCGTCGGTTGGGGTTAAAATGTTTGCATCTGTATACTTCATCAATTCCCTGTTGACTCGCCCAGCCTTCATTTTAATAAGTGCCGGAAATAAGCAACTCACATGCCAGAGTTTTAAATATTAAAAATCAAAAGATTAAGAAAAAAAGAGGAAGTTTTAATTCCGACAAATTCACGGAAAGGAAATCTTTGCGGAAACAAAAATGCCGCTACGTTTATCGAAAAATATTTTGCGATTCATGCTATGGAAGAAATGAGAGCAAAAATGTACAGTAAGAAAAAACTAAACTGCTTACCATGTGTCGGCATTTCGTTACACAGCACTTAAGTGCATTGAGAAATAAAACCATTCGTCTTTCGGCATTAATCATTATTTATGCCGACAGGTCTCCACCATCAATCGTACTGACGAACCCTGACTGACAGTTAAAACACCATGCAATTTTATGAATAAACATTATTGTGCAATAAATAACTGGCTGATTGATGTCCCGTCAGGATCTATTCTTCATTTAGTGACCGGAGAACGAAAACGCCTGGGTGCCTATCAGCTCAAACTGCTTGATGTCCTGCAACAGAATGCCGGGAAAATTTTAACGCGCGAGGAACTGACCACGCTGGTCTGGGAACGCCGGGTGATTGGCAATAACAGTCTGCCCAATGCCATTCACGCACTGCGCGCCGCACTTGAGGACGACGGCAAGCAGCAACGGATCATCCGCACAATCCCGAAACATGGATATGTTCTGGAGGCGGAATATTGCCGGATGGTGGAAAAAGACGAAGAGGAGATCAATCTCACCAATGTGCTGCCCGCACAGGACGATGAAGAGGTGCTGTTCGACGAGGCTTTGGATACGATAGAACATGAACCGGTGGATACGTATTCCCTGCTGCCTGATGCGCTTTCTCCTGCCGTGCGACGCGAGGCGCAGATGCTTCCGTCACGCGCACAACGATGGAAAGTTGTCCTGGTTTTTCTGGTTATTGCACTGGGCAGCGCTGCACTGGGTTACGCCTTTATTCCCCGCAGTGAAGCACCGGAAGTGCGGGAAATAGCGAAAAATATTTACAGCAATATCCGCATCTTTACCGTCCCCGGGCACGAGAACGATCAGCCCCTCCAACAGACAACCTTCCTGCGATTAAGGGATACTTACTACACTATAAATCAACAACTTAAATCAAAATCAATTCACATGAGCGTTTATTATAACGATGAAAACCAGACGCTGAATTACACCCTGCGCCTGTATAACATCTGTCAGCAGAAAGTATTGGCGATGCAGATCTACCATTCGCGATCCAATGCCACCCTGCTTAATAACTTAATTCTCAGCGAAACCCGGAGAAAGCTCAATGAAATGGTTCCCTGCAAAACGCCGTAAACAGTCTGTTGCGCTGATATTGACAGCCCTTCTCGCTGCACTATCAGGCACGCAATTACACCGCGCCAATGCGGTCATACAGCAAAACGTCGATGAAGTTACGCAGTTTGGCTTCTATGACCTGATGCTGCGCCAAAAGGAGTTATACGACTCGCACATGACTACGAAGGGAAATACCATACAGAGCAATATCACCAGCCCTGATGACAATCAGTTCGTCCTGAAAGGGAATTTTGTGCGAACCAGACAACAGG
Source organism: Kosakonia oryzendophytica (assembly GCF_900094925.1). Taxonomy (GTDB): domain Bacteria; phylum Pseudomonadota; class Gammaproteobacteria; order Enterobacterales; family Enterobacteriaceae; genus Kosakonia; species Kosakonia oryzendophytica. The sequence goes on along the minus strand of NZ_FMAY01000002.1, from coordinate 360,577 downwards.
GTCAAACCTATTATTTCAGCTACTCACCTATCTATTTTATGTCATCACAGAATAGCCGCATGATTAATGGGAATGTGGATTTACTAACCCACAGCGGTTTCTGGATACAGCAATACGAGGCGGATAACGTCCCATTGGTGAGTATGCAAAACGGTCTCATTTTCCTCTACCCGCTGGATGCCAGATAACGTACGTTCAATGAACAGATAGCGCAGATTCCCAGTTTTTTTACGCCCATAATTGTGCCGTATGTTTCACTGTTATTTCTGGCAAAACACAGAAAGAAAAAAAGCGCCAGGCAATACACATTGATATATCCGCGATGGGTCCATGTTGCGGATTACCTTCCCGATGTATCTGAGCCTTTTTCACGCATCGACGCCAGGCGGTAACGCAGAGCACGGGGAGTAATGCCAAGAACGGCAGCCGTTTTGGTTTTGTTTCCCTGATGCTGCCTGAGTACTTCACTGATGTAGTCATACTCCGCATTGCGCCCGTGCCGGCGTACATCAGAAATCATGGCTTCGCCCGGTTTCGCCTGCGAGTGGGGCGTCGGCAGCCCCAGATCGGCGGCGTTGATCTCGTCGCCGTCTGCAAGGATCACACCGCGCTTCACCACGTTTTCCAGCTCGCGGATATTGCCAGGCCAGTCATGATTCAGCAGTGCCCGACAGGCTTCATCACTCAGACTTACCCTTCGTAGGAAACAGGACTGATACTTGTTCAGCAGAAACCGGGCAATCGGCAGAATATCCTGTGGGCGACTCCGCAACGGGGGAATGTGGATCGGCACCACCGCAATGCGGTAAAACAGATCCTGGCGAAAACGCCCTGCGTCCACTTCACGCTGAAGATCTTTATTCGTCGCCGCAATCAGGCGGATATTCAACGGCAAGCATTGACGACTCCCGAGTCGTTCTACCTCCTGTTCCTGCAAGACACGCAGCAGTTTTGCCTGCATCGCTGGCGACATATCGCCGATTTCATCCAGTAACAACGTACCGCCGTTTGCTTGCTCAAACTTTCCCGGAAGGCTGGTCACAGCCCCGGTAAAGGCACCTTTTTCATAGCCAAATAACATCGCCTCCAGCAGATTTTCCGGGATGGCGGCACAATTGACGCCTACATAAGGTGCATCATGCGCATAAGCATTGTCGTGAATATACCGGGCCACGCACTCTTTGCCGGTTCCGGTTTCACCACTAATCAACACCGGGACTGGATATTTGGCAAGACGGCGGGCTAATGAAAAAACATTTTCGCTGGCAACCGAGTGAGTAATAAATATATTCCCTTTACTTCCGCCATAATCAATAAAATGCGTCATTAGCACTTACCAAGGAAACTGTTAAATATAAAAAAAGGCCCTATCATGCCAGACGTTTTATCCGTCAGTCAGAATAGGGCAAAAAAGACTTATATCTCAGCACGACGAATTATACCGCTCGAGAAAAAAATGTCTTAATAATCTTAAATATTAAAATATTAATCCATATAAAACATATGGATACTTAAAAAATCATCCATTACACATAATCATTTAATAAATTTCTTATCTGTGCATTGCTGACAGCTCAGAAGGAAAAACGCGCACTGCCACAGGCCTCCCGTACGACTCTGTCGGCCCTTTACGTAGACATGATTTGACCGCCATCACACTTAGTGCGCTGACCCGCCTGATTGAATAAATTATTCTTATTTTTATCCTTATTAATAATATATTATTCCTTATACAGCGCCACCATTAGTGCGGCAGGCAAAGTACACACTGAAAAGTTAAGTGAGACGTTGATGAACATTGATCTATCCAAACTGACCACCGAAGGTCGCAACGCTGCGAGCGCCCATATTGACATGCTCTCCACCGAAGAGATGCTGAAGGTAATCAACGCTGAAGACCAAAAAGTGGCACTGGCGGTGGAAAAGGTGATCCCGGCAATCACCCGGGCGGTCGATGCCATAGTCGGGGCATTTCGCAAAGGCGGGCGCTTAATCTACTGTGGCGCAGGCACTTCCGGTCGGCTGGGGATCCTTGATGCCAGCGAATGTCCCCCCACCTACGGCACCCCGCGTGAGCAAGTGGTAGGGTTAATTGCCGGGGGGCATCGCGCCATTTTGCAGGCGGTAGAAAACGCTGAAGACAGTCTGACACTCGGCGTCGATGACCTGAAAGCGCTTAATTTCAACGCACATGACGTACTGGTTGGCATTGCCGCCAGTGGCCGCACACCGTATGTGATCGCCGCCATGCAGTATGCGAAAAGCCTTGCGGCAACCACGGTCGCCCTGACCTGCAATGACGGTAGCGAAATGGCCCGCATCGCCGACATCGCCATTGTACCCATTGTCGGCCCTGAGGTAGTCACAGGCTCTTCGCGCATGAAAGCCGGCACCGCACAAAAAATGGTGCTCAATATGCTCACCACCGGCGCCATGATCCGCAGCGGTAAAGTCTACGGCAATCTGATGGTCGATGTGGAAGCCACCAACCTGAAGCTGGTGCAACGCCAGATCAATATTGTGATGGAAGCAACGGGCTGCGATGCAGACACGGCCTCTCTGGCGCTGAAAGCGTGTGAGGGCCACTGTAAAACAGCGATCGTCATGGTTCTGGGCCAGCTCAGCGCTACGCAAGCAACACAATTGCTCCAGGATAACGGCGGTTTTATCCGCCAGGCACTGGTTAATGCGGGGATAAAGTGATGGTGAAAATCACGGGACAGCTTATAGCGAACATCGTGGAGTTGGTCGGCGGTAGAGACAACATTAAAACCTGCGGCAACTGTATGACACGGTTGCGTCTGACATTAAACAATGAAGAGCAGGTTGACTATGAAAGCCTTAAAGCCCTGCCAGGTGTGTTGGGTGTAGTGAACAGTGATGATCAATTACAAATTATTGTCGGTCCGGGGAAAGCACAAACCGCCGCAGACACCCTGAATACGCTGCTTGGACATGAACACGCCCCCGCCGAAGCCGCAACACTGCAAAGCGTTGCGCGCGACACCAAACAGCAGATGAAAGCAAAACAGACCAGCGCGGTACATCAGTTCCTGTCGAAATTCGCCACGATTTTCACCCCCCTGATCCCCGGTTTTATCGCCGCCGGGATGCTGCTCGGTGTGGCCACATTAATCGAGCAAAGTCTGCTGAGCGGCGCGGCGCAAAAGAGCGCAACCCTCAGCCATCTGGTGGGGTATATGAAAATATTCGGCAAAGGCTTGTTCACATTTTTGCCGATCCTGATTGGTTATAACGCGCAGAAAGCCTTTGGTGGCAGCGGCGTTAACGGCGCGATCATCGCTGCACTGTTTGTACTCGGTTATAACCCGCAGGCCACCAGCGGGTATTTCTCCGGTATCGATAACTTCTTCGGTATGAGTATCGATCCGCGCGGCAATATTATTGGCGTCTTGATCGCCGCCATCCTCGGCGCGTGGATTGAACGGCAAATACGCAAAATCGTGCCGGATAACCTCGACATGATCCTCACCTCATTACTGACGCTGCTGATTACCGGGGCGCTGGCCTTTACAGTGATAATGCCGATTGGCGGTGAGTTGTTTAAGGGCATGTCGTGGTTGTTTCTGCACCTGAACGGTAACCCGTTTGGCTGTGCGGTGCTGGCTGGTCTGTTCCTGATTGCCGTGGTTTTTGGCGTACATCAGGGCTTTATTCCGGTCTATTTTGCGCTCATGGATGCGCAAGGCTTTAACGCATTGTTCCCGATCCTGGCTATGGCGGGGGGTGGTCAGGTCGGCGCAGCGCTTGCGCTCTATTTCCGTTCACCGCCGCATTCTGTTATCCGCAACCAGATCCGTGGTGCGATCATTCCCGGCATTCTGGGCGTTGGCGAACCGTTGATTTACGCCGTCACGCTACCGCGTGTTAAGCCGTTCATTACTGCCTGTATTGGTGGCGCATGCGGCGGTTTCTTTATTGGCCTGGTGGCATGGCTGGGGTTGCCGGTGGGCCTCAATACTGTGTTTGGCCCGTCCGGTCTGGTCGCCCTGCCGCTAATGACGTCGGCTCAGGGGATCTACGCCGGTATGGCGGTCTACGCAGCCGGCGTGGCGGTTTCGTATGTGTGCGGTTTTGTCGTCACCTGGTTCTTTGGTCACAAAGCAGTGGACTTGAACTGATCGCCAGGGCGGTGCGCCGCCCTGCGTTTTACTCATCCTGATAACGTTCTTTCCAGATATCCAGTGTACGCGGCACCTGAGTTTTATCCTCCCGCGTGGTGAAGTAATGCAGTTGCAATTTTCCACCCGGTCGCGCAGGGGGAAACAAGCGTGCAGCCCAGATATCACCCTGTGGCGTGTAGATAATCATGGCGGTTTGTCGGTTGGCCGCACCGCGCAGCCACATCGAGACGACCGTCGCCCCCATATTGTCCCGGTCGTTTTCGTAGATAAACACATTGGCTGTATCCACAAACTGCTGATAATCCTCCCCGACCAGCGCACGGAATTTCTGGTCCAGCGCGTCCGTGGGGAGAACCCCCAACGAGTAGAGCGTCGCTGATGGACGCGGATCCTTCTCTGCGGGCTGATACACCCCATCAATAAACGCACCGTTGGGCATAATGAGTCGACATCCCCACTCTGCATTGCTGTGTACCTGCAAAGCGCCATCCTGCTTGGGAATGATCAAGATTAAGCAGTCGCTGACATCGTGAATATTTTCAACCAGTACCATACCGTAGACTTTACGTGCCTCAGCAGTAAATTCTTGCCGGTTAACCCCGGCCCATACGCGGATGTCCGTGTCGATACTCCATTCACTGCTGCGGCTAAACTGAAGCACACTGCCGCTCATATGGGGCGCGAGCATATTCCACCACTGCCCTTGCCACGTAAAATCCGTTTTCACGTCTGACACCATATTGATGCCTTTGTAATAAGCGCGGCGGATGCAGTTATCCGTTGTGCAAGTTTGCAGGGAGGCTTCCCACGCAGCATATTGCTGGCGTATTGAACGGGTATCGTCATGATCCAACCTTGAACGATAGATAGTATCCAGCGTTTGGTCGAGCCAGCGCAGATTGTCATTATTGCAAATCGTATTTTCCAGTGGTGTTGCCGCACGCCTGCAGTTCACCGCCCATGCGCTGCAGGCATACAGGTTTAATAAAATTAAAAGGCCACCAAATAAAAGGCGATTAACCATGGCAAATATTCTTCAAGGTTAGCGATTCGCAGTGTGGGAATTATAGATGATTTTTACTAAGAAATCGTTAAGCAAATTAATAAATTAAACTAGTTAAGTCGACCTTAATTTGTGTCGCTTATATTCTTATTTTATTTTTTTAAATCACAAATCGGCGTTCAAAATCGATATTACCGAAAGCAGCATGCCTGCAGAAAATAACGGATTGTGAAAAGCCCGGTAGCAAACCGGGCTGCAGAAGTATCAAAACGCGTAGGAAAGACTGCCCACAATGTTGCGCTCGGCGCCAAAATAGCAGTAAGAGAGGGAATTACAGGCGGCAATATAGCGTTTGTCCGTCAGGTTATTGACTGTGACCTGCGCGCTCAATCCTTTCAGACCCACCTGCGCCAGATCGTAACCCACTGCCATGTCTACCAGCGTATAGGAAGGCAGCGTGTGCGTATTCTGGCGATCGGACGTCATGCCATTCACATAACGCGCGCCGGAACCCACCGTCAGACCTTTTAACGGGCCGGTTTTCACATCGTAGCTCAGCCAGGCGCTGGCCTGATTGCGCGGCGCGTAAACGGCGCGTTTGCCCTGCTCTTCCGCGCTGCTCCTGGTGTAGCGAATATCATTGTAGGTATAAGACGCCTGCAATCTCAGGTTATCCGTCAACTGCCCCACCGCTTCCAGTTCAAGACCTTCAGACTCGATTTCACCAATCGAGCGATACGGATCGGTTGGCTCCACTTTGGTGGCAATATTTTCCTGATTAATCCGATACACCGATGCGCTGTACATCGTCTGCGATCCTTCCGGCTGGAACTTCAGCCCCGCCTCCCACTGCTTCCCTTTCATCGGCTTGAGGATCTTGCCGTACTCATCAGTAAAGCTGGTTGGCGTAAACGCAGTGGAGTAGCTGACGTACGGCGCAAAACCGCTATCGAACAGATACATCAGCGCGGCACGGCTACTGACGTGGTTTTGATCCAGCGTATCGCTGCTGTCATTGATCTTATTGACGTTCGTGATCTTCACCTGATCGTGACGACCACCCAGCGTCAGCCGCCATCTGTCCAGCGACATTTGATCCTGCACGTAGATCCCGGTTTGCTCCAGCTTATGCTTTTCGCGGCTGTAGACCATGATCGACAACGGATCGGCACCATAGACCGGGCTGAAGGCATCGATCGCCGGGAAACTGCCGTAAGAGGCCGTAACATCATTATTGCGACGCTGATAATCGACGCCCAAAAGCACGCGGTGGTTGATCATGCCAGTGTCGATGCTGCCATCGATCTGGTTATCCAGGGTGATGGCCGAAAGCGATTCATCAGAGCCGGAATAGCCGCGATTCAGTTCGCTGTCGTTTAGCCAGCCTGCGGCATACACCTGGTTCAAATCGACATTGGTACGGAGGTAACGCAGTTTCTGGCGAACGGACCAGCCACTGTCGAACGCATGTTCGACGTTGTAACCAACCATATTTTCCCGGCGATCATACTTATCGTATTTGTCTTCCCCTTCGAAGAAGGTATTAGAAATTTTCTGCCCGGCATGGGAAACCACTGTGCCTTCATAAGGCAGGCCAGAGTGGCTACCGCCCTCGGGGTCGCGATGCAGATAGGCCATCAGTTCAAGACGCGTGTTGTCGGTAATACGCCATGTCAGGCTGGGCGCGATGGCGTAACGCTGCTCTTTCAGGTGATCAAACTGGGAGTCCGCATAGCGCGTCATGCCGGTTAAACGTACCGCCACGCGGTCGTTGTCATCCACCGGGCCGGTCACATCAAACGCGGCACCGCGCTGGTTATTGTTACCGGCAAACAGTTTAACTTCACCGCCGGGGTCAAACGACGGTTTACGGGAGTTCAGCGCCACAATGCCGCCTGGCGAAGAGCGCCCATAAAGCACCGATGCCGGGCCACGCACCACTTCAACGCTATCGAGGAACCAGGGATCAATGACCAGAGAACTGTGCGAATTGCTATCGCCCATCATCTTCAGACCGTCGAGATAGATATTATCCAGACTGCCATCGGAGAAGCCACGCAGCACAATATAGTCAAAACGGTTCGATGCGCCGATCTGGTTGCTGTAAACGCCCGGCGTGTAGCTGACTGCCTGGCGAACGTTAATAGCACCCTGCTCTTCATACTGCTGGCGCGTCACGATGGAAACCGCCTGCGGCGTTTCGATATCCGGCGTTTCCAGCTTGGTTGCGCCACTCTGCATTTGCGAAGTCACCACCACAGTATCCTGGGTGGCTGCGGTTTCCGCCGCCGCCAACCCGCTCATTCCACCTGTGATACAGCCAATCATCAACGCCAGTCGCGTTTTTGCGAACATGAAAATCTCCAGAAGCCGTTATTATTGTAAATAAGAATTATTACCTTTTTGGATTCCATCCTCGCTATGCGCAATGACGAGTCGCATATGCGCAGTGACGAAACCTATTGCAGGAGAGAAAAGAGGATCTACACGATCAGCTGAAGGGGTTCAGGAAACGCGCACTTCGCTGGGTGCAACGCCGTAACGACGGCGAAAGGCGGTTGAAAAGTTGGTGGCATGCTGATAACCCGACATCCACGCGGCCTGCTGCACACTATATCCCTGTGCCAGATAGCTGCGCGCCAGCTCAAGGCGACAGTCACGCAGATAGTCGAACACTGACTGACCATAAGCCTGGCGGAATTTCACCCGCAAACTGCTGGAGCTCATGGCCGCAAGCTGCGCCAGCGCATCAAGGGTGTAGGCTTTTTCCGGCTCTTGCTCGAGCAGGCGGCGCACGTTTTCCAGCCGGTGCTGCTCACTGTACGTTGCGACGCTACGCTTTTCACTGCCCTGCATGCGGCAAGACAACGCCTGTCCCAGCAGTTGCAACATCAGCCCTTCCATCATCAACTGACGTGACAGGCCAGGCCCGGCGCTCTGCTGCGCAGCGTGCAGCCCCGAAAGTAAAAACGCCGGAACCTGCCATAAGAAGGTCGGCGCGCCGCCCGCTTCCCATTGTTGCAACAACGCCATCAGCAACGGTGACTGCAAGCAACGGGCGGGATCGACACCCAGCGACAGCGTACGCAAATGGTAATCCGCCAGATGACTGGCATTCATCACCTGATGCTCGCTGAGGCGCGAGGTAAACGCCATGCCAGCGCGCACCACAAATTCCTGCCCGTTAAGACGCAGCATCACACAGCCTTCCAGCACCACCAGCATATAGAGCGGGCAACTGTGCAGCGATGTGGTTTCATAAGGTTGAAGAACGCGAATATCGGAACGGGTCAGATTGAGGCCAGAAGAGAGGGTCATCTCTTCCACGTCCCCGCGGATCACCATCCGCTGCGCTTTAGTAAAAGCACTGTCGCCGGACAACGCCGGGAAGCGATAATCGATGCCATAGCGTTCGCCAAACCCGATAAAGTCTTCAACCGAAAAGTGTGTTTTTTGCATAGCCGGCAGCCGTCGCGATCCTGTCGCCTTCCTTGTCCCGGGCGGGACGAAATGGCTTACACCTTACCATTGGCACCGAAGCGCTTCAATAATATTGAGAATTATTCTCACATACAAATCGCAGGATTTTAATACGCTCAGCCGGTAGCCAGCGAGGTCAGGATCTGCTGGCGCAACCATTTGTGCCCTGGATCGCGGTGCAGCCGTTCATGCCACAGCATCAGCATGTCGAAGCCCGCCAGCTCAACTGGCGGTTCAACCACGCTTAATGCGTCGGACGTCGCCACCAGCCGTTCCGGCAACACCGCCACCAGATCGGTTCGCGCCAGTGCGTCCAGCATAAACAGGAAATGCGGCACTGACAGCACTACATTGCGCGTCAGTCCGCGCTGCGCCAGCGCCAGATCGGTTGCCGCGCGAAACCCGCCGCCCTCCGGCGACACAATCACATGTTCGAGCGAGCAAAACTGCTCAAGCGTGGGCCGACGCTGTAGCGCCGGATGGTTTACGCGCCCCGCCAGGACATAGCGTTCGGTAAACAGCCATCGCTGGTGTAAAGCGGGTGGCGAACCATCGCGCAGATGGAAAAAGAGATCAATATCCCCCTGCTCCGCCTGGCGCTGGATCTGTCCGGGACTGAGTTCAAAGATAGCCAGACGGCTGGCCGGTGCAGCGGCGCGCAGCCTGGCAAGCAACGGCAGCAGCACTGCCGTTTCAGTGTAATCCGTGGCCGCCACGCGCCAGGTCACCTGCGCCTGAGCGGGGTCGAACTCACTGACCGGAGAAACAGCGCGTTGCAATGCATCCAGCGCCTGGCGTAGCGGCTCACGCAGACCATCGGCTCTGGCCGTGGGTTGCATGCCGCGCGGTCCAGGTAGCAGCAACGGATCGTCAAAAATCTCCCTTAGTCGCGCAAGCTGTACGCTGACAGAGGGCTGAGAGAGATTCAAACGCTGTGCCGCACGCGTGACATTATGCTCGCTGAGCAGCACATCCAGCGTCAGCAACAGGTTGAGATCCAGCCGATGAAGATTAACCATAACTATACCTGTGATAACAGCAATTAATTTCTACTATATCGCCGCCTCACCTACCCTGCAGCTTCAATCTTATTGCCGGGAGTTGTTATGAACGTACTGATTGTTTATGCCCATCCGCAGCCCCATTCCCTGAATGGGGCACTGAAAGAGTTTGCCGTACAGCATCTGGAGAGTGCGGGTCACAGCGTGGAGGTCTCTGACCTGTATGCCATGCAATGGAAGTCTCAGCTAGACGAAAACGACAGCAGCAGTGCCCCGATTGGCGACGTGTTTCACCCGTCTCTCGATTCAAAACACGCCTTTGAACAGGGTACACAGTCAGAGGACATCGCCGCTGAGCAGGCGAAATTACAACGCGCCGATGCGGTGATTTTTCAGTTCCCGCTGTGGTGGTTCTCCATGCCCGCCATTATGAAAGGGTGGGTGGATCGCGTTTATGCCTGTGGTTTTGCCTACGGTGTGGGTGAACACAGCGACAGCCATTGGGGGGATCGCTACGGCGAAGGTCGCCTTGCGGGTAAGCGCGCAATGTTGCTGGTGACCACCGGCGGCTGGGCGTCGCATTACAGCCCGCGCGGCATCAATGGTCCGATCAACGATATCCTGTTTCCGATCCAGCATGGCATCTTGTTTTACCCCGGCTTCACGGTGCTGCCACCGCTGGTGATTTACCACAGCAGCCGCATTGATGAAGCGCGCTATGCCGCACACTGTGCCGAACTGGCTGAACGCCTGGATACGCTGTGGCAAACACCACCGCTGCCATTTCGCCAGCAAAACGGCGGCGATTACGACATCCCAGCGTTAACCCTGCGGGAAGACATTCTGCCGGGCGAGCAAGGTCTGGCTATTCATCAACATAGCAAAGCGTGACATCCCTAATTAAACTGGCGTAATAACCTTGCGCCGGTTTAATTAATTTGCAACAACTCACAATGCCTTCAAATTAACTCCACAGCATTTCGCTATTATTTTCCTGCGCAATTTTCCATACTTCTTCATTATTTCTTCATAATGTCATCTTTTGTAAATTGCCATTATTTGTACAGAAAATACTTACTCGTAAAACATAAATTCGTTTACTCTATTTACTGATGAGAACGATCATTCTCAAACCGAATTCACGAGGATCCGACATGCAGCCGAAAACATCGCAGGAACAGCGCCATCAGCAGCGCAAAGATGAGATCATTGCCGCTGCCCGCAGGCGTTTTCGCGCCAGCGGTTTTCATGCCGCCAGCATGTCGCAAATCGCGCTCGAAGCGCAACTTAGCGTAGGGCAGATCTACCGTTACTTCGCAAGTAAGGACGCGATCATTGAAGAGATGATCCGCCGCATCATCGACTACCGCATTGCGGAGATGGAAAACAAGACCGAGACCAGTCACCTGCCAGAAGCGCTGGCCTGGCGCCACTCTTTGAGCCCGGATGATGATGCGCTGATGCTGGAGATGGCCGCAGAAGCGACCCGCAATCCACAGGTTCAGGCCATGATGATCGAAGCCGACGCACGGATGTTTGAAAACGCCTGCAATTATATGCAAAGCCGACACCCGCACCTGAGCGCGGAGCGTATCCGTTGTTGCGTGGAATTACTGGCGGCACTGATGGAAGGCACCACCTTGCGCCGTTTAACCCCGCAAAAATGCGACCCAACGCAATTACAATTGTTGTATCAGGAAATCACCACGATGCTTTTTGCAGACAAATAAATAATTCAAAAAATAAGGGAATATAAACCTTAACCTACATATTGCTATATCCAATATATAGCACATCCGCCTGCGCCTTATCCTGTTTAAAAAAACGGGCAGGCTTCGCTCATGCCAGGAAAAAGAGAAATGAAGTTAATAAAAACAACGTTAGTGGCCGCCCTCGCCCTTGTTGGTTGCGATAATGCCACCCCGCCTGCACAACAACCGGTCCAGGAAGTCGGCGTAGTGACGTTAAAAAGCCAGCCGCTCGCGATCGCCAGCCAGTTGACTGGCCGCACATCTGCCTTGTTGTCCGCTGAAGTCCGCCCGCAGGTTGGCGGCATTATCCAGAAACGCCTGTTTACGGAAGGCGATACGGTAAAGGCCGGGCAGGCACTTTACCAGATCGATCCTTCCAGCTACCGCGCGGCGTTTGATGAGGCCGACGCTGCGCTGAAGCAAGCGCAAGCGCTGGTAACGTCTGACTGCCAGAAAGCGACCCGTTATGCGCAATTGGTGAAAGAGGATGGTGTTTCACGCCAGGATGCCGACGATGCGCAATCCACCTGCGCACAGGATCGCGCCAGCGTGGCCTCGAAAAAAGCCGCACTGGAAACCGCACGCATCAATCTGAACTGGACTACCGTCACCTCACCGATTGCCGGACGTATTGGTATCTCTTCCGTGACGCCTGGTGCGCTGGTAACGGCGGAGCAAACCACGGCACTGGCAACCGTGCGCGGGCTGGACAGCATGTACGTCGATCTCACCCGCTCAAGCGTTGATCTTCTGCGTTTGCGCCGACAAGCGCTCGCCAGCGACAGCAATACCCTGAGCGTCACGTTAACGCTGGAAGATGGCAGCACCTACAGTGAAAAAGGGCGTTTAGCGCTGACCGAAGTCGCCGTTGATGAAGCGACCGGTTCCGTCACCCTGCGCGCTGTGTTCCCGAACCCGCATCATCAACTGCTGCCGGGGATGTTTGTTCGCGCTCGCGTGGAAGAAGGGGTGATGAACAACGCGATCCTCGCGCCACAGCAAGGGGTCACTCGCGACGCCAAAGGCAACGCCACCGCACTGGTGGTCAATGCACAGAACAAAGTGGAACAACGCACCCTCGAAACCCGCGACACCTATGGCAATAAATGGCTGGTGGTGAGCGGCCTGCAAAGCGGTGACAAGCTGATCGTGGAAGGCACCGATAAAGTTGCCGCCGGCTCAACGGTAAAAACCGTTGAGGTCCAGGAAGCGAACGGAGGAAAAGCCTGATGTTCTCCAGCTTCTTTGTGCGTCGCCCGGTTTTTGCCTGGGTGATCGCCATTCTGATCATGATGGCCGGTATTCTGGCGATCCGCACGCTGCCCGTAGCGCAGTATCCGGATGTTGCGCCGCCAGCAATCAAAATCAGCGCCACCTATACCGGTGCGTCGGCGCAGACGCTGGAAAACAGCGTCACGCAGGTGATCGAGCAGCAACTCACCGGGCTGGATAACCTGCTCTACTTCTCCTCAACCAGCAGTTCGGATGGCGAAGTGGATATCACCGTTACCTTTGAGCAGGGAACCGACCCGGATACCGCCCAGGTTCAGGTGCAAAACAAAGTGCAGCAGGCGGAATCCCGTTTGCCGACCGAAGTGACCCAGTCCGGAGTGACGGTCGTGAAATCCCAGAGCAACTTCCTGTTGATCATGGGGTTGTACGATAAAACCGATCGTGCTACCAGTTCCGACATTGCCGACTGGCTGGTCAGTAACATGCAGGATCCGCTGGCCCGCGTGAACGGCGTCGGTAGCCTGCAGGTGTTCGGCGCGGAATACGCGATGCGCATCTGGATGGATCCGAACAAACTGGCCTCCTACTCGCTGATGCCGTCGGATGTACAGTCCGCCATTGAAGCGCAGAACGTACAGGTCTCCGCCGGTAAAATTGGTGCACTGCCATCGTCCAGCAGTCAGCAGTTAACCGCCACCGTACGCGCCCAGTCTCGCCTGCAAACGGTGGCGCAGTTCCAGAACATCATCATCAAGAGTGAAAGCAGCGGTGCGGTAGTGCGCGTGAAAGATGTCGCCCGCGTCGAAATGGGCAGTGAAGACTACAACGCCATTGCCAAACTGAACGGCCACCCTGCGGCCGGTCTGGCGGTGATGCTGGCGCCGGGCGCTAACGCGCTGGATACCGCCACGCGGGTCAAGGACAAAATCGCCGAGTATCGCCATAGCATGCCGCAGGGTTATGACGTGGCGTACCCGAAAGACAGCACGGAATTCATCAAAATCTCCGTCGAAGACGTGGTTAAAACGCTGATCGAAGCCATCGTGCTGGTGGTCTGCGTGATGTACCTGTTTCTGCAAAATATCCGCGCTACGCTGATTCCGGCGCTGGCGGTGCCGGTGGTGCTGCTGGGTACGTTTGGCGTGCTGGCGCTGTTTGGTTACTCCATTAACACCCTGACGCTTTTCGCCATGGTGCTGGCGATAGGGCTCCTGGTGGATGACGCCATCGTGGTGGTGGAAAACGTCGAGCGCATTATGCGCGATGAAGGCCTGCCAGCCCGCGAAGCAACCATCAAATCGATGGGTGAAATCTCCGGCGCGCTGATTGCGATTGCGCTGGTGCTCTCCGCTGTATTCTTGCCGATGGCTTTCTTTGGCGGCTCGACCGGGGTGATTTACCGTCAGTTCTCCGTCACCATCATCTCGGCGATGGCGCTGTCAGTGGTGGTGGCACTGACGCTGACACCCGCGCTGTGCGGCGCAGTGATGCAACACAGCGTACCGCATAAAAAAGGTTTCTTTGGCGGCTTCAACCGCTTCTACAACCATACCGAACACCAATACCAGCACGGTGTTATGCACGTTTTGCGCCGCGCGGTGACGGTCATTGGCACTTACGCGGTGCTCTGCGCAGCAATGGCGTTTGTCATGTGGCGACTGCCCGGCAGCTTCCTGCCCACGGAAGATCAGGGCGAAATCATGGTGCAGTTCACTCTGCCAGCGGGCGCGACGGCAAACCGCACTGAAGAGGTCGCCAGCCAGGTCACCGACTGGTTCCTGAATAAAGAGAAAGCCAACACCGAAGCGATCTTTACCGTTACCGGCTTTAGCTTCAGCGGTAGCGGGCAGAACGCCGGGATGGCCTTCGTCTCGTTGAAAAACTGGTCCCAGCGCGCGGGATCGGAAAACACCGCACAGGCCATTGCGTTACGCGCCAGCCGCGAATTGAGCAGCATCCGCGATGCCAGCATCTTCGCCATGACGCCGCCATCTGTGGATGGTCTGGGTCAAAGTAACGGTTTCACCTTTGAACTGCTGGCCAGCGGCGGTACCGATCGTGACCAGTTGCTGAAGTACCGTAACCAGTTGCTGGGCAGCGCGAACCAGAGCGTGGAACTGCACGCCGTGCGCGCTAATGACCTGCCGCAAATGCCGCAGTTGCAGGTGGATATCGACAGCAATAAAGCCGTGGCATTGGGCCTGTCGCTGAGCGATGTCAGCGATACGCTCTCCAGCGCCTGGGGCGGCACCTACGTGAATGACTTTACTGACCGTGGCCGTGTGAAAAAGGTCTATATCCAGGGCGACAGCGACTCGCGCTCCGCACCGTCCGATCTCAATAAATGGTATGTCCGCGGCAGCAACAATGACATGACGCCGTTCTCTGCTTTCGCCACCACGCACTGGGAGTTCGGCCCGGAAAGGCTGGTGCGTTACAACGGTTCAGCGGCCTATGAGATCCAGGGCGAAAACGCTACCGGCTTCAGCTCCGGCGTGGCGATGACCAAAATGGAAAACCTGGCCGACAGCTTGCCCGCGGGGACAACCTGGGCATGGAGCGGTCTTTCATTGCAGGAAAAACTCGCCAGTGGCCAGGCCATGAGCCTGTACGCCATCTCGATTATGGTGGTCTTCCTCTGCCTGGCGGCGCTGTATGAAAGCTGGTCAGTGCCGATTTCGGTGATTCTGGTGATCCCGCTGGGTGTGCTGGGTGCTGCGCTTGCCGCGTGGATGCGCGGACTGAGTAACGACGTGTACTTCCAGGTGGCACTGCTGACCACCATCGGCCTGTCGTCAAAAAACGCCATCCTGATTGTGGAGTTCGCCGAAGCGGCGGTGCAGCAAGGCAGTTCCTTGTCACGCGCTGCACTGCGCGCCGCACGTACACGTCTGCGCCCGATCATGATGACCTCACTGGCGTTTATCGCCGGGGTGATGCCGCTGGCAGTGGCGACGGGCGCCGGAGCAAACAGTCGCGTCGCCATCGGCACCGGCATTATCGGCGGGACGTTAACGGCAACGCTGCTGGCCATCTTCTTTGTTCCTCTGTTCTTTGTACTGGTGAAAAAATTGTTCGCCGGTAAACGCGCACGTCAGGAGTAATTATGTTGCGTATCAGTGTTCTTTTTCTGGCCCTGTTGAGCGCCGGTTGCGTCTCGTTAGACCCGACCTATGAGCGCCCGCAGGCACCGATCCCCGCGACGCTACCGGGGACCAGCGGCCAGGCGCAAGCCGTGGCCACCGACTGGCAGCAAATTGTTAACGATAAGCGCCTGAAACAGGTGGTCAGCGACTCGCTGACCAAAAACCGCGATGTGCAAAAAGCGATTGCGGATATTGATGCAGCCCGCGCCCTGTATGCGGAAGACCGCTCAGCATTGTTCCCGACGGTCAATGCCGAGCTGAGCAATACCCGCAGCCGGACTGTTGCCAGCGGCCTGACCAATAGCGCCGAAGCGGATGGCGCGGTGTCCAGTTTTGAGCTGGACCTGTTCGGCCGTAACCAGAGTCTGACCCGTGCTGAGCGTGAAACCTGGCTTGCCAGTGAATATACCGCGCAGAACACCCGTCTCAGTCTGGTGGCGGAAATCACCACCGCCTGGATAACCCTGGCGGCGGATAACAGTAATCTTGCGCTGGCCAAACAGACAATGGAAAGTGCGCAAAACTCGCTGAATATCGTCAAACGAAAACAGCAGGTTGGCGTAGCAGCGGCGAGCGATATTGCCGATGCCATGGCGGTATTCCAACAGGCGCGCGCCAGCGTCGCCAGTTATCAGACGCAAGTGGTGCAGGATAAAAACGCCCTCAATCTGCTGGCAGGTGACACCGTGGCAGATTCACTGCTGCCGGGAACGCTGGAAAGCCTGGCGGATAACAGCATCACCCTGACACCCGCGGGCGTCTCGTCTTCCGTTCTGCTACGCCGCCCGGATATTCAGGAAGCGGAACACAATCTGCTGAGCGCCAATGCCAATATTGGCGCTGCTCGGGCAAACTTCTTCCCGACCATCTCACTGACCGCCAGCGCTGGCGTGGGCAGTGACTCGCTCTCCTCCCTGTTTAGCCACGGCATGAAGGTATGGTCATTTGCGCCGTCCATCTCCCTGCCGCTGTTTACCGGCGGCAAAAATACGGCAGAGCTGCGCTATGCGGAAGCGGAGAAGAAAGGGTTGATCGCCACTTACGAGAAAACCATTCAGAGCGCGTTTAAAGATGTTGCCGATGCGCTGGCCCGTCGTGAAACGCTGAATGAACAGCTTGATGCGCAGCGCCAGTACACAGCGGCAGAGCAGAAATCGCTGGATATCGCCCGGCGTCAGTACACTGCCGGCACCGGCGATTACCTGTCCGTGCTGACCGCACAGCGCGCATTGTGGACGGCGCAGGCGTCACTGATTTCATTGCAGCAAACCGATCTGGAAAACCGTGTGACCCTCTGGCAATCACTGGGCGGCGGCGTGCGTTAATGGTTTTGCGCCGGGTTTTTCCGGCGCACTCTTTTCGGAGTTTGTTATGTCACGGATATCCCCTGCGTATGCCATCGTACTCGGCATGCTGACGGCCATCGGCCCCATTTGCACCGACCTCTATCTGCCCGCCCTGCCGGATATTACCCGGCAAATGGACACCACCAACACCTTAACCCAACTCTCACTGACGGCGTCATTGATTGGACTGGGCCTTGGGCAGCTCTTTTTCGGCCCGCTAAGTGACAGGATGGGGCGCAAGCGCCCGCTGTTGCTGTCGCTGCTGCTGTTTATCGTGTCGTCGGTACTGTGCGCCAGCACACAGGCTATACACGGATTGATTTTCTGGCGCTTTGTTCAGGGGATTGCGGGCGCGGGCGGCTCCGTCCTCTCCCGCGCCATTGCACGTGATAAGTATCAAGGCACGCAGCTGACGCAGTTTTTCGCCCTGCTGATGACCATTACCGGCATCGCCCCTATTGTCTCTCCCATACTCGGCGGGTATATCACGTCGTTGCTGCACTGGCGCGCGCTGTTCTGGACCATGGCGATCATCGGCGTGGTACTGGTGCTCTGCGCCACACTGCTGCTAACGGAGACCTTGCAGGAGAGAAGCCACAGTGAAAGTTTGCTGATAACGTCGCTCATCGTGCTGAAAAACAGGCAGTTTTCCACCTTCTGCTTTATACAGGCGTTTATGCTGTCCGGGTTGTTCTCGTATATCGGTTCCTCGTCGTTTGTCCTGCAAAACGAATACGGTCTGACGCCAATCCAGTTCAGCCTGGTGTTTGGCATTAACGGCGTGGGGATGATTCTTTCCGCGTTGATTTTCGCCCGTTTGGCGCGGCATATCAGCGGCGTGACGCTGTTAAAAAACGGTCTGGCGCTGGCGGTGCTGCTGGCGTTGATGACTGCCGTTTTTGCCTGGCTCAATATGGCGGTGCTGGCGCTGGTGGGGCTGTTTTTCACCGTTGCGGTCAATAGCGGTATTTCGACCATTGCCGGTTCGGCGGCGATGAACAGCGTCGATGCTCGCCATTCAGGTACCGCCTCGGCGCTGCTGGGGATGTTGATGTTTGTTTTTGGCGGCATCGCCACACCGCTTTCCGGGCTCGGTGGTGAAGCAATGTGGAAAATGAGTATCGCCATTGTGCTGGCTTACAGCGCTGCAATGGTGATCCATATTGGCGGGCGGCAGCGTAGCCAGAGACAATGATAAATTGGTGGCAAATCCATGGTCTCAAGAGTGTTGAACGGCGAGCGACAGCTCAACATCAATCACATCAAGAAATTAGCTACACGTTTTGGCCTGTCGCCGCTGATGTGTATTTCCTGTACCTAGCCCTTCTTTCCACCCGGTTTTAACCCACGGTGAAACTCATTAATGCGTTTCACCGTTTTAATGGCCCGTTGTGAGGTGGCGGACGCCACCGACAGGATGATCATCTCCAGGCACAGCAATACCGTGCCGTGCAGCGGAATTTTGCCCTTCTCGCCGCCACGCGGCACGTGGATCACCACATCCGCCTCCTGGCTAAAGCGCGAATCCACAGCATTGGTCAGTAAAATAACCGGAATGCCCAGCCGCCGCGTCTCTTTCAGGGTGGTTAACCCTTCGCGATGCGCCGATTTCTGCGCCATCATGATCATCACATCACCGCGTTGCAGGTTGATGAGCTGCTCCGACAAGGCGATCCCCGTCCGGTTAAGCGGCGTGGCAGGCAGCCCGATACGGCTGAACAACCGGGCGCTATATTCCGCCAGAATGCCCGATGCGCCGATACCGAAAATCGCCACCTGACGCGCCTCAACCAGTAAGGCGACAGCCTGAGCAATGGCGTAGCGGTTATCCGGCGCGGAGAGGATGTCACAGGTGTGTTGATGCCCTTCCAGCACAAAATCGATCCCGGAATTCACATCACAGGAGAGCGCATTTACCGTGGTGGTCATCTTCTCGGCGGATGAGATAGCCGGGCCAAACCAGTGCTCCAGCGTCTGCTTTAAATCCCGCAGCCCGGCAAAACCCAGCGCCTGAATCGCGCGTACCACCGTCGCATCGGAGGTCTGCGTCGCCGCCGCGATTTCAATGGCGGTATGCTCCAGCACCCCTTCCCGGTTTTCATTGATATAACGCGCGACGGCCTGCAAGCGCGGCGACAGCGTATGCGCCCGCGCCCGAAAGCGCTCACCGTAGACATCCACGCGGCCTTTTGCTTTTTTGGTGTTCAGCATGCTGGTTGCCCTTATTTCGTCACTGGCAGTGGCCGCCCGGCAATCTGCGACTGCACCTGCGCCACCATCAGGCTTAGCGAGGCAAAGGAGTTGGAGATCGCCTCTTCACGCGAGATCAGCACATAGCGGCCGCTACGGCAGGCATGAAGAAAATCGCACCAGCCCGGCATCACGGCATCCATCGCCGCAATCTCATCTTGCGGTTTACCGCCGGTATCTCCGCGCCAGGTGGCAAACACAAAATCCGCGTCCAGCTCCGGCAGGCGCTCCGCACTGACGTCAATGCGACCGCCATCAGGGATGCTATCGATCAGCGGCGGGAAACGGAAACCGGCATCGCGCAATACGCGTCCCAGAGAGTGGTAACTGTGCATGGCATTGATTTTGCCGTTATTCGCCTGGATAACCGACACGGTAATATTACGGGTATCGATGGTTTGTTTCAGCGCCGCGATCTGCGCCTGGTAACGACGCTCAAGGATCGCCAGCCTGGCCTGCGTGCCGGTCAGTTGTGCCAGTTTGCGGTAAATCTGCGGCGCGCCGCCTTCAAGATGATCGATGCTCACCGTCGGGGCAATTTTCTCCAGTTGCTCGACCGGCGTATTACGGCTGGGTTCGGTAATGATCAAATCCGGCTTCGCCGCAGCAACCGCTTCAATATCAATATCCGTCGAGCCGATAAATTTTATGTCAGCGTTATCAAAGTCGACGCCGGTCAACATGGCACTGGAGCGCAGCGTATGCGTTCCGTCCGGCCGCGTACGCCCGTGACTGGCCACCGGCGGGACACCCAGTTCGATCAGCGGGATGGTGATGTCGAGATCGTGCAAAGAAACAATCCGCGTTGGGTGCAGTGGCACGGTAACCACACGGCCCAGATCGTCGGTAAAAGCCTGCGAGGGTTGTGCGGCGCTGACGCTTAACCCTACCAGCAGCAAAAGTGAAAAAAGTACGCGCATACGGCTCCTCAGGATCTATAAACGATCCCGCCGCTGCCACAGCAGCAACAGGAAAAATGGTCCGCCGACCAGTGAAATCACAATCCCGGCGGGAATTTGCAATGGCGCAAAAGCCAGCCGACCGAGCAAATCCGCCAGCAACACCAGCAACCCGCCCAGCATCGCGCTGCCCCACAGCAACGCGCGCTGGCCGCCGCGTAGCAGAAAACGCGCCATATGCGGGGCAATCAGGCCGACAAATCCCATACTGCCGACGCAAGAAACCGTGGCAGCGGTCAGCAACACCGGGGCAGTAATGCGTAGCAATTCAAGTCGCGCCAGGCGGACGCCAAGACCGGTTGCCGCCTGCTTTCCCAGCAACGCCACATCAGCGCCGCGCGCCGTTAACAGCAGGATCACTATTGCAGGTAGCGCCCAGCACAACGCGACCACCAGCAGCGGCCAGGTGGCGGCATGCAGACTTCCCGCCAGCCACATCATCGCGGTTTGCACATCGCGCACATCGGCGGTGGTCATAAACACGCCGATACCGGCAGCAAAGGTCCAGGAGACGCCAATCCCCAGCAAGACAAAACGCGGGCGCGAGACATCCCTCGCCAGTCCCATAACCAGTCCTGCCGCCAGCAGACCGCCCGCCATACCCGCCAGCGGACGCCACACCAACCCCACCGCTGGGAACGCAAGCACCAGCGTTAATACCACCACGCTGGCCCCCTCTTTCACGCCAATCAGCCCCGGATCCGCCAGTCCGTTGCGGGTTATCGACTGCATCGCTGCCCCTGCCATACCCAGCATCGCGCCGCACAACAGCGCCATCAGCACCCGAGGCAAACGAATATCCCACACCACATACTGCTGCTCTGCGCTAAGCGTTGCAGAGTAAAACAGCGCGCGACCTATTGCCGATGCCGGCACGGGCAACGAACCTTGCGTGACACCACAGAGCAGCAGCACCAGCGCCAGAACACCAAGCCCGGCAAGCCAACGCAGCGCGTGTGGGCGTAACAAACGGGAAAAACCGCCGATACGCACACCATACAACCCGGTGTGGTGAAGCCTTCCCTTCATTTAAAAAACCTCGCCGCCAGCACAATAAACAGCGGCGCACCGACCAACGCGGTCATCACGCCAGTCGCCAGTTCCTGCGGTGACAGCAACATCCGGGCAGCGATATCCGCCAGTAATAACAGTAACGCGCCCCCCAGCGCCGACAGCGGCACCACGGCGCGCAAATCGTCCCCGGCAAACCGACGCACCATATGAGGCACCACCAGACCGATAAAACCGATGGGACCGGCTACCGACACCGCCGCACCGCACAGCAGCGCAATAGCCAGCAGCGACAGCACGCGGGTGCGCACCAGCGACACCCCCAGGCCACGCGCCATGCTATCGCCCAGCGCCAGCATATTCAGCGATGGCGACAGCCAGAGAGCCAACACAAACCCGGCCAGCGCAGCAAAAGCTGCAGGCTGAATCAACGCCCAGTTCAACCCGGCGAGATCCCCCGCCAGCCAGGTGCGCATGCTCAACAACGTCTGTTCATCAAAGATCAGGATCGCCGCAGTTATGGAGGAGGCAAACGTTGACAGCGCCACGCCGCAGAGCGTCACTTTCATCGGCGTAAACCCCGCACGCCCCGCCGCAGAGAGAGCCATCACCAGCGAGAAGAGCGCCGCGGCACCGCCTGCGGCAATCAGCGGGCGGCTGAAAGAGGAATCCCCAAGACTGACGCCCAGCGCAGTGGTCGCCACCACGGCCAGCGCCGCGCCAGCATTGAGGCCAAGGATATGCGGTTCGCCCAATGGGTTGCGGATCACTGACTGCAACAGCGCCCCGGCGACACCCAGCGCCGCGCCGGTAAACAGTGCTGCCACCAGACGCAACAAGCGCAGACTGACGATCACGCGATGATCGAAATTACGGGCATCAAAATCCACCAGCGCCCGGATAACCGCAGGCGGCGCTATATAACGCGCCCCCAGCCCCAAATGCGCAATACCCGCCGCCAGCAACAGCAGCAGTAACACGACAAACGTCATCCCCGTACGCCCGGCACGGCGGCGGGCGACAAGCGGCACAGCGCTCACGCGCCGTCTCCATAAGGTTTGCGGAAAGGCATAAAGAAGGGTTTTCCGGTTAGCGGGTTCAGCGACATCTGCACGTCAACGTCGAAGACGTTTTTGATCAGCTCTGGCGTGCAGGGATCCCCTTCGTGGAGCACGCCCTGTAAGCGCCCCTGTTTGAGGAACACCAACGTGTCGGCGTAGTTCACTGCAAAATTAAGATCATGCAATACCACCACGACTGTCCGGTGATGATGGCGCGTCAGTGAATGCAGCAGTTCGAGGATCTCTACCTGGTAGCGCAGATCGAGAAAGGTGGTGGGTTCATCCAGCAGGATCACCGGCGTTTGCTGCGCCAGCGCCATCGCGATCCAGCAGCGCTGACGTTGCCCGCCGGAGAGGCTGTCGACGGGTTGATGGGCAAACCCGGCGGTCCCGGTAAGATTGAGCGCTTCCTGCACTGCCAGCTCATCGTCTTCCGACCACTGGCGCATAAAGCTCTGCCATGGAAAACGCCCGCGCGACACTAGCTCAAACACGGTCAATCCTTCCGGCACAATTGGCGACTGCGGCAGAATACCTAACTGCCGGGAGACGGCTTTGGTTGGCTGTTGATGAATGGCTTTGCCATCAAGCAGCACGCTGCCGCCAAGCGGTTTCAGCATGCGGGCAATCGTGCCAAGCAGCGTGGATTTGCCCGAACCGTTAGCCCCCACCAGCACGGTCATCTTCCCGGCTGGGAGGGCCAGGCTGATATTGTCGACGATAACCTGTTGGTGATAGCCCGCGGATAACGCGTCCAGTACGATCCCTTGCTCTGCGGTTAGATTTTCCACTGACTGTGGCATGACGCGCGCTACCCTTACAAATAAAAATAAATATCATTCTCTTTTCGATATTGCCGTTTGCCACTGTAGTAGTCAAGCCTGATAAGGAGATAAACCCGCAACGTTTACAGGGCTGTCACTACAACAGAACCCCATCTGACATTTTTAATATTATATTTTTATATTCAATTAGTTACACATTAACAGAGTGGCTTTAAATCGGCTGATCTGGCGCAACGAAGTGCTGTAGCGAAATTCTCACTTTTTCCATTTACTACTACAAAACACCATGATTGAATGATTCTCAATTACATATCCGACGCCGAAGCAGCGGCTAACGGGTAGACAGGTGCAAAAGAGCAATGACTAAAAATACGTTCACTCCTGCATGGCTCGCAGGATCCTTTCGGGAAAGTAGATTACATGGCTGAGTTAACTCGTTGTATTACCGGGCCGAAAGGTCGCGCGCTGTTCTCCGCGATCGTTTTGGGATCGGTCTTCACCCCTTTTACACACGCGGCGACCAAAACCGATCAGACCAGCGACGGCGATACGCTTACGGTGCTGGCAGATGCTTCTTCCGCCGATAAACAGGCGACATCCGGCTACCAACCGCTGAATACCTCCACCGCTACACTAACCTCAATGCCGATGCTGGATATCCCGCAGGTGGTCAACACGGTGAGCGATGAAGTGCTGGAAGACCAACACGCAACCAGCCTCGATGAAGCGCTGTATAACGTCAGTAACGTGGTGCAGACCAACACGCTCGGCGGTACGCAGGATGCGTTTGTCCGCCGGGGATTTGGTGCCAACCGTGACGGCTCCATTATGACCAATGGCCTGCGCACCGTGGTGCCACGCAGCTTTAATGCCGCTACATCGCGTGTGGAAGTGCTGAAAGGCCCGGCTTCCACGCTGTATGGCATCCTCGATCCCGGCGGGCTTATCAATGTTGTCACGAAACGCCCGGAAACTACCTTTGGCGGCACGATCTCCGCCACTTCGTCCAGTTTTGGCGGCGGCACCGGGCAGTTTGACGTCACCGGCCCGATTGACGGAACGCGGCTGGCGTATCGTCTGATTGGCGAGTACCAGAATGAGGATTACTGGCGCAATTTCGGCAAGGAAAAGAGCACCTTTATTGCACCGTCGCTGACCTGGTTTGGTGATAACGCCACCGTCAACGTGATGTATTCACACCGCGATTATCAAACACCGTTTGATCGCGGCACCCTCTTCGATCTCACCACCAAACAGGCAGTGAATGTCGACAGGAAAACCCGTTTTGATGAACCTTTTAACATCACCGATGGCGAATCCGATATCGCGCAATTAAATGCCGAGTACCGCTTCAACAGCGCATGGACCGGGAAAATCGAGTACGGTTACAGCCAGGATAAGTACAGCGATAACCAGTCGCGCGTGATGGCCTACGATGCAAAAACCGGCAACCTGACCCGCCGCGTGGACGCAACCCAGGGCTCAACCCAGCGCATGCACAGCACGCGGGCGGATCTGCAAGGGAATGTGGATATCGGCGGCTTCTACAATGAGATCCTGACGGGGGTATCGTATGAATATTACGATCTGCTGCGTACCGACATGATCCGCTGTAAAAATGTCAAAGATTTCAATATTTACAACCCGACCTACGGCAAGGCCAGCAAGTGTACATCGGTTTCGGCGTCCGACAGCGATCAGACCATTCAACAGGAGAGTTACTCCGCCTATGCACAGGATGCGCTGTACCTGACGGACAAATGGATAGCGGTAGCCGGGATGCGTTATCAGTACTACACGCAGTATGCGGGCAAGGGCCGCCCGTTCAACGTCAACACCGACAGCAGCGACGAGAAATGGACGCCGAAATTCGGTCTGGTGTACAAGCTGACGCCGTCGGTTTCGCTGTTCGGCAACGTGGCGAAAGCGTTTATGCCGCAGTCGTCTATTGCCAGCTATATCGGCGATCTGCCGCCGGAGACATCAACATCTTACGAAGTTGGCGCAAAATTTGATCTGTTCGACGGTGTTACCGCCAATATCACCGCATTTGATATCCATAAGCGCAACGTGCTGTATAGCGAGATCGTGGGTAATGAAACGGTAGCGAAAACCGCCGGTCGCGTACGCTCGCAGGGCGTGGAAATGGATCTGGCCGGTTCGCTGACGCCGAACATGAATGTGATCGCCAGCTACAGCTACACCGCAGCCAAAGTGCTGGAAGACCCGGATTACGCCGGGAAACCGCTGCCGAACGTTCCGCGCCACACCGGTTCATTGTTCCTGACGTACGACATTCATAACGTGTTTGCCGGCAATACGTTGACCTTTGGTGGCGGTGGCCACGGTGTAAGCCGCCGTTCAGCCACCAACGGCGCAGATTACTACCTGCCGGGCTACGTTGTTGCCGATGCGTTTGCCGCTTACAAAATGAAGCTGCAATACCCGGTGACCTTACAGGTTAACCTGAAAAACATCTTCGATAAGACCTACTACACCTCGTCTATCGCCACCAATAATCTGGGTAACCAGATTGGCGCCCCACGCGAAGTGCAATTTACGGTGAAGATGGATTTCTGATATCACCCATGAAGCGTGTCAGAGATTGCCCCGCATGATGCGGGGCTTTTTTTACTATCTATAGACAGCAGCCTCAACAGCGCTATCACCACTCTATCGCGTTAAGAACATCCTCTCCTGTTACCACAGAAATATTACCCTTTGCTTACTACTCTTTCTCGGTACTTGATTTTGAAAATTATCTTGTCAGGATAGGTAACACATCCCACCATTCTGCGATCAGAGGCTATCTCTGAGGGCGGTAGCGTATCTCAAGCAGCGAAAGCGAAAGCCGGACTTCCCCAATTCAAAGATAAACAGTGAATTTTAAATATTATTAAGAGACGACCGATGACAATAAAGTCTATCGAAATAACTAACCTTCTATCCTTTGACTCAATAAAGATCGATCAAATAAAAGACATTAATTGCATCGTTGGCAAGAACAACGCAGGAAAATCCAACCTACTAAAATTAGTTAAATTTTTCTATGACACTCTAGATGGAAAGGAAAGTCTGCCACCTAAACTACATTCGAACTATTCGTACAAAGGGGCGATTACGCTCACCTACGACACCACCAGGATTTATAGAATAGCTAGAAAAAACTCAGGGAATAAATATTTCAATTATATTTTAAGAAAGCTTATCCCGGCTCATATGAGGGGGTTCTTCAGTGCCTCCCGCTACAATAAAAATCCAACTTTTTTTACGTTAACGCTTCATATTTACAGTGATAATTCAATACGTTGGTCTACGAAAGATAAGCAAACGCGAGATTTAATTTTATATCTTTATCCTTTTTTTCATATTGAACCACGGCATATGAATCTTCATGACTGGGACAGTTTATGGGATCTGGTCGCACGACTAAAGTCTTTTAATTTATCAAAGACAAATAACAGCACAGTAATAGAATTTTTCGATAAAGCTATAAACACTGATTCTGAACACTCCTACAAGAAATATATAGAGGAGTTAAACACAATCCTAAAAACGCAGAAAAGCACACAAAAAGAGAAAATACTTTCCTATATCAAAGCGGGTCTTAAAGGGTATAAGTTTGAAATTGAAGAGAACGAACTTATATATCAATCAGATGGCACTAACTCTTTCCACTTTATAAAAACCTTTCTTAATATTCTTATCACAATAGCGAAACGAGAATACATTACCCCCTTTGTCTTTATTGATGAACCAGAATTAGGCCTGCATCCAAAAATGAACGAAATGTTGATTAAGGAAATTTATCGTTCTTACGCTTACAAAGCTATAGCTGGCAAGACTCCCAATCCTAAAATAATCATGTCGACTCATTCGTCGAACATTGTTAAAGAGATCATTAAAAGCTTTCGCGATAAGCAATCTATTTTATTTTTTAGAAAAAACAGACAAAGCACCACTCATATCGACTATCTCAATTCGACATTTAACAATGAAAGTTTCATTAATATCTTTAGCGATAATGAAGCACGCCTGTATTTCAGTAAATTCATTCTATTCGTTGAGGGAGAAACAGAGCAAGAAGTATTCGGTAATGCAAAATTAGCACAGCACTTTCCAAACTTAAATGAAATCGATGTTTATAAAAGTAGCAGCAACATTATTGGTGAAAGGGTCAATCCATCTTACGCAAATAGCTCTATACCCTATTTATTTCTTTTCGATGCCGATAAAGCATGGAAAATAACCGGAACTCCCGGTAACTATACACTTAGCACAGAAAAAAACGGTAACTATTACAGCCTCAAAAAGCCTATCCTTGAAAAGGATTTCAGAAAATATTCTTTAGGTTATAACCCAAAATATATTGAAATAGCAAAAAATATAAAATCGATCATCGATGTTATCGACAGCAAGGTGTCTATAAACGAAACAACACAGCGATTTGTTGATGAGGACATGATAGAGAATTTTCGGTCAGCCATAAAAAAATATCTACTTCTCAAAAATTTCTATATTAATCAAAACACCTTTGAAGGATGTCTTATTAATATAAATTCAGCGTCGCTATTCTATAAATGGCTTGAAAAGGAGCGAGGTGTTAATATTAAAAAAATTAAAAGCCGTGTTAACACTCGAAACAGTTTAGATCAAAGAATGCTGCTCACCTTCTTCAGGGTAATCTTTAATGGCAAAACTGACAGTTTATGGGATTACAGTATTTTCAACCTTGAAGTATATGCGAATGCGATAAAGACTGGATCACCGGTCCCTGAAAAACTGCTGCGTACCAGTCTGAAAGCCAAAAGATTAATGGCCTACATTGAGAAGAATTCAATGAAAAACAAATCATTGAAAAAAACAGACGGCTGGGCAACCAGTTTCATCAATTTTGCTCTCGATTTTATTGAAGCTCAAAGCAAACGACAAAAAAAATCTTTCAATACCATATTCAAATTTTACTTCCCTGAATTTCATGATATTATCCAAAGGCTTCAACCCGATAGTTAACGGGAGATATAAGCTTAGGTGAGTATCTGAGGGCTAGTCCCTCCTGTCTTTTGACATAGCCCACGAGTGACTAGTTAGCATCAGGTGTGATTAGTCGCTGGAAAGCACACCTACGGTGTAACATTGTTCTTTGTATCGGGTTGAAGCACTAATGAAATTAATTAATAATGAAATTTTTATCAGAACCATTCTTAAAGGCAATACAGATTTATTCAATACTTTCGTCCCTACATCCGCTGAATGCCAGATAGGTAAAGAGTTTTGTTGTGTCATTTCAGACTCAACTAATCATAAGGCCATAAACCATGCCTTAACGAAAATTATTTTCTCCCGTATCCCACTGAATAGTTCAGCCTGTGGTTTTGTAAAGAACAAATCCTATCTTGATTTTTTAACACCACATATAAAGAATTATTATTTCTTAAGGTTAGATATCAAAAAGTTCTTTTATAGCATCGATGTTTCCCTTGTAGAAAATCTAGCCAAAAGTTTATTTAGCCAAGATAAAGAAGGGAATAAATTTTCACCTTACAACATTGTCATGGACGCAATAACACATAAAGCATCGGCCAGTTTCCCTATCACGGAACTCAGAAATAAACAGGTTCTTCCCATCGGATATCCATCATCGCCAGTGATTTCAAACATTATCTTCAGGCCAATTGATATTTTAATTCAAAAATATTGTGAAGGGAAAAACATCATCTATACTCGTTATGCGGATGATATGTTATTTTCAGCCAACACCAAAAGGGTACTACATGACAGAAGCTTTCAAACTGAGATAGCCATATTACTGTCCACTATCAATCTCAAGATAAACAAAACAAAGACCATTGCCTGCGAAAACACCATATCACTGAATGGTTATGTCATCCAAAATGAAAGACCTATTTTTAGAAAATCTCCACATCAAAACTATGAACAACCTACAGGACACATTCGCATTTCGAATAAAAAAACAGAGATAATACACAAGATACTGCATTCACTACGAGAAAAAGAAAGCCCTTCAACGATCATGAAAAAACATTTTGGAAAAAGCTACGATAACCATAAATTTATCTACAAAAAAGATTATGCTTTTTTTATCAAATATATTGAAACACAACTACAGAACAAGCTAAAAGGTTACCGTTCTTTTTTAATATCATTAATTCAGCATGATAAAAAAAACTTCTGCATTGCCGATGAACACATTGAAAAATACAGTAAATTAACAAAAGAAATTGAACGTTATATCATTTAGAAAATATTAGCTTACTACTCTCATCTCCATATTATTGCCCGATGATGCAAGGCTCATCGGGCCTTTTTTTTTCCCCACCTCATCTCCCAATGAACACCTGTTCATTAAACAGTCACCTTTACGCCATCCTTTTGCAGCATTACTTTCACAGACTCTCTGGCTTTCAAAACCCGTAAATTTGCTTTGAAACGCTTATGAGAAAATACTGGCTTCCGTGGTTGATCCTGTCGCCATCGCTGCTGTTCCTGGCGCTGTTCACCTGGTTTCCGCTGCTGCGATCGGTGTATGACAGCCTGTTCGACACCCGTATGGCAAGCGACAACGCCCCCTATGTCGGACTGGGCAATTTCGCCCGTCTGCTGGAAGACACCGTTTTCTGGCAATCCCTGTTCAACAACCTGATTTACATCCTGCTGACTGTTATTCCAGGCGTGACGCTGGCGCTGTTACTGGCGGTGGCATTGTGGGAAAACCACCGCATAAACCGCTGGCTGCGCACCGCTTTCTTCTTCCCGATGATTATCCCGATGGTCAGTGCCGCAGCGTTGTGGCTGTTCATTTTTATGCCCGGCCTCGGCATGCTCGATCACTATCTGGCACAGATTTTTGGCCCGATGAACAACAACTGGCTCGGACGCAGCAACAGTGCGCTATTCGCCCTGGCGCTGATCGGCGTCTGGAAGTTTGCTGGCTACTACATGCTGTTCTTTCTGGCCGGGTTACAAAGCATTCCGGCATCTACCCGGGAAGCGGCAGTGATGGAGGGCGCAACCGCTACGCAAGTGTTCTTCAAGGTCACCCTACCGCTGCTGCGCCCGACCATCAGTTTTGTCATCACCACGGCGCTGATTTACTCCATCACCCAGATCGACCACGTGGCCGTAATGACGCGCGGTGGGCCGGATAACGCTACCACCGTGTTGCTCTATTACATCCAGAACCTCGCCTGGGACACGCACGATCTTGGCAAAGCCTCCGCCGCGACCTTCCTGACGCTGGCGGGCCTGTTCATCTTTTCGCTGGTTAACCTGAAACTGCTTGAGAGAGGAGCACATTATGAGCGTTGAGATTTCACCCGCCATCCCGCGTGCACCGTCCGTGAGTCGTCCTTTGTGGTTGCGTCTGCGCCACTCACGCCCGATCACCCTCGCGGCGTTAATGATCTGCCTCGCACTGCTGTGGATCAGCCCGTTTATCTGGATGCTCTCTTCCGCCTTCAGCGCCACCACCTTTGGCGAGGGGATGGCATCGATTCTGCCTCGCTTGCCGCTGACGCTGGATAACTTCCGCGACGCGTGGGCCAGCGCCAACTGGCTAAGCCTGTACGCCAATACGCTGATTTTCGCCTTCGGCACCTTTGCGGTGCAGCTCATCACCATTACCACCGCCGGATACGTTTTTGCCTGCCATGAATTTCGCGGCAAGCAGACCCTGTTCGTACTGTTCCTGGTGCAGCTGATGATCATGCCGGTGGTGATGATGATCCCCAACATGCTGACGCTGAAAACCTTCGGCCTGCTCAACACCCTGACGGGCGTGATGATGCCCTATTTCGCTTCCGCGTTCGGCGTCTTCCTGATGCGCCAGGCGTTTCTCGCCATCCCGAAAGAGATTGAAGAAGCGGCGCTGATGGAGGGGTGTCGGTGGTGGCAGGTGCTGTTCCGCGTGATGTTGCCCATGTCATGGCCCTCAGTGCTGGCCTTTGCCACCGTCAGCATTACCTACCACTGGAACGAGTATTTATGGCCGCTGATGATGCTCAACGATCCGGACAAACAAGTGCTGACAGTCGGGCTGGTCTCTTTCGCCATGGGTGCCGAGTCCGGCGGTCAGTGGGGCATGATCAGCGCCGGAACGTTAATGGTTTGCCTGCCGCTGATGGTGGCGTTTATTGCTTTTCAAAAACAGTTTCTCCGGAGCTTTGGCTTCTCCGGCATTAAATAAGGAGTGCAGTGATGTTTTTAGCGCAAATTTCCGACACCCATTTTCGCAGTCAGAACGAGAAGCTGTATGGCTTTATCGACATTAACGCGGGCAATGCCGACGTGGTCTGCCAACTGAATGCCCTGCGCGAACGCCCGGATGCGGTTATCGTCAGCGGCGATATCGTGAACTGTGGCCGCCCGGAAGAGTACCGCGTGGCGCGCCAGATCCTCGGCGGGCTCGACTACCCGCTGTTTGTTATTCCGGGTAATCACGATAACAAAGCCCACTTTCTGGAGTACCTGCACCCGCTGTGCCCGCAGCTTGGTAGCGACCCGCAGAATATGCACTACGCCATCGATGACTTCGCTACCCGCTTGCTGTTTATTGATTCCAGCCTCGCCGGGGAGTCAAAAGGTTGGCTGACCAGCGAGACGCTGAACTGGCTGGAAGCGCAGTTAATCACGGGCGGCGACAAACCCACCGCCGTGTTTATGCACCACCCGCCGCTGCCGCTGGGTAACGCGCAGATGGATCGCATCGCCTGTGAAAACGGCCATCTGCTACTGAAACTGGTGGAGCGCTTCCCGTCGCTGATCCGCATTTTCTGCGGTCATAACCACAGTCTGACTCTGACCCAGTACCGCCAGGCAACGATCGCCACCGTTCCGGCGACCGTACACCAGGTACCCTATTGTCATGAAGATACCCGCCCGTATTACGATCTGTCGCCTGCTTCATGCCTGATGCACCGCCAGATCGGCGATCAATGGGTCAGCTACCAGCATCCTCTGTCGCATTACGCAGGCCCGTGGCTGTATGACGAGAAGATCAGTTGCCCGGTAGATGAGCGCTAAGCACATGTTAAAACTGCAAAACGTCAGTAAACAGTTCGAGGGCAAAGCCGCGCTGAGCGCGCTGTCGCTGGATATCCACGACGGTGAGTTTGTGGTACTGGTTGGCCCCTCTGGCTGCGGTAAAAGCACCCTGCTACGCCTGATCGCCGGGCTGGAGAGTGTCAGCGAAGGCGCTATCTGGCTGGGCGACGAAGAGATCACTGCGCGTTCGCCCCGTGAGCGTAACTTTGCGATGATCTTCCAGAACTATGCTCTGTTTCCGCACCTTTCCGTGCGCGACAACATCACCTTCGGTATGAAAGTGCGCAACGAAGAGAAAGCCAGCTGGCAGCCGCGACTGGATCGCGTGGCGCAGATGCTCCAGCTCGACAGCCTGCTGGATCGCAAACCGGCGAAACTCTCCGGCGGCCAGCGTCAGCGCGTGGCCATGGCGCGCGCTATCGTGCGCAATCCGACGCTGTTCTTAATGGATGAACCGCTTTCCAACCTCGATGCGCGTCTGCGTACGGAAGTGCGCGACAGCATTATGGCGATGCACCAGCAGCTAAAGACCAGCACCATTTACGTGACGCACGATCAGACGGAAGCGATGTCGATGGCCGACCGCATTGTGGTGATGAACGGTGGTCACGTGCAGCAAGTTGGCCGCCCGGAACACCTGTACGCCCACCCGGCGAACCTGTTTGTCGCCGGGTTTATTGGCTCACCGGCGATGAACCTGCTGTCGCTGCCGTGTGCAAACGGTGAGGTACTTCTGGGTGAACAGCGTCTGCCGCTTCCCGCACATGCCGCTGATTTACATAACGTATGGCTGGGCATCCGCCCGGAGCACATTACTGATGCGCCGGAAGAAGGCCACCTGGTATTGCCCGCTACCGTCATTCAGCGAGAGCTGATGGGCGCTGACTATCAGCTTCACGTCAGCACGCCGATCGGCAACCTGCGCTATATCCGCCGACACCGGGGCGATGTTCCCAACAAAGGGAACACACTCAGCGTCGGTTTTTCACCCCTTGATTGTCATCTTTTTAATGCCGAAACGCGGCTTAACTTACACCAGGAGAGAGACCATGCCTAAGCCTCTGACAAAGACGTTGCGAGCGCTTACTTACAGCATCACCCTTGCGATAAGCGGTACTGCGCTGGCGCAGGAGAAAATCGACTTTATGTTTCCCGCCCCGGTGGACGGCAAACTGACCATGGAGATGACGCGAATCATTAACGCCTTTAACGACTCGCAAAAAGAAGTGGAAGTACGCGGGATTTTTACCGGCAACTATGACACCACCAAAATGAAAGCCGAATCCGCGCAGAAAGCGGGCCAGCCACCCGCGCTGGTGATCATGTCCGCCAACTTCACCACCGACCTGGCGCTGAAAGATGAGATCCTGCCGATGGACGAGTTGTTTAAATTCGGCGACCAAAAAGCGGGTGATTTCCTGCAAAATGCGTTCTGGCCGGCCATGCACAAAAACGCGCAGGTGATGGGCGTGACTTACGCCATTCCGTTCCACAACTCGACGCCGATTCTGTATTACAACAAAACGATGTTCGATCAGGCGGGTATCAAACAACCGCCGCAGAACTGGAAAGAGCTGCTCGAGGACGCGAAAAAACTGACCGACCAGAGCAAAGGCCAGTGGGGCATTATGCTGCCCTCCACCAACGACGATTACGGCGGCTGGATCTTCTCTTCGCTGGTTCGCGCCAACGGCGGCAACTATTTCAACGAAAACTACCCAGGCGAAGTCTATTACAACGCCCCGACCACTATCGGTGCGCTGCATTTCTGGCAGGACATGATCTACAAAGACAAAGTGATGCCCTCCGGTGTGCTGAACTCCAAGCAGATCAGCGCGGCGTTCTTCTCCGGCAAACTGGGGATGGCGATGCTGAGCACCGGTGCACTGGGCTTTATGCGTGAGAACACCAAGGATTTCGAACTGGGCGTGGCGATGATGCCCGCGCAGGAGCAACGCGCCGTACCGATTGGCGGTGCCAGTCTGGTGAGCTTTAAGGGCATTTCCGATGCACAGAAAAAAGCGGCTTATCAGTTCCTGACCTATCTTGTAAGCCCGGAAGTGAACGGTTCATGGAGCCGCTTCACCGGCTACTTCTCACCGCGCAAAGCCTCGTACGATACGCCGGAGATGAAGGCGTACCTGAAGCAGGATCCGCGCGCCGCTATCGCGCTGGAACAGTTGCAGTATGCGCACCCGTGGTATTCGACCTATGAAACGGTGGCCGTACGTAAAGCGATGGAAAACCAGCTTGCGGCAGTGGTGAACGACGAGAAAGTCACCCCGGAAGCTGCCGCCGAGGCGGCGCAGAAAGAAGCCGACACGCTGATGAAACCGTATGTTGAGAAAACGGCGCTGCAGGCCGTGAAATAAAACGCCGCGTTACCCCGCAGGGAAGCGGGGTACGTTGCTGAGTGCTGTAAACGGTTGATGATATGCAGACGCTACTACTCCGGTGAGCACTTACCAACTTCACAAGAAAATACTTAGCGTCGCTTGCCGGGTTTTAGGGTCATAATAGATTGAAAACGTGTTTGCCCCCGGCACGCCCGGTTTGCGCCATTCCTCCGCACCGTATGTCAGGCTTGGGTCCCGCTGGTAACCCATACTTTTCACGTAATCCCGCAATGCCTCAATGTTGCGGGCATCCTCAAAAATGATGCTATTCGATGATGGGTAACCATCACCATTGTGGAACTCAAAGTGATAATTCGCGCTGATTCTTGGGGCGTGCGCAATCGCATCCTGCGTCAGTGTGTGGTAATCCCATAAATTTTGTTCGGTGTACACCGTGGTTTCGCCCAGACTGGAAAGCATCAGCCAAAGCAAAAAAAACAGCACGAGACCCAATGAGACAACAAATAATATCCCCCACTTCAGCACGCTAAACATTAACGCAGCGTGTTTACTGATAGTGCGCATGAGCTATTCCTTTTCATCCTTAAATGTTGTTACCCTTTTAAACGCACCTGAACCCGTTAATGACCATTTTTGATGGCAAATGGCATTATTCCTCTCGCGCCAGGATCTTCGGCAGATAGTCGTTGAGCTGGTGGCGCTGCAAATAAGCGGTCACCGCGCGTTCCCAGCCTTTCCCATCCCCCAGCACTGCACGGCTATGAGTTTGCGCATAAAGATAGCGGGTATCGTACAAATTCAGCAGCGACTGATTCATGGCATCAATATTCGCGCCGGTTTTTTTACACTTCTCCTGCTGAATAGCCAGCGAGTGTAAAACACGCTCCCGCGTCTCTTCATTCGGGGTATAGACCTGCTCGCTCAGTTCACTGAGTACGAGAAATTGCGGTTGCGTGCCTTCAAGTATTGCCGCCTGCAAACGGTCATGCCCATCGAGGATGACAAACGAAGCCAGCCCGGCGATAAACCACACCAGAACCGGCGGCAGCGCGTTCTCACGGCACTTCTTGCGCCACCATTTTACCCGCCCGCTGTTGGCCTCAACCGGATAGCGGGCAAGCAGCAGATGACCGCCCCACCACCAGTCGACAAAGGTGACTTTTTCCGGGTTTTGCAGATCGGGAAAATCTTCGCTGTAAAGCGCCCAATTGACGCTGATCTGTGCACTGCTGGCAGGGGTCTGAAAGCGCCACTGCTCAAATGGCAGGGGCTTATTGACGATATAGGGCGCGGTCGGCTTTACCTGCTCCATCGGTCGTAGCAACCAGCGGCCGGGCGGTAACAGTGGCGTAGGGGCTTCCATTAACTGCCGCGCAAAATAGCGGCACCAGTGACTTTGCCAGTTCGATTCTCCGGCCCGTTTCGCGCTCTCCACCTCCGCAGATGTCACCGCAGGCAGCAACAACGCCTGGGCGGGATGCTCCCCGTTAAACACCAACCAGACGCCAGCGTGATCTTTCAGCATCGTTGCCCAGAACAACGTTTCACCGTTTACCTGCAACGCCATGCGGCCGTTGTGTCCACTCTGCATCTCCATGGCCTGACCGTCGCCCGCACGCACCCTCAGTTCCAGTCCTTGCCAGCTGTCGTCGCGATCGCGAAGATCCTTCCACCAGTACTCAGTCATTGCGTTCTCCTTGCGATGTGAGAGGAAAGTGTACGGCAACAGCGATTGCCTTATAACCATAAAAATAATCTGGTTATTTGATCGAAGGGACAACATGCTCTTCGCCGGAGTTGTATATTTATCGTCCAACCCAAAGACAAGGAGCGCACCATGCCACACCCAGAACAGTACTGCCACTCCTGCGGAATGCCACTTTCCGCACCCGATGCCCGTGGCCCGAGTGACCACTATTGTGCTTACTGCACCGACAGCGAAGGTAACCTGAAGTCCTGGGAAGAGGCCGTATCCGGTCTCGCGCAGTTTCTCGATTCCTGGCAAAACGTGGGCAACGAAGAAGCGCGCAAACGCGCCGTTCGTTATCTGACGTCGATGCCCGCCTGGGCCGATCGGGCTTAACTATTTGTTGGAGATTGTGGAACCCTCGTTACACCGTGGGTTCCTTTATTTTCGGCGCATTGGCCTCGTCATATGCCGCCTGCGCAGCCAGTACGGCATCCATATTGTGTTCAACCCAGTGAGCCAGCACCGAGACGGTTTCCGTCAGCGTGCGCCCGAGAGGTGTGAGACTGTACTCAACCGATACCGGCACGGTATAGAACACTTCACGGGCAATAATGCCGTCGCGCTCCAGCTTGCGCAGTGTCTGGGTCAGTACCTTTTGTGTGATCAACCGAATATCCCGCTTCAGACCGTTAAAACGCATCGGCCCGTTCTCCAGGCGCGCCAGCACTAACAGTGCCCATTTATCCGCCAGACGCGACAGCATGTCGCGCGTGGGGCAGCGGTTATCATAAATATCGTAAGGAATGGACGGCTTAATCATAACGACAAATTCTCGTAGTAGGTTTCCTCAAGGAAACGTAGTGACCTTTGGGTGCCTTCTTCCGCAACCGCAGCGGGGTGTGTATAACTCAAACCTAAGTTTCTATTTGATACTAAGGTGCCAGAAATGGCAAAAATTCTCCTACAGGATTGAAAGGAAAAAGGATGATTACGCGGTTAAATCAGGCATTTATTAGCCTCACTTCGCACCCGGATTTTGGCAAGTTGTTGCTGCGCCTGACCTTTGGCGTGCTGATGCTATTCCACGGCGTTGCCAAAGTGCAGCATGGTGTAAGCTGGATCGCCGGTATGCTGGCGGCGAAGGGATTACCTGGGTTTATCGCTTACGGCGTATTTATTGGTGAAATCATCACTCCGCTACTGATTATTATTGGGCTGTTTACCCGCCAGGCGGCGTTTATTTACGCATTTAATATTCTGGTCGCCACATTACTGGTGGGCATGGGTAAATTCTTTACCCTGACCGACGTTGGTGCGTGGGGTCTGGAAAGTGAGGCGCTCTATTTCCTGGGTGGCCTGAGCATTATGTTTTTGGGCGCGGGGAAATATGCCCTGTCTGCCGATAAAGAAAAAGAATGGCGTTAGTTATCTCTCATTAACAGGAGAAAAATATGTCAATTGTTGTGGTTTATTATTCTGGTTATGGGCACACCAAAGCCGTAGCGGAAAAAGTGGCCGAAGGCGCGAATGCACAGCTTATTGCAGTAGATAATAATGGTGACATTCAGGAGAGCGACTGGCAGGCGCTGAATGACGCGAAGGCGATCATTTTTGGTGCCCCGACCTATATGGGCGGCGTGCCGTGGCAGTTTAAAAAGTTCGCCGACGCCAGCTCCAAAGCCTGGTTCACTCGCGCCTGGCAGGACAAAGTGTTTGCCGGCTTCAGCAACAGCGCCAGCCTGAATGGTGACAAACAGGTTTCGCTGCAATACCTGCAAACCCTAGCGTCACAGCATGGCGGCATCTGGGTCAGCCTCGGCCTGCTGCCCGCTAACACGCTGGCCGCGACGCGCCAGGACATTAACAACCTTGGCGGCTCCGTCGGCCTGCTGGTACAGTCTCCGTCTGATGCCGGTGCCGACCAAATCGCCTCCGGCGACCTGGATACCGCAGTGAAATTCGGTCAACGCGTTGCGGATATTACCCGTCGCTTTCACTGAGTTTGCCTTACTTGATTAAGATAAGGCCGGGGTTACCTGGCTTTATTTTAACAATACGGGCCTTAACGCCAGCAGCAGAAATGCGATCAACCGACAACACCGATATTTTGATTAGACAGTTCTGCTCATTTAGCCATGATTCTTTTCACCGCATTCGCTATTTCCGGCAATCCAGAACCGTTGTCCCAACGCAGATATCGATATGATTTCATCATCGGCAACATGTTCTCAGGTGACACACCGGCATCGATCATCAGTATTTTCTTATCAGAATTCATTAAGCTCATAAAAAATGTTGTGAATTCAGCCAAGGGCCAACCACTGCGTTTAGCAAAAAAATTATCCGTTAAAATAAACAGACCAATATCAGCCTTATCTATGCCTTCATTAACTTTCAGAACGATATTATCGCCATAGTCAATTTCATAAGTATCAAGCCATGTCGCAACATCGTTGGCCTGTAAGTAAGAGTGTAGAGGAAAAACAATATTGTTTTTGTCTAATGATGAATGACTTAAAAAAACCTTTGCTTCTCTTTTCTTGAAATCGATATATTGAGGGTATTCTTTTTCCAGAACATCTCTTTCTGACCAAAGAAACGGGTGTCCACCACCATTTGCAGTTATAAAAAGATCGACCATTTCTGCATTAAGCAATGTTACTACGTTGTAGGGTAAAATATCCTTTACGAACATATTATGTCTTTTTATTTTTTCAGGATAATTATCACGAAGCCATTGCTCAAAATACACAGGATCCTTTTGCAAATTCACGGCAACATGAAATGAAAGGCAATATGGATTATTGTTCACGACAAGGCCGACCATAGTCGCATAATCTTTATCGAAATGATTAAGGATATCTTTGATAAACTTTTTCTCTTGCGTTCTGGAACCGTAATCACATTCGAACATATATAAAAAGTCATGACTCATTTCAACCTCCTTTTCTTAAACAATGTCAGGGATAACGTTAGTCTATTTCCTCAGTAAAAACGCATCAATCCGTGGTTCTCGCGAATTGCTCCATGCTTATCAGCTTATTGCCGTCGCGGTGTTCAATACGCAGTGTATTGCCTTTGATGATCAGTACCGGATTCTGATCAGGATGCACCACATTCACCCACTCTCCCTTACGGTTTTTTTCCACGACTTCATAGACGGAAGGGTTGCCATCATCCATCAAAAACCAGTAGCGCAGACGGTTTTTGAACGTATCCGGCCCGGTGACCAACGTACGCGGTTTGTTACTGGTGGTGATTTGCTGGTACGTGTCGGCATATGCAGCCCCGGCAGCAAAAGTGATAAGAATAAAGATCAGTATTTTCATTGGGATCACTCGTAATTTTTATCATTCAGCGTAGCAAATTCCTGCAGCAACCACAGTCGAGA
Organism: Kosakonia oryzendophytica; assembly: GCF_900094925.1. GTDB lineage: Bacteria > Pseudomonadota > Gammaproteobacteria > Enterobacterales > Enterobacteriaceae > Kosakonia > Kosakonia oryzendophytica. The sequence goes on along the minus strand of NZ_FMAY01000002.1, from coordinate 320,905 downwards.
TTGTTACACGGCTTGTCATTTTGCGTTTTCATGACGGCGGAAGAAACGGTCATTCCCTCCAGGCCGTTTATCAGGTAAGGCCATTCTCAACCGTTTTTGACCTGTGGCGTGGTGTGGCGCTTATCGATATGTTGGTTGCCCTTTGCGCACAACCGCACTCATCCCTCTATTTGTCAAACTGCGTATTAGATCACGTTTCATTCCTTCATCCCGGTTCAGCCTGTTGAACTCTATATATTTTCCACCCTCCCGGATGGATAAACTTTATATCAACAGCAAGAGGGCAAAATGATGGCGGGAAAAGGGTGTAATTCGCTGATTCGCGCAGAAAAAATATTAACTCACATCGCCTATGTTGGCGTGGCGAGCTATATGGAACTGTTAAAAGAATTTCAGCTTCCCAAAAGCAGCTTGCTTAATTTATTAAATGTGATGGTGGATTGTGGCTTTTTGGTTAAAAACGAGAGTAACCAGTATGCGCTGGGGATTAAAAATTATGAACTGGGTTGTCAGGCGTTACACCGGAAAAATATTTTCGAAGTGACCAAACGCCCCATGCAGGAACTGTCGATGAAAAGCGGGCTGGTGTGCCATTTAGGCGCGATGGAGAGTTATTCAGCCATCTACCTCGACAAAGTCGAAAGCCCGAGTTCTGTACCCACACGCAAAAGCTGGATTGGTAAAAAACTGGAATTGCATATCACCGCGCTGGGCAAGGCATTATTAGCATGGAAACCCCGCGAAGAGATTGATTATTTTTTAAATGCGTTAACCCTGAAAAAACACACCAGCAATACGTTTACCGATAAGAAACTGTTTCTGGAGGAGTTACAGAAAACGCGACTACGGGGATGGGCCATCGACAATGAAGAGTCAACTTATGGTGCCGTCTGTTTAAGTATGCCGGTATTTAATATGTATAACCGGGTTAACTATGCGATCTCCTTATCGGGTGACCCGATTGTTTATTCGGGTAATAAGATCGACGGTTATCTGGAATTGCTTCGGCAATGCGCCGGACAAATATCATATGGACTGGGATACAGGAATGACAACGAATATTTAAGAAAAGGAAACTGAAGTAATGAAGACATTCAGGGGAATTATTCCGCCAGTCTCCAGCACGTTTCATCGCGACGGGACAATCGATAAAACAGCGATGCAACAGGTTGCTGATTTTCTCATAAAAAAAGGCGTGGACGGACTTTTTTATCTGGGCACAGGCGGCGAATTCAGCCAGATGAACGCCAGTCAACGGATGGCTTTCGCCGAAAACGCTATCGCAGTGGTTGCCGGGCGGGTCCCCGTATTAATTGGTGTCGGCTCCCCTTCGACGGACGAAGCCGTGAAGCTGGCGCGCCATGCCGAGGCCAGTGGTGCCGACGGCATCGTCGCAATTAACCCCTATTACTGGAAAGTCGCCCCGCGCAATCTGGACGATTATTACCAGCAAATCGCCCGCAGTGTCAGTCTGCCAGTGATCATTTATAACTTTCCGGATCTGACCGGTCAGGACTTAACGCCGGAGACCGTCAAACGGCTGGCGCTGCAAAATGAGAACATCGTCGGCATCAAAGACACCATCGACAGCGTGGGTCACTTGCGCGCAATGATCAACACTGTCAAAGCCGTGCGTCCTGAGTTCGCGGTGTTCTGTGGCTACGATGATCACTTACTGAATACGCTGCTATTGGGCGGTGCGGGTGCGATTACCGCCAGCGCCAATTTCGCGCCGGACTTATCCGTGGGCATTTATAACGCCTGGCGCAATGACGATCTCGCCACTGCCGCCACGCTGAATAAAAAACTGCTGCAATTACCGTCGATTTATTCCCTGGAAACGCCGTTCGTCTCCCTCATCAAGTACGCAATGCAATGTGTTGGGTTGCCCGTGGAGACATATTGTCTGCCACCTATCTTAGAGGCATCGGAAGAGGCAAAAGAGAAAGTTCATGCGTTATTGATGGCGCAGGGAATTTTACAACCATAAGGGGGCACCATGTCGGTTCGCGATATTTTAGATAACAACAGCCAGGATATTTATTGCGTCAGAACCCATGCCGCAGGGCCGCAGGGTGAACTGCCGCTCACACCTGACATGTTGATTAACCGCCCCAGCGGCGACATTTTTGGCATGACCATGAATGCGGGCATGGGCTGGACACCCGACGAACTGGATCGGGACGGTATTTTACTGCTCAGCACGCTGGGTGGACTACGCGGCGCAGACGGCAAACCTGTTGCGCTGGCACTTCATCAGGGGCATTACGAGCTGGATATACAGATGAAGGCGGCGGCAGAGGTGATCAAGACGCACAACGCTCTGCCCTATGCCGTCTATGTCTCCGACCCTTGTGATGGTCGCACGCAGGGGACAACCGGGATGTTTGATTCGCTGCCGTACCGGAATGACGCCTCCATGGTGATGCGCCGCCTGATCCGTTCTTTGCCCGGCGCAAAAGCGGTTATCGGCGTGGCCACCTGCGATAAAGGCCTGCCGGCAACCATGATGGCACTGGCGTCCCAGCACGACACAGCGACGGTACTGATCCCCGGCGGTGCGACCTTGCCTGCCCGTCATGGAGAGGACAACGGTAAGGTACAGACCATTGGCGCACGCTTCGCCAACGGAGAACTGTCGCTACAGGCCGCACGTCGTGCGGGCTGCCAGGCGTGCGCCTCTTCCGGTGGCGGCTGCCAGTTTCTGGGTACTGCTGGGACATCGCAGGTCGTGGCGGAAGGCCTTGGGCTCGCGCTTCCCCATTCCGCGCTGGCCCCTTCCGGCGAACCTGTCTGGCAAGAGATCGCCAGAGCCTCCGCGCGGGCTGCACTGCACCTGAGCCAACGCGGCATCACCACCAAAGATATCCTCACTGATGAAGCGATTGAAAACGCCATGGTGGTGCACGCCGCATTTGGCGGTTCCACGAACCTGCTGTTGCATATCCCGGCCATTGCTCACCAGGCCGGTTGCCGTATTCCAACCGTCGAGGACTGGACCCGCATTAATAAACGGGTGCCGCGACTGGTGAGCGTGCTGCCAAACGGGCCGGTTTATCACCCTACCGTGAATGCCTTTATGGCGGGCGGCGTACCGGAAGTGATGTTGCACCTGCGTAACCTGGGTCTGCTGCACGAAGAGGTCATGACCGTCACGGGCTGTACGCTGAAAGAAAACCTCGACTGGTGGGAGCACTCGGAACGGCGTCAGCGGTTTAAAGCACTGCTACGTGCGCAGGAACAGGTCGAGCCGGATGAGGTGATCATGTCACCGCAACAGGCGCACAAACGTGGCTTAACCTCCACGATCACCTTCCCGGTAGGGAATATCGCGCCGGAGGGTTCGGTAATAAAATCGACGGCCATTGATGCCTCGGTCATTAACGAACAGGGGATCTATTACCACAAAGGCGTAGCCAAAGTTTACACGTCCGAAAAAACAGCCATTTACGATATCAAGCACGATAAAATTAAAGCCGGAGATATCCTGGTGATCATTGGCGTTGGCCCATCTGGTACCGGGATGGAAGAGACCTATCAGGTTACCAGCGCACTGAAACACCTCTCTTACGGTAAATATGTATCACTGATTACGGATGCCCGTTTCTCCGGGGTTTCTACCGGTGCCTGTATTGGCCATGTTGGGCCAGAAGCACTGGCGGGAGGTGCAATCGGGAAATTACGCACCGGGGATCTGATAGAAATTAAAATTGACTGCCGCCAACTCCAGGGAGAAGTCAATTTCTTAGGTAGCAGCACCGATAAAAAATTACCATCACGGGAGGAAGCCAGCGTTATTTTACATGCCAGAAGTAGCCATCCGGATCTGATGCCAGATCCTGAACTGCCAGACGACACGCGGCTTTGGGCCATGCTTCAGGCGGTGAGTGGAGGAACCTGGCGCGGATGTATTTACGACGTCGATAAAATAAATGAAGCTCTACGAGGCGCTATAAATAAATCCTGAAAACAATAAACCGATAAGAACATCTTCACCCTAAATAATTCAGACTGTTGACGAAAATATCGCGACAGCCTGGATTATGGTGGGTTATTACCTGAATAATGAGAGGTCGTTATGCCACTATTTATCGTTGTGGCAGGTATTGCTGTACTCCTGCTTTTAACCATAAGAATTAAATTAAATACCTTTGTTTCTTTAATTATTGTGTCGATAGGCGTCGCCATCGCCAGTGGAATGCAACTCAGTAAAGTTGTCGCCTCAGTTGAGTCCGGGCTTGGCGGCACGCTCGGCCATATCGGCCTGATCTTTGGCTTTGGCGTTATGCTTGGCCGATTGTTAGCCGATGCCGGGGGCGCGCAACGTATTGCGCTAACAATGTTGAAATATTTCGGTGCGAAAAAGCTGGACTGGGCCGTCGTCTGTTCTGCGTTTATCGTCGGGATTGCGCTGTTCTTTGAAGTGGGGCTGATTCTGCTGGTGCCCATTTTATTTGCCATCGCCCGCGAAGCCAAAATTTCGCCGATGTATATGTGCGTGCCTATGCTGGCTGGTCTGTTAGTGGCGCACGGTTTTCTGCCACCCCATCCTGGCCCGACGGTGATCGCCAGAGAATATGGTGCCGATGTGGGAATGGTGCTGATTTATGGCATTGTGGTCGGTATTCCCTGCTTTATTCTCTGTGGACCGTTGCTGAATAAAGTGTGCCAGCGCCTGATCCCGGAAGCGTTTAAAAAAGAGGGCAATATTGCTTCCCTTGGCGCAACCCGCACCTTTAGTGAAAGCGAGATGCCAGGGTTTGGTATTAGCTTCTTAACCGCCATGTTGCCGGTTATTTTGATGGCGCTGGTGACCATTATGCAGATGGCACGGTCGAAAGATGCAGGCGACCCAGGTGTGCTCTTTAATATCATGCTGTTTTTAGGCAACTCCACCATTGCGATGCTGATTTCACTGCTGTTCGCCATCTACACAATGGGCGTAGGCAGGGGAAAAACCATCCCGGAACTGATGGATTCCTGCGGTAAGGCGATTGCCGGCATCGCCGGTCTGCTGCTCATCATTGGCGGCGGTGGCGCGTTCAAACAGGTATTAATCGACTCGGGTGTCGGTCAGTATATTTCCACGTTGGTATCGGGAATGGACATCAACCCGATTCTGATGGCCTGGGGCGTTGCCGCCTTCCTGAGGATTTGCCTGGGTTCAGCAACAGTGGCGGCCATCTCTACCGCAGGGCTGGTCATCCCGCTACTGGCTGCACATCCAAACACCAACCTCGCGTTGATTACGCTGGCGACAGGTGCAGGTTCCTGCATTTGCTCTCATGTCAATGATGCCAGCTTCTGGATGATTAAAGATTTCTTCGGGCTGACCACCAAAGAGACATTACTCTCCTGGACGCTGATGTCGACACTGCTCTCCATATCCGGATTGCTGTTTATTCTGCTCGCCAGCATGGTTATCTGATTATCACTCACCTTCAGTGAACCGTCCGCACGGTTCACTGGCTCCCCCACTTTTCGCAAAACACCTCAATGTGTTCATCCTGAAAGTCAGCCAGCCGCTCGATGATGGTCTCGAGCGGCCAGTCCCACCAGGCGATTTGCTGCAACTGACGGGCAACCTGTGGGGAAAATCGCAAACGAATAGTTTTCGCCGGTACACCGCCGACAATGGTGTACGGCGCAACGTCTTTGCTCACCACTGCACCCGCGGCGATAACAGCCCCGTCGCCCACAGTGACACCAGGTAATACGATCGCCGCATGACCGATCCATACATCATTGCCAATAATGACGCTGTCGCCGCGACGGCGGGCGAAGAAGTCGTGATCGCGCGTGGCGCTGGCAGAGTAGTATTCCGGGCAATAGGTAATGCGGTGCTGTGACGGGCGTTCCATCGGGTGATTCGGCGCGCCAATGCGTACGTTATTGGCAATTGCTGTGAATTTACCGATCTCCGCGTCGGCTACGGTGCAGTACTCCCCCAAGTAGGAGAAATCCCCCAGCATGCTGTACTCCATCAGGCTATTGGCGAGCACTTCGCACTGTTGGCCGATCCTGCATTCGCGCAGGCGAACCGTCGGATCGATCCAGGTTTCCGCTAATTTTACGAGCTTCATCGCTTATTCCCCTCATCACAGATAGCGCTACTGTATGAGAGATCTGTGTAGGGAAAATGACGGGAAGTGGCGGGTAAATAAAGCCGCAGCAAAGCGGCTTTATGTCATTGAGAGATAAGCGTTACTTCGGGTTGTCCTGCATCCAGCTTCGTTTCGGATGCGGAACATAATCCCGGACCTGCTGCTCAAGCCCGGCGCTGTGATACATATCGATGCATTTCATCAGGTTCAGTTTTACGTCGTTCCCCTGATGGGAGTGATATTCACGGGCCAGATATTTATCAACCAACTCGCCCATCTTACCCGCACCTTTTTCCGCATCGTATTCGCTCCAGTTGTCCAGACCACTGGCGCTGGCAGCAGCATCTTTACTGGCTCCCGGTTCACTGGCATACGCTTTTGCGACACAAAGTGCTAACGCAGCGTCTTTATAATTTTGCGCATAAGTACGGCTCGCAGCATCAGGACGTTGTGCGTCAGCGGCAACAGCGCTGAACGACAGTACCGTCAGCAGTACAACAAACAGTTTTTTCATGGTAAAGCCCAGAAGTTGGCATGCTCAGTTTTATAATTTACGCCGGGTTGATTGAAATAACAGTGATCGTAGCACTGAGCATGATGCTGGAATTGAGTTTCTTAATGGAAAGGAATTTCGATTAAGAATCGACTTAATTGCAGTTAGCGCTACGGAATGAAAGATCTGCACAGGGCAAATAACATTTTATGATTGGCAGCACCTATATATTTACACGCCACAAATACAATTATTGCCGCATAAATTGCAAGCCTATAAGATATGCCGCCAGGACAACACTGTATGATTGAATGGAATAGTCATGACTAAAACAAAAGGGCTTTTGCTCCTGGTAGTACTCGTTATTGTCGTTAACGTTATTTTCTTCTTTGCCGCTGATGACAAGAAAACAAAACAAGAAACATCCAATACAGACGCAGCACACGCACAGACAGCCGCCGCCGTTGATGCGCCTCATCAAGGTTACCAACGTCATCAGGCAGGTTACGGGCTGAGCCTTGAACTGCCAGAAACATGGGTATTGATGTCAGCAGAACAAACCAAAGAGCTTGAAAAAGTCAGCGAGTCTGTAACCGGTATCTCCCGGGATGATAAAGCCATTTCGCTTTCCGCCAATGCAAACAAAGACGGCAAGTTAAACACCGCGACGGTAAGAGTGGTTTTCACGGATAAGTCGTTTGGAAAAGATGATTTACTCCACCTCACCCGCAGTAATATCGACGATGTTTGCGAAGTGATCTCGTCGTCATTAACGCCGTCACTGGAAAAGATCAACAGCACACTCACCAGCGCGGTCACCTGCTCATTATCCACTGTCAATAACACGCCCGCATTTCTTGCTGAGTTTCATCGCAAAGGTATCCTGGACAATGACGACTGGGAGGTGAAGAGCTACCAGCTCCCGCTTGCGGAAAAAACGGCTGTGCTGACCGTTACCTATAACGTCACGAGCCAGGCCAGCAAAAATGAAATCGATACGGTATTACACAGTGTGAAATTTAACTGACAGATACTCAGCGTATTCAGTTTTTTTCGATAGCGGTCAACGTACAGCAATATTGACCGCTATCGGCAGGTTACTCTTAAGACTCACGCCATTCTTTCAACGCAGCGATATCTTTTGGCGTGAAGGCGCTTTTTCAATATTCTGCGTAGTCAGTCCACTTATTCTGATTACTATCATCATTTCTTTTTTTATCGTTCGATTCTGATTTTTCCCGGTACATCTGGATCGATCTCAAACGTTACCGTCACTATTTTCCACATATCGAATCGGGTGTTATCTAACGTGTAATTAACGGAATGCTTCATGCCCGATTTAAACACGTAACCCAACGTTGGCAGACAACGGTCACCATCAGGAATAAAGGGATTCTCATAGAAAGCGTGGTTTACTGTTTCGCCCGAAGCACTGGATATCTCGGCAGCAATGATGCGATCGCCATACTGTGAGGGATATGTAATACAGATGCTCCCGTTTCGGAGCGACACATTTGCAGTAACCCTATCCGCCATACGATCAGAATAACCCGGGCAACCGGATAACAAGAGAACAGCGCTCAGTAACAGGTAGGGTTTCATTGCTCATGATCCTCTTCCGGTGATGATCTTTTTATACAATGCAGGAATGTCGTGGATATTATCATCTCCCCTATATTTACCTCCACCTCGAGGTTGTTGGAACGCCAGCCACGTTGATAATCCATAGACTAAAATTAACCAGTAATCGGCAAAGATAGATGCTTGTTGTTCAAGGGGGTAGTCTGTAAGTTTTTCCTTGTCGAGCCTATAGTAGTAATTCGCCGCCCAGCTAAACAAACCTCGTGTACGTACCCACTGGCCATGTTGATGTTGCCAGACGTGTCCTAACTCATGAATAAATATATGCTTATCCATAAGAGCCACGCTGATGTCAGAAAAATCATCTTTATAGAGCTCTTTTCTGAACCAAAGTTCGCCATTTGGCGCCATCGCAAATTTTGGATGTTGCCAGCCAAAAGGTAAGTAACTGTCACAATGTACCCAGACACGGCTGTAAACAATCGAATCACCATAAATCCGGCGCGCCATTACAATCTCACTCTGCGTCATAAGCCGCAGAGTCCCTTCTCCACTTCCTGTGGTCATTGTTCCTTCCTTTGGTTCACATTTTATTGCGCACCATTATCGGGGAAAGGGATTTTTGTTTTTCCGTGTGAAAACGCAGAAATAACAAATTCGGATTTTATTTTCATAGAAGAGACAAGCAAACAGATGATATGAATTAAACCATACAAATATCGATTATTCATCTCATCACAAATAACGATAAAGTCACTTCGCGACCGAATTTAAAACTGCGATGTAGAGTCACTGCGGGCAATTTTTCGCCCTTAGATCAGGATAATGGCAGACATTATCCTGAACACACCGATGATATGCCATGGCAGTTGCTCTTGTGGTACAACAATTAACTCGCGCTGAGAAAGCGGAGCATAATCTCTTCATTATAAATCCTGCACATGAGCATACCCGGCGCTATCACTACCGCCGGGTTCATTGAGATCACGCGACTAATATTTTACGCTTTGCTCTCTCATCCCGCTTTCAACGCAGCGATATCTTTTGGTGTGGTCCGGCAGCATCCGCCGATAAGCTTCGCGCCCGCCTCCAGCCATTGCGGCAAATAGCCCGCCAGCGTTTCGCTCGCGTCACCGTGGCTGCACCACGTTTTAGTGACGGCATCGTAGTGCTCGCCAGAGTTGGGATAAACCACCAGCGGCAGCGCGGTCAGGCTTTGCAGGTGTTTCAACGCCGGGGTGGTCTCTTTCAGCGCAATGCAGTTGATGCCCAGCGCCACAATCTGCGGATAGGCCGCCAGCACGCTAACCACCTCGCGCAGTGGTGTTCCATCGCTTAAATGCTCGCTGTCGCGCAGGGTAAACGAGAACCAGGCACGGGCGCGGGGATAGTCGCTCAACAAATCCGCCAGCGCTTTGCTCTCAGCAAAAGACGGCAGCGTTTCGCACGCCAGCAGATCGGCACCGGCATCCAGTAGCGCCTGCACTCGCGGGCGATGAAAGGCGATAAATTCCTCATGACTGCGCACATAGTCCCCCCGGTATTCCGAACCATCCGCCAGAAACGCGCCATAAGGCCCCACGGAGCCAGCCACCAGCAACGTGCCCACGTTAGTTTTTTCAGCGAGGAACGCTTCGCGCGCCTTTCGCGCCAGCTCCACGCTCTTACCAATCAGCGCCAGCGACTGCGCCTCATCCAGCCCGCGGGCAGCAAAGCCTGCGGGTGTGGCCTGGTAGCTTGCGGTAATCGCCACCTGCGCCCCGGCACGAAAATAGTCGAGATGCACTTCGCGGATCAGCGCCGGGTTTTCCATTAATACTTTGGCGGACCACAGGCTATCGGCGAGGTTGCATCCGCGCGCTTCCAGCTCCGTTGCCATGGCCCCATCCAGCACGATAAACGGCTGTTTTTCGAGGATGTGGCTCAGCGGATTATTCTGCGACATGTTCAGGCTCCTGCGTTTTCAGGGTTCGGGTCAGATAGTACGCACCATAACACAGGGCGACAAACGGCAGCCCGCAATAGAGGGCAATTCTCTGGCTGGGATCAAACGCCAGCCCGATGCAGGCGACCAGGCACAGCACAAAACCCAGCACCGGCACCAGCGGATACCAGGGCGCGCGGTACTGCAAGTCACTCAGCGGTTTTCCGGCCTGAAGATGGCGACGGCGGAACATAAAATGCGCGGCGCAGATGCTGATCCACACCGCCACCACCGCAAAGCCGGAGATCGCCGACAGCGCAACGAACACCGTGTCGGGTGCGACGACGCTGGAGAAGAGTGCCAGCACACCCCCGAGCATCGACACGGACAATGCCGTCAGCGGAACACCGTTTTTCGTGACGCGGGCAAAGCAACGCGGCAGCGTGTTTTCATTCGACAGCGACCAGAGCATACGACCGGAGGCATACAGCCCCGAGTTCGCCGCCGAGAGGATCGCCGTCAGGATAACGAAATTGAAGATGTCCGCCGCATACGGGATGCCCACCTTTTCGAACACCAGCACGAACGGGCTTTTCTCTACCCCGGCCTGCTGCATCGGGATTAGCGCCGCCAGCACGCACACGGTACCAATAAAGAAGATCACCAGCCGCGCAATGGTGCTGCGAATGGCAACCGGGATCGCTTTATGCGGGTTTTCCGTTTCCCCCGCCGCAATGCCAATCAGTTCCGTGCCAGAGAACGCAAAGTTAACGGCGACCATGGTCATCAGGATCGGCAGTGCGCCGTGCGGCAACCACCCTTCCACCGTAATGTTCGATAACCCCGGCGCGGGAGAGCCATCTTGCATGGGGATAAAGCCAAAGATCGCCGCGCCGCCCAGCACAATAAAGACAATGATGGTGACCACTTTCACCAGCGAGAACCAGAATTCACCTTCGGCAAAAAAGCGGGTAGAGATAACATTCAGACCAAAGATGACCACGCAGAACACCACGCACCATATCCATACCGGGACCTGCGGGAACCAGTACTGCATGCAGAACCCGGCGGCGGTAAAGCTGGAGCCGAGCGCCACCGTCCAGGTCAGCCAGTAGAGCCACGCGACGGTGTAGCCGGTCGCCGGGCCAAGGTAACGGCTGGCATAAACGTGAAACGCGCCGGTTTCCGGCATGGCCACGGAGAGTTCGCCCAGACACTGCATCACCAGCCAGACCACCAGCGCGCCAATCAGGTAAGCGAGCAGCGTTCCCGCCGCCCCGGTGGTCGAAATGATATAACCGGTGTTGAAAAACAGCCCGGTACCAATCACGCCGCCGAGCGACAGCATGATCAGATGGCGGGTTTTCATCGTCCGCTTAAGCTGTACTTTTTCTGGTTCCTGTTGCGTCTGCATATCACCCTTCTAAACGTGTAGACATCTAAACATCCATAGATATTTGTTATATCGTGATTGGTGGAAAAAAGCCAGATGAATGAACGGATAGCAACAAAAAAGGAAGGAGGCTTTTCATTGATTAACTTGCCTGAATGTAAGGCATTCATTTATCACTTATATAGAACATCATTATAAAAATCTTAAAAACCCCGCATCGGATGCAGATTAATTTACTTACTGCGCCGCTTAAGTAAAAATAAACCGATTCTCTGCACAAGGATATGTGAGGTAATTAATTTGAGCACTCGTGAAGAAATATTAGGCCCTTCCAAATACTGGTAAATCAACACCTGATGATGTTATCGCTCGCCCACTTAACAAAATTGCTGGCATACTAACTGCGATTGAGTAACTGGACGATGAAAATAATGAAAAGAGCCGCGGCAGTAATTCTGGTTATCATCACTGGCTTTATATTGATTGACTGCAGTATGCAGAAAGTCGCTGAGCGCCATGAAGGCTATACCCGATCAAATCTCTGGGCATACTATCTCTATACAGATCGTGAGATACGTAATGCCCCGAAGCTTACAAAAAATTACCACTTCGCCTTCAAGGCCCAGGAGGGTACGCAACCAAATGACAGTAGCATCATTTACGAACCCAATGCCAGCATCGCAGCACTCAGAGATTATCTTTCTTCTTTGGGGTATATCAGAGTGAAGCAAGAGGGACCAACAGAACAGTGGGAGCGTGATGGAGAACCTTCGCCCTACTTCGTAATTTTCAGAGATCCGGAGAACCACACCCTGACTCTCACCCGTTCGAGTTCTAAGTAGGGAGTGAAATTAACCGTTTTCTTGCCCAAAAATCCCTGCGCCACTCAGTAACAGAACTCCGATATATTTCCCAGTTTGATCGGAGTGTGGCGCTATTTTAGTTTTTGGCATCCCCGAGGATATGACCTGCCCCCAGTATTAACCACAATAATCAGTTAGTAATATCGGTTTGTTTATCTTCGTTTTTTCCATTTCGCCAGCCTGCTGCAAACTCCGCTGGCGTCAGATAATTCAGTGAGGAATGAGGCCGACACTCGTTATAGTCCTGCCGCCAGTCGTTAATGATTTTTCTGGCGTGAACAATATCGCTGAACCAGTGCTCATTCAGACATTCATCTCGAAATCGACCATTAAAGCTTTCGATAAACCCATTCTGTGTCGGCTTGCCCGGCTGAATAAGCCGAAGCTCAACGCCATGCTCAAAGGCCCACTGGTCCAGTGCCCGGCAGGTAAACTCTGGTCCCTGATCTGTTCTGATCGTTGCCGGATAGCCACGAAATAACGCAATGCTGTCCAGAATACGTGTGACCTGAATACCTGATATACCGAAGGCAGCAGTGACTGTCAGACATTCCTTCGTGAAATCATCGACGCAGGTCAGGCACTTGATCCTGCGTCCGGTAGCCAGTGCGTCCATGACGAAATCCATCGACCACGTCAGATTAGGAGCAGCAGGAAGGAGCAATGGAAGACGTTCTGTTGCCAGGCCTTTACGACGTCGTCTGCGCTTAACACCCAGGCCGCTGAGATGATAAAGGCGGTACACGCGCTTGTGATTAACACGCAGACCCTCTCGTCGCAGTAGTTGCCAGATACGACGGTAGCCAAAACGCCGACGCTCAAGCGCCAGCTGAGTGATGCGCCCGGATAAATACGCATCAACCGCCGGACGCTGCCCCTCATAGCGGCAGGTCGACAGGGACAAACCCGTCAGCCTGCAGGCTCGACGTTGCGACAGACCCGTCGCTTTACACATCACTACAACAGCTTCCCGCTTGTGGTCTGTCGTCAGTACTTTCGGCCCAACGCTACCTGTAATGCTTCCTTATCCAGCATAGCTTCTGCAAGCAACTTCTTGAGACGGGCGTTCTCTTCTTCAAGCGACTTAAGGCGTTTTACTTCAGGGACTTCCATGCCACCAAACTTCTTACGCCAGGTGTAAAAGGTTGCGTCAGAAATAGCATGCTTACGGCAAAGCTCACGGGCGGAAATGCCAGCCTCGGCCTCGCGGAGAATACTGATGATCTGTTCGTCAGAAAAACGCTTCTTCATGGGGATGTCCTCACGTTGCTGATGAAGACATTACTAACATCGTCGTGTGTTAATCAACGGGGAGCAGGTCACCCGAGCTGACCGGTAGAAGCCGATGATATCCTTGTTGAGCTGGTTGCGAAAATCATTAAAGAATGCTATTGCAACGCGGTGGAATTGATAACAATAAAGATTGTTCAGATACGCAAAATGCAGTACACATGTATAACGGACATAGCTAAGTCAAGTGTGAAAAAACGAAGCTCTTTTAATTCGTACTACCACCGAGATCAGTAACTTTTGCGGCCCACTGCCGAATGTGAAATATGTCCTGTTACATCAGTAATGGAATTTCTGGTTTTCGAATAGACAAAACACATGGGCTGAGGCTGGATAACTCAACGGTGGGTGGATAATGGATACTTTTTTTGAGCAAGGGGCGCAGTGGATTCGTGCGGATTTTCACATACACACACGAGCTGATCGCGAGTTCAAGTATACAGGTGATGATAGCTATTATTACAGCAACTACATTGACGCGCTAGATAAAGCGGGTATTCGGTTGAGCGTAATCACCAATCACAACAAGTTTGACTTCAAGGAGTTTAAAGCGCTACGTAAGGTCGCACAGAAGAAGGGAATTTCCCTTTTGCCAGGCGTAGAGTTGTCTGTAAATGATGGAGCTAATGGCATTCATACACTTGTCATCTTCTCCGAAGATTGGTTGGCAGACGGTCATGATCATATCAATCCTTTTTTAGGCGTTGCTTTTGAAGGAAAAATCCCGGCTCAGTATGAACAGGAAAACGGGAGATCTTCACTCTGCCTGCTTGAAACTATAAAAAAGCTAGAAAGTTATAACCGCGATTTTTTCCTGATATTTGCCCATGTAGAAGCACCAAGCGGACTTTGGGCCGAACTGGATGGGGGGCGACTCTCTGAGTTAGGTAAAAATGAACTATTCCGTCGTCGTACCCTTGGTTTTCAGAAGGTTCGAACTTACAACAAGTTACAAGAGAAAGGCAAGCCCTGCAGGGCCAAGATTCAACAGCATCTTGGTGACTGGTATCCCGCCGAACTCGAAGGTTGTGATGCCAAAAGCATAGAGGATATCGGTCAGGGAAAGGTTTGTTATCTTAAATTGGGCGAACTGTCTTTCGAGGCCGTCAAATTTGCATTGAATACTCCTGAAACAAGGGTAGCTAATGAACCGCCTAAATATCAGACGTCATTCATTCGTAGCATTCACTTCGACGGCGGTACACTTGAAGGACAGACCCTGCATTTTTCTCCAGGCTTAAATACACTTATAGGTATTCGTGGCAGTGGCAAGTCGTCAATTCTTGAAGCGATACGTTATACCCTTGACATTTCTCCGGGTGAGAAGGCACAAGATACTAAGTACAAAGATGAGTTAATTCGACACACCCTTGGTAGTGGTGGCAAAGTGACGCTAACAGCCTGCGATATATATGGACAAGTATTTACCATCTCCCGCATTTTTCGCGAACTACCAAACGTCTATTTGGAAGAAAAATTGCAGCCCGGTGTATCGGTTCGTGAAACGATATTACGTCGTCCTATCTACTTTGGACAAAAGGATCTCTCCAGCACAGGGGAAGGTTTCGAGACCGATCTTGTGGAAAAGCTAGTTGGTGAAAAGCTTCGCGTACAGCGTGATGATATTGAGAAACAGCGACAACAAGTCCGCTATGCTGCAGAGCGTTGGCTCCAACTTAATGATACTGCAGAGCTTAAGCGAGACTATGAAGACCAACTTACAGATGCCAACTTTCGATTAAACAAATTTGAAGAGTATGGGGTCGCCGAAAAACTTCAGAAACGCCTTGGTTTCCAGCAGGATGACTCTGCATTAGTGCGTATGAAGGAGAAGGCGGATAGCTTTGTTCTTGCCCTTAGACAATTGATTACCGCTCATGATGATGAGATGCGTAGCGCTACGAATTATGTGTCCAAGCAGAATCCAGAATTCTTCGCGGCCTACTACGCTGAGTATTCCAATCTTGCCAATAAGATCAACCAACTTAAAACAATCGAACACGACGCTCTTACCATTACGGTTCGCCTCAATTCTAAACGAGATGAGTTTGAAGGGGCTCGTACTAGCCTTCAGGAAGAGTTTGCCCAAGTCGAGCGACAATTGACTCAAGAACTCAAGCAGTCGGGTATGAACGTAATTCAGCCGGACGATTTCCTTACCCAGCAACAACGCAAAACCAAGGCTGAGCAAATGCTGGTTGAGTTAACCAAACAGGAAAATCAGCAAGGTAGTGCACGTGATTTATTGTTTACCGAGCTTGAGAAGCTTAACGAGCTTTGGTTACGCGAATTCGACACAATTAAGATCGAGCTCGATCGTGTTAACTCCAGTCATACTGCTCTGCAGATAGATGCTGATTTCAAGGGAGACAAAGAAGTAGCCATCAGTTTCATACAGCAACTTTTTAAGGGCAGCAATATCCGCGAAACTACCCTGCGTGCGGTCATGGAGGATTACACCGATTTTGGTGGGTTGTTGCGTGCTTTACCGACAGCCTTGGCTAAGGCAGGTAGCACGCCAGAGGTCTTCGAGAAGATTTTTATGAAAAATTTGATTGAGCTCATCACTTGGCAAGTACCCAACCGTTTTGTCATTCGTTATCGCGGTAAAGAATTAAAGTATCACTCGCTCGGGCAGCGAGCTTCGGCGTTGCTGTTGTATGTGTTAAGCCAACGGCAGAACGATGTGATTATTATTGATCAACCAGAAGACGATCTGGACAACCAGACCATATACGACGATGTCATAAAGCTGTTACACGATATGAAACCACATGCTCAATTGATCTTTGCTACCCACAACGCTAATTTTCCGGTGTTAGGTGACGCAGAGCAAGTAAATGCCTGTCAATATCGGGACGAAAAAGTCATAGTGAAAAGCGGTAGTATAGATGCCAGTACTGTGCAAGATGCCATTATTAACATCATGGAAGGGGGCCAAGAGGCATTCAACCGACGTAAAGAGGTTTATAACTTATGGAAACCACAGAGGTGATAGGCATCTTTTGTCGGGATAGGGGCGGCCGTTATCAGTTCAAGGCTACAAACATCAATGTTGATATCATGGTTGTCAAAAAAACCGCTGCGATACAGCTCGCAAATGTGTTTTCATCGGCGCCGACCACGACACCACGACTGCAATGATGGTCTAAGCCCTGAACAATTTGGAAACGAGTACCTCGCTTATAAACGTGTCCACACTATGCGGGTAGGGCCACAGTTACGATTTAACTTACAGGAAATTAATCGAAAATACTCTGCATAAAGTAGATAATCGACCCAAGCACCCAGTTTTCATACAGCAAAAATCAACTGACAATAGTAAAGGATAACATGCCACAAGTAAGTTTTATTACACCATTAGATCAACCTGGCGGTTCTAAACGCTTATTGGACATTTTGCGTACGGGTCTAAAAGATCCGCGTTTCACTCAATTACGCATCGTCACTGCTTACGCGAAATCTGGTCCCTTACTACGTCTTAAGTCTGATATCGAGAGCTGGATAGCGTCTGGAAACTCTCTCTACGCTATCGTGGGGATTGACCAACAGGGTACAAGTAAAGAAGCGTTAACAATAGCAGCCGATTTGTGTAAAGAGCTTTATATAACTCGTGAAAATGGGATAACTTTTCATCCCAAAATATATTTATTTAATGGTCCAAAATATGCGAAAGTAATTGTCGGATCTAATAACCTTACAGTCGGTGGTACTGAAACTAATTTTGAAAGTTCGATAATTTTAGACCTGGTTTTTCCCGAGGATAATAGTATATACAATGATCTAGAAACAATGTGGGTCAATTTATTACCTCACTCATGCGTTGCAACAAAAGCATTTGAGCAGAAATTATTAGATGAATTGATAGCTAACGGTGCTGTTCTATCTGAACTAGATAAACAAGCACGCGCCAAGCTAACAGGGAACCCCTTCCCTGCTCCAAGAACTGGACTGATACGAAAACCAGCAAGCCCACTCCCCGCATCCATAATGAAAACGCCTAAAGCACAAGCGACAGGAATTATGGAGCAACCTCAATCTCCGCAACAAGTTGTTGCAGGGCTAATTATACAGATTAAACCTCATCATAATGGCGAGATTTTCTTAAGCAAAATTGCAGTACTACAAAATCCAAGCTTCTTTGGCTGGCCATTCAAGGGATCGACAATACCCAAGAAAGCGGGTAACCCTGCATATCCACAGAGAACTCCCGACCCAATAGTGAACATAAATGTATATGGCCCCGCTACGACACCGACACTAACTCTCTCAAGTTATAAACTCAATACGGTGTATTATTCAGCCAAAGCGGAAATTAGGATCACGGCATCACCATTAGTATCACAAGTACCAGACTACTCAGTAATGGTAATGATGCCAGGTAACAGTGCCGAAATCGATTATGAAATATGTATCTATCGACCGGACAGCCCCCAATATACGTCATGGTTATTGGCTTGTAACCAGTCAATGCCTGGTGGTGGGAAAAAAGCAAGAAAGTTCGGCTGGTTTTAAACCAGCCTCACAATTATGCTTTCCTAAGTCTAAGTACCACATTCTTGACTATAGCATTTTTAATATGCTTAAAATTTTCGGTAGTGACAGATATATCAATTCTCTCTACTACCACCATCTCTTGTGTACAAGCTATCTCCTCAATCAAGTCTGTACAAGGGATTAGCATTACTTTTCCGTTAATTGTTGTTTTATTATCTCCGATGACAATCATCATTTCTCCGCCTGACCGCAATAACCTTTTGGCTTGGCCAAGAGCAGCAGACATGTCGAGAAGATATCGCACCATTAGTGCTGGCATATTACGTTTTCTGAATCCTGCAGATAAATCACTTTTGAGTTCCCTCTGCATTGTTGAAATAAAGTGTCGTGAGCCAGAAGGTAGTACCTCGCTGAGCTCAATCTGCTCTAATCGACGACGTTCAACCGTACTTATTTCTCGACTTCCAATTAACCCATTTTCAACGGGTCTTCTATCCGAGCTCTTTAAACCCATTATGAAAAGTAGAGATAGTCGATCTGTGTCGATATATGGTAACGCAGTTCCATAAGGTGGACTAGTTAATACAAGATCCACACTACCAGGCTCAAGACCTAATTTCGCAAATGTATCGGGATTTCTATTATCCCCCTCTGTAATTACAGAAGGGAGGAAGGCTTGAGGTGCATTATTTCGTATCTTCCAGAATTTCTCTATCCGATTGAACTGATCCTCCAATTTATCTAGAAAGAGACCAAGTACATCAGCATCAGTAAGCGGCTCGGATCGATAGCGAATACGAAGATCTGTAGGTTCCTGATTCGAAACCTCACGAATTATACTGCTCAAAATTACTTCGAGAAAATCTAGCATTACTCCAGCACTAATTCTTCGCAGAAGCCCCAAGACCCAGTTTAACTTGAAAGCGATAGATGGTGAAAACCAGCGAAGAATCTCTTCACGGCAGCTTTCTTCAACATAATCAAGGTTCTGCGGAAAATTTAAAGGTGGGCTAGCAAGAAACTCCCGAACACTTAACACAACCTCACGTACAGTATCTGGGTTTAGCTCTAAGACCCCGAGCTTCGCTCGTGATATCTTAGCTGCTAGTGGATTCATATCACAGCCAAAAGTACGAAAGCCATTCAAATATCCTTCCAACAAGGTAGTTCCGCTGCCACAAAATAAATCCAATACTGTAGCACCGGGGCCAAACCCGCTGATATTTAACAAACTCTTCGCTAGCTGTGGATAAAACTTCCCTTTATATGAATGGATACCATGAGTAACATATTTAGGATCCTTCCGTGTAGTTGAGCGCCACGCCTCTCCATTCTCCAGAACAGCTTGCCAAGTCGGCTCAACATTTCCCCCTTCCAGTTGAACACTATGCGAAAAAGCTGCACGCTTATACATCCTTCGATCTTCGTCAAGTGAAGGAAGACGGATGTCCAAAGAAGGATCTGCATCACCAAGTTTAAGGCCCACCTCTCTGAGCCTTAACTCTGCCTCGTATGGCCATAACTTATATGGTGCTGGAGATATCTGAATGAACGTTGGAGTGACCTTACGTCGTAAAATCAATATATGTTCAGAAGTCGCACGCCTACCTGCATGTGAGAATGATCTCTTCACAGAGTGAATAGCTCTATCAACAATAGTACAGGCTTCAAAACCTAAACTATCAGCACGCTCATAAAGAGCTTCAGCTGGATCATATGTCTTTTTATCATATACAGAATCTCCAATTACGAGCGCAGCATATCGGCCCGGCTTTAAAGCACGATGCATAGTCGCTAAAGCTGCTTCCATATCTGCAAGGTAACTTTCAAACCCACTCGATTCTCTCTGATGTTTTAAGTGGGAACCAATTTCGACATGACCTAATGCAATAGGATCAAAACCCAGCCATAATAAGCGAAAACGGTGGTAAAGATGATAGTCTGTTGCATTCCCATACGGTGGTGAAGTCACTACCAGATCAGCAATCCCATCTGGAAGCTTTTCTTTACCAATCAAGCGAATATCATCACATAGGAATTGCGATAATCCATACCTTGTTGCCGCCTCATTCTTTTCTACAGACTTAACTACTGCTGTAAATTCTCGTAAATACCTCCGTAACGTTTCGCCCATGGGTACTTCACGTGGAACACTTTTATAGCGTGTTTCTGAATCTTGAAAAGAGGCTTTAATTACTATTCTGGAAAGCGCAACTTGGGCTATATCTTGACTGGTGCTATCTAGCTCATTTATATAAGCTTTAATTAAGCACAATTCCGCGTATGCAGTATCCGCGAACCATTTATCCTGATTGACGATCTTTGGTGCATGAGAAGAATAATTATTAATTAATGAGGAAGGTGTGAGATTTCCCCCTTCAAGATGAGTAAGTAATACTGAATGATGGGCATTCAACGCCTTAAGCGTTTCAGGTTCAAGTCTGGCAGTTTTAACTCGACCAATGAGGGCAGAAAGTGGATTAGCATCAACACTGATTGCCTTACGTCCTAGCTTCACTGCTTCAAGCGCTGTAGTCCCGCTCCCACCAAATGGATCAAGCACAGTTTCCCCGTGTCCACTCAGACGCGAGATTAAGCCGTGCGGAAGTTGTGGGATGAACTTAGCGGGATATGGATGTATGTCATGTCCTGGCAGGCGAGTATCCACTTCGGTGAAGCTCCAATCAATAGCCTCCAGCTCACGAGCAACCTCCCTAATTGGCCTTAGATGAAGTGCTGGATCATTATTTATGACTTCCATCTCCGTTAAATTAGCATTGTGTACAGCTTTCTGTGTAGGCATAAATGATGACTCTCAAATTTTAATTCTGGGATTTTATCAAAATCCCAGAATTGATTCAAATATACAATTAGCTATTGTTGTGGGGCAACAGTTGCAAGTACTGCTGTTTCCCTAAAATCAGTTACTCTTCATTCTCCCGAAATCAAAAGGACTAATCCCCTTCTCACGATTCGCATCAAGAAAATCCGCCCACCATTGCAGCATCAATCGTCTCTCATCCAAATGCTCAGCCTTATGAATGTAAGCTGCTCGCACTGAGTTACGCTCCATATGGCTCATCTGCCGTTCAACCGCATCCCTGGACCACAACCCTGACTCAATCAATGAGCTACAAGCCATCGTCCTAAAACCATGTCCACAAACCTCTACCTTTGTGTCATACCCCATAACGCGTAGCGCCTTGTTTACCGTATTTTCACTCATCGGTTTACGAGGGTTATGATCGCCAACGAAAACAAAATCACGATCACCACTAACCTTGTTAACCTCTTCAAGGATTGCTAACGCTTGGCGAGATAGCGGCACCAAGTGGGGTGTACGCATTTTCGAGCCACGCTGCGAATGCTTTACTCCTTCGATAGCTTCTCGTTCAGCCGGTATCGTCCACATTGCTGTTTCAAAATCGATTTCAGACCAACGCGCAAAGCGCAATTCACTGGAACGAATGAAGATCAATAGGGTGAGCTCAACGGCCAGGCGGGTCAAAGGGCGTCCCGTGTAACCGTCAATTCGGTGGAGTAGTTCAGGTAGGCGTTTCAGCTCAAGCGCTGGACGATGGACACGATTACTGGACGCAACAGCACCGGCCATCTCCTGGGCTGGGTTGTAATCAATCAAACCACTTTGTACGGCATAGCGCATAATTGCCGTGGTTCGCTGCTGAAGACGAGAAGCAACTTCAAAGCGCCCCGTCGCCTCAACAATTTTTATGGGGGCAAGCAGGTCGCGAGTTTTTAGCTCTTCGATACTACGTTTGCCAATTGCGGAGAACAGATTGTCTTCCAGGCTCTTCAGCACCCTTCGGCTATGTTCTTCTGACCATTTTTTATTAGCGCCATGCCACTCTCTGGCAACTGACTCAAAGGTAATATCTTCTTTCGCTAGTTCTTCTTTCACAGCACGTTTGTGTTCGCGAGGATCGATTCCAGCAGCAACAAGCCTTCTGGCCTCTTCCCTCTTCTGCCTCGCATCGGCTAACGATGTTTCAGGGTAAACCCCAAACGCCATCAGGTGCTGCTTGCCACCAAAGCGAAAACGGAACCGCCAGTATTTTGAGCCGTTGGGGTGAATCAGCAAAAACATGCCATCCCCATCGACTAAGGTGTACTCCTTTTCCTGCGGTTTTGCAGAACGCACTTTGATATCTGTCAGAGCCATAAAAGTTCTCCTTCCATGTGCCGCTGTGAGTATACAACCATTATCGAACCAGCATATATACTCGGTTCTATACTCACAAGCGACTTGATGTGGGTTGACTCAGATTGACTTCTGTTGAAAGGAAAATCACGGAACGCCTTGTTTAGCGCGGATTTCAGGCACAAAAAAAGACGTCCGTTGACGTCTATTAATGTTCCGATGGTGCCGAAGGCCGGACTCGAACCGGCACGTATTTCTACGGTTGATTTTGAATCAACTGCGTCTACCGATTTCGCCACTTCGGCACTGAAGGGGATGCGGAAACGTGTTGGATTATACCTGCCGTGGGCGGCTATGCAAGTCACGATCTTGTCATAAGCCGCTAAGTGCTGAAAAAAACAGCGCCATCTCAGGTTGTTGGCAACCAGGCGGGAAATCAATCGGCCTCATAAGGTGTATGAGGCCGCATAATGAACAATGCATATATGAGACGTCGTTCGTGTTCACGCTTTCAAAAACAGCGCCCGTTCTGCTTCGCGCCGCCGGGTCAGTCCGGCCAGCACTTTGCCGCCCGCTTTGTTCCAGCGCGGGAACTGATCGGCGGCCTGGGCATACTCTCCCTGGTTCAGCAGTTTGAGCAGCGTGGACGTCTGCAAATTCCCGGCGCCAAGGTTAAAGGTAAAGGCCACCAGCGCATCAAACTGGTTCTGATTTAAATCCACTGTCACCAGCCGGTGAATACTGCGTTCAGTGATCCCAAGATCATCACGCAGCAACTCATCAGCCTCCGCCTCAGTTAGCGCTCTGGGGAAACTCTCGTTCGGCAAGATCAAATGACCATATCCGATGGTCCATTTACCCACAGCATCCCGGTATTTCTCAAGCCTGAGCCCTTCAAAAGACTTGATTAAAGCCACCCCGGCATCGCCGGTGCTTTGCGGTTGTTCAGCCATTTTTCGTTGCTCCTGTAGGGTGTGTACGGCATCTCTTTGAGGATGGTACGGACACATTCTGTTGCACAGCCGACAGGCCGAAATAGGCCTATGGAAAATCCGAAAAAGCGGGCGGTGGCGGTGCATCAGCGGGCATCGTTTTGGCGAAACGGGCTATCTGCGCGCACACAGGCTGCCACGGGATCGCCAGATGCCCTACACTTCATGCGTCCCCCCTCTAACTCGAAGGAATCCATGATGAGCATCATTAAAAGTTATGCCGCGCCACACGCCGGCGCTGCGCTGGAGTTACAGGAATACGACGCTGGCCCGCTGGCGGCGGAAGATGTGGAAGTGCAGGTGGATTATTGCGGGATCTGCCATTCCGATTTGTCGATGATCGACAACGAATGGGGCTTCTCCCAATACCCGCTGGTTGCCGGGCATGAAGTAATCGGCCGGGTCGTGGAACTGGGTAGCGCTGCGCAAAACAAAGGCTTAAAAGTCGGTCAGCGTGTAGGTATCGGCTGGACAGCCAGAAGCTGCGGGCACTGCGATGCCTGTATCAACGGCGATCACATCAACTGTAAAGAAGGTGCTGTGCCGACGATCCTCAATCGCGGCGGCTTTGCCGATAAGATCCGTGCCGACTGGCAATGGGTGATCCCCCTGCCGGACAGCATCGATATCGAAACCGCCGGGCCGCTGCTGTGCGGAGGTATCACCGTGTTTAAACCACTGCTGATGCATCACATCACCGCCACCAGCCGCGTCGGGGTGATCGGTATTGGCGGTCTGGGGCATATCGCCATCAAACTGCTGCACGCCATGGGCTGCGAGGTGACCGCGTTCAGCTCTAACCCGTCGAAAGAGGCGGAAGTGCGCATTATGGGTGCAGACAATGTGGTCAACAGCCGCGATCCGGACGCGCTGAAAGCGCTGGCGGGCCAGTTTGATTTGATCATCAACACCGTCAATGTGGATCTGAACTGGCAACCTTACTTTGAAGCGCTGACCCATGGCGGGCATTTTCACACCGTCGGTGCGGTGCTGAAGCCGCTGGAAGTCCCGGCGTTTACCCTGATCGCAGGCGATCGCAGCGTCTCCGGTTCCGCCACCGGCACACCCTTTGAGTTGCGTAAGCTGATGAAGTTTGCCGGGCGCGCCAAAGTGGCACCGACCACCGAACTGTTCCCGATGTCGCAAATTAATGACGCCTTGCAGCACGTGCGTGACGGCAAAGCCCGTTATCGCGTGGTATTAAAAGCGGATTTTTAACAGCGTAACAGGCCGAATGCACTCGCGTTATTCGGTGCATGGCCCGGTGGCGTTCACGCTTACCGGGCCTGCAACGCCATCTGGATGGGTTACTTCGCGATGGCGGCAAACACCTCGGCAATCGCAACCGCACCCGGATCGCTCACGCCGTCGAGATTTTCACGGTTGACGTACGACGAGCGTCCGGCACCCGCTTTTTGCATGGTGGCGGTGCTGGCAGCGCCGTTTTTCGCAGCCGTGACGGCGGCATCCAGCCCGCTGTCACGCAGCGCTTCTAATGCCGGTTGCAGCGCATCGATCAGCGTCCGATCGCCGAGATCCGCCCCGCCATAATGTTTCATCTGCTTCAGACCGAGCAATAATGCATCCGACAACGCTGTCCCGTTGTGCACCGCCTGGCCTGCGGCCGTGAAGAAAATCGACATCAGCACGCCGCTGGAACCGCCCATCACTGTCGCCAGCCGTTCGCCAACCAGTTGCAGCAACTGCGCCGTGTTGTTCAGCGGCAGCGCATCGCTCTCCAGCAGGTGCACGATCTCCCGCGCCCCTTCGGCGAACGTTGAGCCGGTATCGCCGTCTCCGACTTTCGCATCCAGCGCGTTAAGGCGGTTCTCAAGGCCAATCAGCGTCTGCGCCGCGCTGCTGACCAGCGCCCTTACCTGCGGGTTCTCTGACGGTACACTCTCCAGCCCGGTATAGACGGCGCTATGCGGCTGCGTTTTCATCGGTGCGAACGGTACCGGCTTCTGCCAGCCAACCGTCTGCACATCGGCGCAAATTGCTTGCTCAAACACGCCGTTCAGGCGCAGCAGCGACAGTGAAAAACCTTTCATATCCAGCGAGCTGACCAGCGGCGCGGGGCCGATCAGATAAGCAATTTGATCTTTCAGCGCCGAGTGCGCCAGCTCTTTGGTCAGCAACGCCATCTCCAGCGCCGACACGCCGCCAAGGTTGTTGATCAACACCGCCACGCGATCGTCGCCCACCGCCGCTTTGAGCGGTTGCACCAGCGTCTCAATCAGCGCCTTGCTGTTATGCGTATCGACCACGCTGGCACCCGGCTCACCGTGAATGCCCAGCCCCAGTTCGACTTTACCGCGCTGAATGCGCTCCTCTTCTTCGCTGTCGCTTCCCGGCAGGTTGCAGGTCTCCATTGCCAGGCCAAGACTGTAGACACTGTCGCAAGCCTGGCGGGCGATATCACGCACTTCGCTGAGCGACTTACCGTGCTCAGCGGCGTAGCCCGCAATTTTATGCACCAGCGCCGTCCCGGCGATGCCGCGCGGCTGTTTATTGTCCGGCAGCGCGATGTCGTCAGCGACAATCACCATCTCCACTTTCAGGCCGTAGCGTTTGGCTTTTTCAGCCGCCAGGCCGAAGTTCAGCCGATCTCCGGTGTAGTTCTTCACAATCAGCAGACAGCCGCGATCGCCGGTGACGGCGACAATCGCATTCAGTACAGCGTCGACGCTGGGCGAGGCAAACACATCGCCGCAAACGGCAGCCGTCAACATCCCTTTGCCGACAAACCCGGCATGCGCCGGTTCATGTCCGGAACCGCCGCCGGAAATCACCGCCACGCGGCTTTTATCCCAGTCGGCGCGTGCGACAATGCGAATGGCGGGATCGATATCAAGTCGGACGAGGTTGCCGTGCGGAGCTGAGATGACTAAACCTTCAATGGCGTCATTGACCAATTGTTTGCGGTCATTGAAAAAGAATCTGGACATAGTCTTCCACTAATGGGTAAACGGTATGCAAAAGCATAGCCTCTGGTGCGAAGAAGCGCGTTAAGAACAGATTTTACTGAGAAGCACTTACGGTACGGTACGCCCAAAGCCGGTGGTATAACCGCGTAATTGGCGTAGGTGCTCAAGACGATGGCTCTGCCATAAGGCCCCGGCGATGGCCAGAATCAGCAGGCCGCCGTGCACATAGAGCGAAAGGCGTTCATCCAGCAGAATAAAACCGGCGATAGCGGGCGGGAGAAATATAAGACACTGGAATTCCTGCGCTTTTTCAGCGGTATCAAAGCGGGATAATACCCGGTCTGCCTGCACCTCTTCCGGCGAACCCGGCCGGACAGTCCCCACGGCACGCGCCAGCGCATCCGCGCGACGGGTCAGCCAACTGACCAGCCCCAATGCCAGCAGCGTGACCAGCACTTCCACTGCCAGCACCACACTGTCGCCAACCAGCGAAGCAAACCACTGCGCGCCAATCACCGCCACCGTAAGAACCGAACTCAGCATCCCGCAGAGGAAAATAGAAGAAAAACGAACAACCGTACGGGTAACCCACTGCAACATGCGCGACTCCTTGCACCCAAAAAAAGAGAGGCCGCAGCCTCTCTTGATGTACTGATTAACTTTTTCTCATCATCAGCCACAAGCTGATCAAGAAGAATGTGGCGCTGGGCAACAACGCGCCCACCACAGGGGGAATGCCGTAAACCAGCGTCAGCGGGCCGAAAATCTTGTCCAGCACGTAGAAGACAAAGCCGAAACTGATGCCCGTCACCACACGCACGCCCATCGCCACGCTGCGCAGCGGGCCGAAGATGAACGACAGCGCCATCAACATCATCACCGCCACGGAAAGCGGCTGGAAGATTTTGCTCCACATATTAAGCTGGTAGCGCCCGGAGTCCTGACCACTCGACTTCAGGTACTTCACATAGTTGTGCAGACCGCTTATAGACAGTGCATCCGGATCCAGCGCCACGACGCCCAGTTTGTCCGGCGTGAGGTTGGTTTTCCAGGTGCTGCTCACGGTCTGTGTACCGGTCACCTGCTTCGGATTGGTGAGGTTGGACTCATCCACCTGCGACAAACGCCAGATTTTCTGTTCTGTATCGAACTTCGCCGATGCCGCATAACGCACAGACTGTAAACGGCGCTGATTATTGAACACATAAATGCTCACGCCGCCCAGTTCATCGTCGCCTTTCACGCGCTCAATATACACAAAGTCATTACCGTCTTTTGCCCACAAGCCTTGCTGGGTAGAAAGCAGTGAGCCGCCATACATCGACTGTGCACGCTGGTTACGCGCCATTTGCTCACCCTGCGGCGCGACCCACTCGCCAATCGCCATTGTCAGCAACACCAGTGGGATGGCGGTTTTCATCACCGACAAGGCAACCTGCATACGGGTGAAGCCGGAGGCCTGCATCACCACCAGTTCACTGCGCTGGGCCAGCATGCCAAGCCCCAGCAGTGCGCCAAGCAGCGCCGCCATCGGGAAGAAGACCTGAATATCTTTCGGTACGCTGAGGAGGGTATACAGCCCAGCGCCCAGCGCATCGTAACTGCCCTGCCCGGCTTTTTTGAGCTGATCGACAAATTTGATGATGCCGGAGAGCGACACCAACATGAATAACGTCATCATGATGGTGGTAAAAATGGTTTTACCGATATAGCGGTCAAGAACGCCAAAAGCCTGCATTATACCGCTCCTCTACGGGCAAAACGGGCGCGAACCCGGCGCATCGGCACCGTATCCCACATGTTTAACGCCACCGCCAGCGCCAGATAAGCAAGGTTAACGCCCCACATCCAGATCATTGGATCCAGTTTGCCTTTCGCGCCATTCGAACGCAGCGAAGTTTGCAGCAGGAAGAAAACCAGGTACAGCAACATGGCGGGCAGCATGGAGAGCACGCGCCCCTGACGCGGGTTGACCACGCTAAGCGGGACCACCATCAGCGCCATCATAAAGACCGTAAACACCAGCGTTAAACGCCAGTGCAGCTCCGCGCTGGCGCGGGGGTTATCCGTGCTCAACAGCGTGCGCATATCCATCTGTTCGGTATCGGAAGGATCCAGCGTAACGGTCTGGTGGCCGATAATCGCCTGATAGTTCTGGAAATCGGTAATGCGGAAGTCGCGCAGCATCGCCGTGCCTTCAAAGCGCGTCCCCGTATTCAGCGTGACGACCTGCGAACCGTCTTTATGCTGTGTAATGTGGCCGGAGTCCGCCACCACAACCGACGGGCGAGCGTTGCCTTTCGGGCGGATTTGCGCAAGGAACACGTTATGGAACGTACTGCCTTCCACGCCTTCAATAAACAGCACCGAGTTGCCGTCCGTCGCTTGCTGGAACTGCCCCTGCGCCAGCGCGGCCATACCGGGGTTGGCTTTGGCATCCGCCAGCACCTGATCCTGATGGCGGGATGACCACGGGCCAGCCCACATCACGTTCACCGCAGCCATAGCGCCGGTAAACAGCGCCAGAATCATCGCCGCTTTTATCAGCACGCCACGGCTCAGGCCACAGGCGTGCATGACCGTGATTTCACTTTCAGTATAAAGTTTGCCCAGCGTCATGAGCAGGCCGAGGAACAGGCTCAATGGCAGGATAAGCTGCGCCATCTCAGGCACGCCCAAACCCAGCAGCGAGAGCACGAGGTTGGTGGGGATCTCACCGTCTGCCGCTGCGCCTAATATCTTGACCAGTTTTTGACAAAAGAAAATCAAAAGCAGGATGAATAGGATCGCAAGCTGGCTTTTTAGCGTCTCCCGCGCCAGATATCTTATGATTATCACTTTAATTACGCCCGTAAAAACCAGTCTTTTTCCTGGAAAATCGCTTGTTTCATGGCTTAAACGTCATTTATTCTCTTGAGTCGTCGAAATGATCGCTAAGATTAATATACTCAGCGGATACGTGCGTAAGACCCGATTCTGACGTGCCGAAACCGAAGTAACATTAAGATTAACACGAAGTCACCGCAACAGCGGACATGAGTTACGAAAGCTTGCAATTCTATCCGTAGCCGCCGCTGTTGTCTTTAAGATTCAGGAGCGTAGTGCATGGAGTTCAGTGTAAAAAGCGGTAGCCCGGAGAAACAGCGGAGTGCCTGCATCGTTGTTGGTGTCTTTGAACCGCGCCGACTCTCTCCGATTGCCGAACAACTCGATAAGATCAGCGACGGCTATATCAGCGCGCTGCTGCGTCGCGGCGAGCTGGAAGGCAAGCCGGGCCAAACGTTGTTGCTTCATCACGTGCCGAATGTCCTCTCTGAGCGGATTTTGCTGATTGGCTGCGGTAAAGAGCGTGAACTGGATGAGCGTCAGTACAAGCAGGTGATCCAGAAAACCATCAACACCCTGAATGATACAGGTTCCATGGAGGCGGTCTGTTTTCTGACCGAACTGCATGTTAAAGGCCGCAATACCTACTGGAAAGTCCGCCAGGCGGTAGAGACAGCAAAAGAAACGCTGTACAGCTTCGATCAACTGAAAACCAACAAAAGCGAACCGCGTCGCCCGCTGCGTAAAATGGTGTTCAACGTGCCAACCCGCCGTGAGCTGACCAGCGGCGAGCGCGCTATCCAGCACGGTCTGGCGATTGCTGCTGGCATTAAAGCCGCGAAAGATCTGGGCAATATGCCGCCCAATATCTGTAATGCCGGTTATCTGGCTTCTCAGGCGCGCCAACTGGCGGACACCTACAGTAAAAATGTGGTCACTCGCGTGATTGGCGAGCAGCAGATGCGCGAGCTGGGCATGCACTCTTACCTGGCTGTGGGCCAGGGCTCACAGAATGAATCGCTGATGTCGGTGATCGAATACAAAGGCAACCCGTCTGAAGAGGCACGCCCGATTGTGCTGGTCGGCAAGGGCCTGACCTTCGACTCCGGCGGTATTTCGATCAAGCCTGCCGAAGGCATGGACGAAATGAAATACGACATGTGCGGCGCGGCGGCAGTCTATGGCGTGATGCGCATGGTGGCCGAATTGCAACTGCCGATCAACGTGATTGGCGTACTGGCGGGCTGTGAAAATATGCCTGGCGGGCGCGCGTACCGTCCTGGCGATGTGCTGACCACCATGTCCGGCCAGACCGTAGAAGTATTGAACACTGACGCGGAAGGCCGCCTGGTGCTGTGCGACGTGCTGACCTACGTGGAACGCTTCGAACCGGAAGCGGTGATTGACGTCGCTACGCTGACCGGCGCATGCGTGATTGCGCTGGGTCATCACATCACGGGCCTGTTGTCGAACCACAACCCGCTGGCTCATGAGCTGATCGGCGCTTCTGAACAAGCTGGCGACCGTGCATGGCGTTTACCGTTGGGCGATGAATACCAGGAGCAACTGGAGTCTAACTTTGCGGATATGGCGAACATTGGCGGCCGTCCTGGCGGTGCAAT
This sequence comes from Kosakonia oryzendophytica, assembly GCF_900094925.1. Taxonomy (GTDB): domain Bacteria; phylum Pseudomonadota; class Gammaproteobacteria; order Enterobacterales; family Enterobacteriaceae; genus Kosakonia; species Kosakonia oryzendophytica. The sequence continues at coordinate 290,234 of NZ_FMAY01000002.1, read as the reverse complement.
CACTGCCGGGTGCTTCCTGTCGCGCTTTACCCGCAAGTATAACTGGGCGCATCTGGACATCGCCGGTACCGCATGGCGCTCCGGTAAAGCCAAAGGTGCGACCGGTCGCCCGGTAGCAATGCTGTCGCAGTTCCTGCTGAACCGCGCCGGGTTTAACGGCGAAGAGTAATGTAAAGTCCCCCTCACCCTAACCCTCTCCCCAAAGGGGCGAGGGAATCACCGCTCCCTCTCTCTTAAGGAGAGGGCCGGGGTGAGGGTATGAGATTTAAATCCACCACAAGAAACCCCATATATTATGAAGACTGCAACGTTCTATCTTCTGGACAACGACAACACCGTTGATGGCTTAAACGCCGTGGAACAACTGGTGTGTGAGATTGCCGCAGAACGTTGGCGCAATGGCAAACGCGTGTTGATCGCCTGTGCCGATGAGCAACAGGCTATCCGGCTGGATGAAGCCCTGTGGGCGCGCCCGCCGGAAAGCTTCGTGCCGCACAACCTGTCGGGCGAAGGTCCGCGCGGTGGTGCGCCGGTTGAGCTGTCCTGGCCGCAAAAGCGCAGCAGCAGCCCACGCGATGTACTGATCAGCCTGAGGGTGGAATTTGCAGATTTTGCCACCGCTTTCACAGAAGTGATAGACTTCGTCCCTTACGAAGACTCTCTGAAACAACTGGCGCGCGAACGCTATAAAGCTTACCGCGTGGCCGGTTTCAACCTGAACACGGCAACCTGGAAATAATGGAAAAGACATACAACCCCAAAGATATCGAACAGCCGCTGTACGAGCAGTGGGAAAAGCAGGGCTATTTCAAACCCAACGGTGATGAAAGCCAGGAAAGCTTCTGCATCATGATCCCGCCGCCGAACGTCACCGGCAGTTTGCATATGGGCCACGCCTTCCAGCAAACCATTATGGATACCATGATCCGTTACCAGCGCATGCAGGGCAAAAACACCCTGTGGCAGGCGGGGACTGACCATGCCGGTATCGCCACCCAGATGGTGGTTGAACGTAAAATTGCCGCGGAAGAAGGGAAAACCCGCCACGACTACGGCCGCGACGCCTTTATCGACAAGATCTGGCAGTGGAAAGCCGAATCTGGCGGTACCATTACCCGCCAGATGCGCCGTCTCGGTAACTCTGTGGACTGGGATCGCGAACGTTTCACCATGGATGAAGGCCTCTCCAATGCAGTGAAAGAGGTGTTCGTCCGCCTGTATAAAGAAGATCTGATCTACCGTGGCAAACGCCTGGTGAACTGGGATCCGAAACTGCGCACGGCGATCTCCGATCTGGAAGTGGAAAACCGCGAGTCGAAAGGCTCCATGTGGCATATCCGTTACCCGCTGGCCGATGGCGCGAAAACCGCCGACGGTAAAGATTACCTGGTGGTCGCCACCACCCGTCCGGAAACGCTGCTCGGCGATACCGGCGTAGCGGTAAACCCGGAAGATCCGCGTTATAAAGATCTGATCGGCAAATTTGTGGTGCTCCCGCTGGTGAACCGCCGTATTCCGATCGTTGGCGATGAACACGCCGACATGGAAAAAGGCACCGGCTGCGTGAAAATCACCCCGGCGCACGACTTTAACGACTACGAAGTTGGTCGTCGTCACAAGCTGCCGATGATCAATATCCTGACCTTTGACGGCGATATCCGTGAAAGCGCGCAGGTGTACGACACCAACGGCAACGAATCCGACGTTTACCCGGCAGACATCCCGGCGGAGTTCCAGAAACTGGAGCGTTTTGCCGCGCGTAAAGCGGTGGTCGCCGCGGTAGACGCGCTCGGCCTGCTGGAAGAGATTAAACCGCACGATCTGACCGTACCGTACGGCGATCGCGGCGGCGTGGTTATTGAACCGATGCTGACCGACCAGTGGTACGTCCGTGCCGACGTACTGGCGAAACCGGCGGTAGAAGCGGTGGAAAACGGCGATATCCAGTTTGTACCGAAGCAGTACGAGAATATGTACTTCTCCTGGATGCGTGACATTCAGGACTGGTGTATCTCCCGCCAGTTGTGGTGGGGCCACCGTATTCCGGCCTGGTACGACAACGAGGGCAACGTCTTCGTCGGCCGCAGCGAAGAGGAAGTGCGCCAGGAAAACAACCTGTCCGCCGATGTCGCCCTGCGGCAAGACGAAGACGTGCTGGACACCTGGTTCTCCTCCGCGCTGTGGACTTTCTCCACCCTCGGCTGGCCGGAAAACACCGATGCGCTGCGTCAGTTCCACCCGACCAGCGTGATGGTCAGCGGCTTCGACATTATCTTCTTCTGGATCGCGCGCATGATCATGATGACCATGCACTTTATCAAAGACGAAGATGGCAAACCGCAGGTCCCGTTTAAGACCGTCTATATGACCGGTCTGATTCGTGACGACGAAGGCCAGAAGATGTCCAAATCCAAGGGTAACGTGATTGACCCGCTGGATATGGTAGACGGGATTTCGCTGGCGGATCTGCTGGAAAAACGCACCGGCAACATGATGCAGCCGCAGCTGGCGGAAAAAATCCGCAAACGCACCGAGAAACAGTTCCCGGACGGCATTGAGCCGCACGGTACCGACGCCCTGCGCTTTACCCTGGCGGCGTTGGCCTCTACCGGCCGCGACATCAACTGGGATATGAAGCGCCTGGAGGGTTATCGTAACTTCTGTAACAAGCTGTGGAACGCCAGCCGCTTTGTGCTGATGAACACTGAAGATCAGGATTGCGGCTTCAACGGCGGCGAAAAAGTACTCTCGCTGGCGGATCGCTGGATCCTCGCCGAGTTCAACCAGACCATCAAGGCTTATCGCGACGCGCTGGACAACTTCCGCTTTGATATTGCGGCAGGCATCCTGTACGAGTTCACCTGGAACCAGTTCTGCGACTGGTATCTGGAGCTGACCAAGCCGGTCATGAACGGTGGCTCTGAAGCGGAATTGCGCGGCACCCGTAATACGCTGGTCACCGTGCTGGAAGGTCTTCTGCGTCTTGCGCACCCGATCATTCCGTTTATCACCGAGACCATCTGGCAGCGTGTGAAAGTGCTGAAAGGCATCACCGCCGAGACCATCATGCTGCAACCGTTCCCGGCATATGACGCCTCTCAGGTAGATGAGAACGCGCTGGCAGACACCGAATGGCTGAAGCAGGCGATCATTGCCGTGCGTAACATCCGTGCGGAAATGAACATCTCTCCGGGTAAACCGCTGGAGCTGTTGCTGCGTAGCGCAAGCGAAGATGCAAAACGTCGTGTAAACGATAACCAGAGCTTCCTGCAAACGCTGGCGCGCCTGGATAGCATTACGATCCTGTCTGCTGACGAGAAAGGCCCGGTTTCGGTCACCAAGATTGTTGACGGCGCAGAGTTGCTGATCCCGATGGCGGGGCTTATCGACAAAGACGCCGAACTGGCGCGTCTGGCGAAAGAAGTCGCTAAAGTGGATCAGGAAATTGGGCGTATCGAAAGCAAACTCGGTAACGAAGGCTTTGTCGCGCGCGCACCGGAAGCGGTGATTGCGAAAGAGCGTGAGAAGCTGGAAGGTTATGCGGAAGCGAAAGCGAAGCTGATTGAACAGCAGGCCGTTATCGCCGCGCTGTAATCACGTTGCATAAAAAAAGCCGGGCTCTGATGCCCGGCTTTTTTATTGGCTGGCCGAATAAAACATTGAGCGTCATCCGGCAAAAGCGGTCAGATTAAAAGACTACCGGATAGAAAGACAAACCACGCGCCAGCAGATTCGCTGGATCTTTTGCCGGTTGCACGTCGTGTTTTTCCAACGGCAGCGCTTCCAGATCACCGTGTACGTGCGTATTTTCCAGTAAATAGCGGGTAAAGCGCACTTTCGCCCACGGCCACGCCAGGAACAGCGTCACGCAGCACACCAGCAGGTTGGTCACGGAAATCAGGAACACGCGCCCGATGGTCACCGTAGAAGAAAAACGAATATCCCCTTCCAGCGACAGTTGGCTGTAGAGGTAATTACGCAGCTTCACAAAGGCGAAAATATAGCAAACCACCGCACCGGCAATATACAGCAGATAGCTGAACAGTAATTTTCCGTAGAACGGTCCCATCAGCAGTGCTAACTGTTCCGGGTCATCGCCAGCCGCATAGGCATACTGCGTCATCATAAAGAACGCCGGAATAATGATATACAATACAACGGCGATAAACGGCACAAACAACAGCATCGACAATACAATAATCGTGATGCATTTTTTCGCGGAAAATTCACCGGAGAATTTCAGTTTGCCGTATTGCAGATTATTAACCAGCATGCCAAACCATTGCGCAGTATATACACCCTGCATAATGGCGATCCCCAGCATTAATACCAGCGTACCGATACCAATCATAGTGAAAATAGCGCCGTACGAACCGCTACTGACAGCAGAAGAGACAAAAAGGGAGAAGATCACCACTGAAGCGATAATAATCAGCAGCGGGCACCCCATCATCACCCACCAGGCGCGCAGTGGGCTGGCGTAGAAATTGAAGCGTACACCGTTAATTTCCGTCATCAGCAGTTGATAGCGCAGCCCCTGAGTAATCAGCCACGGGAAGAAAATCAGGAATAAGCCAATCATGCACAGTTGCAGGCCAACATTCTGGTGCACCACGTTTATCAGGAAAATCACATACAGCACCAACAGACAGAGCCAGCCAACAAAAATCGAACGCCCGGTGGCATGATAAGAAAAACGCGCACCGCCAAGTTCAGTATTCTCGTAGAAATAACGGCGTGCACGCACTAATGCCCAAGGTAAATATAACCCTGCGGTTATCAGGGTAAGAAGAATATTCACCAGCCATACCGCAAAATAGCCTTTGCCACTGCCCTGAAAGAGAAAATGGCGAACGGGAGCCGTTACGGAACCATGAGTTTCGGAAGTCATAACAATCCTTATCGTAAAAAAACAAGACAAACAGAGTCAACCATAACAATATTGCGGTTGAGTTAAGTCCATTCTTAAGTCTAAATAGTTTAAAGTCGAAATAATAGCGACCAATATTCCTGGTCTTGCCAGAACGCCGTTGTGGTGGTATTAAGCAGGATCACGTCATAACCCCAAAACAGAGTGCAGAAATGAATGTGACCGCTCCGGTAGAGGTGAAAATGCGCCGGATTGCTGCTACAGATAACGCAGCAATCGCATCGGTGATCCGCCAGGTTTCGGCGGAGTATGGCCTCACCGCCGATAAAGGCTACACCGTCGCCGACCCCGAACTGGACGAGCTTTATCAGCTCTACAGTCGCCCGGGTTGTGCATATTGGGTAGTGGAACAAAACGGCGACGTCGTCGGCGGTGGCGGCGTTGCGCCGCTAAAATGCAGTGAACCGGATATCTGCGAACTGCAAAAAATGTATTTCCTGCCCAGGGCTCGCGGCCAGGGTCTGGCGAAAAAGCTGGCGCAAATGGCGCTCGACCACGCCCGCGCGCAGGGTTTTACCCGCTGTTATCTGGAAACCACCGCTTTCCTTACCGATGCCATTGGTCTGTATGAGCACCTGGGCTTTGAGCACATTGACGGGCCGCTGGGCTGTACCGGCCATGTAGACTGTGAAGTACGCATGCTGAAAGCGCTGTAATGTTACAGCGCGTCTTTACGCCGGCACGCCGCTGTGAAAACGAAACTCCGTATCCGGCGTTGAGATCAGCGCCGCTTCCACCTCGCCAAAATGGCGAACGCGCGGCGTGATATCCACGGGTGATACCTGCTGTGCCAGTGTCAGATAATCCTGGTAGTGACGCGCCTCGGAGCGCAGCAGCGACAGATAGAACTTCTGTAAATCTTCTTCCAGCCATGGCGCCAGCGCAGCAAACCGCTCGCAGGAACGTGCTTCGATATAGGCACCGCAGATTAACTTATCAATCAGCGTCAACGGCTCATGTGTGCGGACCTCTTTCAGCATCCCTTTGGCATAACGGCTGGCGGTGATTTTGACATAGGGGATGTCGCGCGCCAGCATCGCTTCCCTCACCTGCCAGAAATGGTGCAGTTCCTCTTTAATCAACAACACCATGCTATTCATCAGCGCCTGCCCCCAGCTATCGTCCGTTTGCGGCATTGCGCTTTTGCCAATCTGCTTATGCAGCGCAACAAAATCCGGCTCCGGTCCTTCACGAAAGGTGAATTCTTCATAGGGTTTGAGCCACGCCAGCAGCGCATCAGAACCGCGTTTATCCGCTACGTATTTGCGCACCAGCAGCATTGCGGTTTGCGCCGCTTTCAGCTCACAGACCATATGGTCGGTCAGCAGTAGCGGCAACATCGCCGGGTCGCGGGCTTTCTCTATCCAGGATGGTGGGGTCGGGCAGTGGAGAAAATCGCGAACCGGGGAGAGTATTTGCGGGTAATCCATAGCTGTTCCTTGCTTGCGGCAGCTGGCGCTGCCGCAACGGTCACTCAGTGACGTACACCGTCATCGTCTTCGTCGATGTAGTCTTCATCTTCATCATCGTCACCCTCTTCGCCGTTCGGATCTTCGTAGTAGGTGCCCCAGCCGTCGTATTCAACCTCAAATTTTTCCGCCAGGTTCAGCAGTTGCTCAACCTGCGCGTCAATCAGATCGGCATTCAGCGCGCTTTCACTCAGCACGTCGCAGCAGATCACTACATCGCCTTCTTCCAGCTCCAGCTCTTCCGGCTCGGTCACTTCGTAACCCAGTTTGAAGGCTTCCACAGCGACCTTTTCCAGCGTTTCGAAATCATCTGCCGACAGGTGATGCTCAATGGTGTACAGCGCGTCAGGATCGCTACCATCTTCCAGCAATTCTTCAATAATCAAACGCGTCTCTTCGCGCTGTTCTTCCAGGTGTTCCGGGTTCGCCATGGCTCGTTCCTCATAATGTGGCAGATACACTTATTGTCACACACCGCCGCCAATGCCTCCACTCTCTGCCGAAAAGATTTCTCCTTCGGGGTTGCAAATGAATATTCATCCATATAAATTGAATTTTAATTCAATAAGTGGCCTTAGCCATGTGAGGAAATTATGTCTACGTTTTATCAGAAACATTTCTTGAAGTTGCTCGACTTTACATCCGCTGAAATCCATTCCCTGCTGCAGCTCGCCTCGCAACTGAAGGCCGACAAGAAAAAAGGCCAGGAAGTCCAGAAGCTTACCGGCAAAAACATCGCGCTCATCTTCGAAAAAGACTCTACCCGCACACGATGCTCTTTCGAAGTTGCCGCATTTGACCAGGGCGCTCGCGTCACTTACCTCGGCTCCAGCGGCAGCCAAATCGGGCATAAAGAATCAATTAAAGACACCGCGCGCGTGCTCGGCCGGATGTACGACGGGATCCAGTATCGCGGCTACGGTCAGGAGATTGTAGAAACGCTGGCGCAATACGCAGGTGTACCGGTGTGGAACGGTTTAACCGACGAATTCCACCCCACACAATTGCTGGCGGACCTGCTGACCATGCATGAGCATCTGCCGGGCAAAGCTTTTAGCCAGATGACGCTGGTGTATGCAGGTGATGCGCGCAACAACATGGGCAACTCGATGCTGGAAGCTGCCGCGTTGATGGGCCTCGATCTGCGTCTGGTTGCGCCGAAAGCCTGCTGGCCAAACGCCAGCCTGGTGACGGAATGCCGTGCGCTGGCGGTGAAAAACGGCGGAAACATTACGCTGACGGAAGATATTGCCGCAGGCGTAAAAGATGCTGATTTCATCTATACCGATGTCTGGTTGTCGATGGGTGAAGCCAAAGAGAAGTGGGCCGAACGTATCGCTCTGTTGCGCCCGTATCAGGTTAACAGCAAAATGCTGTCACTGACCGGCAACCCACAGGTGAAATTCCTGCACTGCCTGCCTGCATTCCATGACGATCAGACAACGCTTGGCAAAAAAATGGCGGAAGAGTTTGGTTTACACGGCGGAATGGAAGTGACTGACGAGGTGTTTGAATCTCCGGCGAGCATTGTGTTTGATCAGGCGGAAAACCGCATGCACACCATCAAAGCGGTGATGGTAGCGACACTGAGTCAATAACGCGATACAGCCCGGTCTGCACTGTGCGACCGGGCGCCTTTTCTTATTCCACCCGCAGTTTAACCACCACTTTACGCACCGGTGCCGGGGCATTTACCGCGCACAGCGGCTTATGCACTTCGCCAGGGTAGAACACCACAAAATCCCCTTCGTTCAGCACTACCGTCTTCTCCTGCACGCCTTCCGGTAAAAAGGCGATGTCTTTATCCGCCAGCCAGTCGGTATCCGGCGCGCCCGCAGGTTGCGTACTGAAGGTCATGCCTTCCTGGCCTTTGAGAACGATCTGAATATCCAGATAACGTGCGTGATACTCCGCACGACGCTCGGCAAAAGGCTGAGTCATATCTTCCGATACCAGGTAAAACAGGCGACTGCCGTCGATCTCATGTTTGCCGATCGGCGTGGCATCGGTGACATGCTGCTTAATCAGTTCAATAGCCTGGCGCAACGTTTCCGGCAGCCAGGCTTGTACATTGTGAATATTGCCAACGATCATGATTACATCCTCGATATAAAACAGCGTTTCATTTCACATGGTTATACGAGAATTCCCACTGCCATACCACCCTTTTTTGCAGGAGATTTGCGACAGCGCATAGTTATCGGAACGGGTGTTAAACGGCTGTTAAGGCGCTGACGGCATTTATGCAGAGATCATGCATAAAGCCAGCGAGAGACGTTATCCGGCAGGCGCTGTGTGACTGATTAAGCATGGTTTATTAAAAAAAAGGGGGGAGCTTCACACTTTATTCCTCCCACTCTGCGCGCCTGAATTCACGCATTATTTTTAAATTGAATCGCCTCAGGAAATATTTCCCTCTTTTTTATGCATACCCATTCGGAATTGAAAAGTAAAAGCATTGAATTCAATGCGTTACAAAAAAGACAAAATCAATCATTCCACACAAATCTATAACAACCATGAATAATTACAGCCATTAACGCGTAGACATTCACCCTGATAATAAGGCTGATTAACAGTTCTCTGATGCGAATCATGCATTTGAACACTCTCCAGACAATATCAATTTCGACGTGAACCAGCTCACATTTTTAATTCCACCGACACCTACTATGAGCCATGAAAATTAATTGAGCTTATCGCACCATGAAATTAAATCGCGTTCATGGCACGCCCCTTTTTATTCTTAAAAAACCGTTAAAGGAATAATTATGGAAAAGCATTACGTCGGTTCTGAAATTGGTCAATTGCGTAGCGTTATGCTGCACCGCCCAAATTTAAGTCTGAAACGCTTAACCCCTTCAAATTGTCAGGAGTTGTTATTTGATGATGTGTTATCGGTTGAACGTGCGGGCGCGGAGCATGATGTGTTCGCAAACACGCTGCGTGAACAGGGTGTGGAAGTCCTGCTGTTGACCGACCTTTTGACTCAAACACTTGATATTGCAGAAGCAAAAGCCTGGTTGCTGGAGATGCAAATCTCCGATTACCGCCTCGGGCCCACCTTTGCCAGCGATGTGCGAGGCTGGCTGGCGGATATGCCGCACCGCGAACTGGCGCGCCGGTTGAGCGGTGGACTCACCTACGGTGAAATCCCGGCATTTATTAAAAATATGGTTGTGGATACCCATACAGCCAATGATTTTATTATGAAGCCGTTACCCAACCACTTATTTACCCGCGACACATCGTGCTGGATTTATAACGGTGTTTCGATTAATCCGATGGCCAAACCAGCCCGCCAGCGTGAGACCAATAATCTGCGGGCAATATATCGCTGGCACCCGGCTTTTGCCGACGGGGAATTTATTAAATACTTCGGCGACGAGAATATTAATTATGATCACGCCACCCTCGAAGGCGGCGACGTATTAGTGATTGGCCGCGGTGCGGTATTAATTGGTATGTCGGAACGCACCACTCCGCAGGGTGTCGAGTTCCTTGCCAACAGCCTGTTTAAACACCGCCAGGCAGAGCGCGTGATCGCCGTGGAATTGCCGAAACACCGCTCCTGCATGCACCTCGATACCGTGATGACGCACATTGATGTCGACACCTTCTCTGTCTATCCCGAAGTCGTCCGCAAAGACGCCCAGTGTTGGACGCTGACGCCGGACGGGCGCGGCGGGTTGCAACGAACCCAGGAAGAGGATCTGTTGCATGCCATTGAAAAAGCGCTCGGCATTGATCAGGTGCGCCTCATCACCACCGGTGGCGACGCCTTTGAAGCCGAACGCGAGCAATGGAACGACGCCAATAACGTGCTGACCCTGCGCCCTGGCGTCGTGGTGGGTTACGAACGCAACACCTGGACCAACGAAAAATATGACAAGGCCGGTATCACTGTGCTGCCGATCCCCGGTGATGAACTGGGACGCGGACGCGGCGGTGCACGCTGCATGAGCTGTCCGCTGGAACGAGATGGCATTTAAAGGAGCCAACATGAAAAGGAAACCCACACTGGTTGTCGCTCTTGGCGGCAATGCCCTGCTCAAACGCGGCGAACCGCTGGAAGCCGATATCCAGCGCCAGAATATCGATCTGGCTGCGCGTACCATTGCCGCGCTCACGGAACAGTGGAACGTGGTGCTGGTCCACGGCAACGGGCCGCAGGTCGGCCTGCTGGCGTTGCAGAACAGCGCCTACGACAAAGTGACTCCCTACCCACTCGACATCCTCGGCGCGGAAAGTCAGGGGATGATCGGTTACATGCTGCAACAGGCGCTGAAAAACCGCTTACCCCAGCGCGAAGTCAGCGTCCTGCTCACGCAGGTAGAAGTGGACGCAGCCGATCCCGCGTTCCGCCATCCGACCAAGTATATCGGTCCGGTCTACAACAACGAGCAGGCTGCCGCCCTGCAACAGGAAAAAGGCTGGACCTTTAAGGCTGACGGCCATTACGTCCGCCGCGTTGTCCCGTCCCCGCAGCCCAAACGCATTGTTGAAAGCGACGCGATTGCCGCATTGATCCAGCGCGAACATCTGGTGATTTGCAATGGCGGCGGCGGTGTACCGGTAGTGGAAAACGCCAACGGCTATCACGGCGTTGAAGCCGTCATCGATAAAGATCTCTCTGCCGCCCTGCTGGCCCGCCAGATAGAAGCCGATGCCCTGCTGATCCTCACCGATGCAGACGCCGTTTACCTCGACTGGGGTAAACCGACCCAGCGGCCATTGGCACAGATATCGCCGGAAGTCCTGCAAGGGCTGTCGTTTGACGCGGGTTCTATGGGGCCGAAAGTCGCCGCCTGCAGCCAGTTTGTTGAAGCCTGTAACGGCATTGCCGGGATTGGCGCGCTGGCGGATGGGTTGTCCATCCTCAGTGGAGACAAGGGCACGCTGATTCGTCACTGATTTTTCCCCTCACCCCGACCCTCTCCCCTGAGGGGAGAGGGGGAAAACAGAGCTCGTCTCACCTCGCCAAAAGGAAGGGGAAAACAGAGCCCGCCTTACCTCCCTATGGAGAAGAGGAAACGGGACCGGTCCCCTCTCCCTCCGGGGAGAAGGGGAAAACAG
>NZ_FMAY01000002.1:0-278534 GCF_900094925.1 Kosakonia oryzendophytica | reverse complement strand
CTCGCCTCACCTCCCTATGGAGAAGAGGAAACGGGACCGGTCCCCTCTCCCCTCAGGGGAGAGGGTTAGGGTGAGGGGCTACAACGCTTTCATTTAAAAAGGATTACCCAATGACTATCAACCTGAAAAACCGCAATTTTCTCAAACTGCTGGACTACACCCCGGCGGAAATCCAGTACCTGATCGATCTGGCAATCACCCTGAAAGCCGACAAAAAAGCCGGGCGCGAGAAGAAAACGCTGGTGGGTAAAAACATCGCACTGATTTTTGAAAAAACCTCCACCCGCACCCGCTGCGCATTTGAAGTCGGCGCGTTCGACCAGGGGGCGCAGGTAACATACCTCGGGCCAAGCGGTTCGCAAATTGGTCACAAAGAGTCGATGAAAGACACCGCGCGTGTACTGGGCCGTATGTATGACGGTATCGAATACCGTGGTTATGGGCAGGATATCGTCGAGGAGCTGGGCCAGTACGCTGGCGTGCCGGTCTGGAACGGGCTGACCAACGAGTTTCACCCCACGCAGATCCTCGCGGATTTGATGACCATGCTGGAGCATGCGCCAGGGAAAACCCTGCCGGACCTGAGCTTTGCCTATCTGGGTGATGCACGCAATAACATGGGCAACTCATTGATGGTGGGTGCAGCGAAAATGGGGATGGATATCCGTCTGGTCGCGCCAAAATCATTCTGGCCGGAAGAGACACTGGTTGCCCGCTGTCGCGACATTGCTAAACAAACCGGAGCACGCATCACGCTCACCGATGATGTAGACGAAGGTGTACACGGTGTCGATTTCCTCTACACAGACGTGTGGGTATCAATGGGCGAGCCGAAAGAAGCCTGGTCAGAACGCGTCAGCCTGATGAAACCCTATCAGGTTAACGCTGCGGTCGTGAAAGCCACGGGCAACCCGCATGTCAAATTCATGCACTGTCTGCCCGCCTTCCATAACGAGCACACCAAAGTCGGTAGCGAAATCGAGATGGCCTATGGCCTGAAAGGATTGGAAGTCACGGAAGAGGTCTTCGAATCCGCCAACTCTATCGTCTTTGACGAAGCAGAAAACCGGATGCACACCATTAAGGCGGTTATGGTGGCGACACTCGGCGACTAACGACTCCCCCGGCGTGCCGAGGGTGCGCCGGGGTAACGGAGAACATCATGGGCAAGTTCAAATTTCCTTCCGCTTACACCATTCTCTTTTTCCTGATCGCCGTGGTTGCCGCCCTGAGCTGGGTGATCCCCGCCGGTCAATACCAAATGACACTCAATCCGGCTCTGGGCAAAGAGGTGCCGATAGCCGGTACCTATGCCCACGTCGCCTCCCACCCGCAGGGGCTTATTTCGGTGATTATGGCCCCCATCAGTGGCCTGTACGATCCGGTGAGCGGCCAGGCGGGTGCTATTGATGTGGCGCTGTTTATTCTGATCATCGGCGGCTTTCTTGGCATCGTCACCAAAACCGGCGCGATCGACGCGGGTATTGAACGCGTCACTACGCGACTACGCGGGCGAGAAGAGTGGATGATCCCGATCCTGATGGCGCTGTTTGCCGCGGGCGGCACCATTTATGGCATGGCGGAAGAGTCCCTGCCGTTCTACACCTTGCTGGTGCCGGTAATGCTGGCCGCCGGGTTCGATCCACTGGTCGCCGCATCAACGATCCTGCTCGGCGCGGGGATCGGTACGCTCGGTTCCACCATCAACCCTTTCGCCACGGTGATCGCCGCCAACGCCGCCGGGATCCCCTTTACCCACGGAATGATGCTGCGCGCGGTGATTCTGGTCGTGGGCTGGATGATTTGCGTGGCGTGGGTGATGCATTACGCCCGCAAAGTGCGAGCCAACCCGGCGCTCTCGATTCTCGCAGATAAGCAGCAGGAGGATCGCGCGTATTTTCTCGGCAATAAATCGGCGGAAACGCTGGCGTTTACCCCGGTGCGCAAAGTGATCCTGCTTATCTTCGTGGTGGCCTTTGCGGTCATGATTTATGGCGTGTCGGTGCGTGGTTGGTGGATGGCGGAAATCTCCGCGGTGTTTCTCGCCAGTGCCATTATCATCGGGCTTATCGCCAGAATGAGCGAAGAGGAACTGACGTCTACCTTTATCAACGGCGCACGGGATCTGCTGGGTGTCGCACTGATTATCGGTATCGCGCGCGGTATTGTGGTGATCATGGATAAAGGGATGATTACCCACACTATTTTACACAGTGCCGAGGGTATGGTCAGTGGGTTATCCACCATCGCGTTTATCAACGTGATGTACTGGCTGGAAGTGGTGCTGTCGTTCCTTGTGCCTTCTTCATCCGGGCTGGCGGTTCTGACGATGCCGATCATGGCGCCTCTCGCTGATTTCGCTAACGTCAACCGCGACCTGGTGGTGACGGCCTATCAATCCGCATCCGGCATCGTCAACCTGGTCACGCCCACCTCCGCGGTGGTGATGGGCGGTCTGGCGATTGCGCATGTTCCATATGTGCGTTACCTGAAATGGGTGGCGCCGCTGCTGGCGATCCTGACTGTTCTGATCATGGCGGCGTTGAGCCTTGGAGCCCTGCTGTAAGGGTGAATGAATGCCGGATAACGCGTCGCTTATCCGGCTTACGGCAGGTTTGGCAACATCAATGGGAAAAATAACATGAACGAATATGGAGATTATTCTGCGAAAGAGCAGCTACAGCTGGAGGTATGCCAGCGTCTGATTAGCGAGAAAAGCTACCTTTCCCAGGAGGAAATTCGCCGTGACCTTCAGTATCACGGCTTTGACAGTATCAGCCAGTCTACCGTTTCCCGCCTGCTGAAGTTGCTCGGCGTCATCAAAATTCGCAACGCCAAAGGACAAAAAATTTATTCGGTAAATCCGCAATCGCGCCCCGCGCCCGACGCCGCCCGTTCCATTTCGGAAATGGTGGTCAGCGTGGAGCATAACAGCGAATTTATCCTTATCCACACCGCTGCCGGGTACGGCCGCGCGGTGGCGCGTATTCTGGATTATCACCAGTTATCCGGGGTGCTTGGCGTGGTGGCGGGAAGCAGTATTGTCTGGGTGGCTCCGCGTGAGGTCGCACGCACTGCGCTGGTGCATAAACAGATTAAATACCTGCTTAAATCGCATGATTATTCATATAGAACCGTTTGCCATGGGTAAAATGTGCATCAATCGCTTGATTCGCAAAAACAGCTGCGTATAATCCGGGACAATTTGCCGGGAGGAAGTATGGTCCAGTGTGTACGACAGACTGTCTTACCGCGTCTGAAAAAGGGCGCAGGCCTGCCGTTTTCCTTTCCCGTTGCTTATCCTATTCACAGCCCCTCTATTGAGGGGCTTTTTTTTGCGCAGTCGTCAGGAGATAACCATGGCTAATCCGCTATATCAGAAACATATCATTTCCATAAACGATCTCAGCCGGGAAGAACTTGAACTGGTGCTCGCCACCGCCGCGCGACTGAAGGCAACCCCTCAGCCGGAGCTGCTGAAACACAAGGTGATCGCCAGTTGCTTCTTTGAAGCCTCCACCCGCACGCGTCTCTCGTTTGAAACGTCCATGCATCGCCTCGGCGCGAGCGTGGTGGGCTTTTCAGACAGCAGCAACACATCGCTGGGTAAAAAAGGCGAAACGCTGGCCGACACCATTTCGGTTATCAGCACCTATGTTGATGCGATTGTGATGCGCCACCCGCAGGAAGGCGCCGCGCGGCTGGCCACGGAGTTCTCCGGTGGCGTGCCGGTGCTGAATGCCGGCGACGGCGCTAACCAACATCCGACGCAAACGTTGCTCGATCTGTTCACCATTCAGGAAACCCAGGGCCGGCTGGAAAATATCAATATCGCGATGGTCGGCGACCTGAAATATGGCCGCACGGTGCACTCGCTGGCGCAGGCGTTGGCGAAGTTTAGCGGCAACCGTTTCTTCTTTATCGCTCCGGACGCGCTGGCCATGCCGCAGTACATCCTCGATATGCTCGATGAAAAAGGCATGGCCTGGAGCGTACACGCCAGCATTGAGGAGGTGATGGCGGAAGTCGATATTCTGTATATGACCCGCGTACAGAAAGAGCGCCTCGATCCGTCGGAATACGCCAACGTTAAAGCGCAATTCGTTCTGCGCGCCAGCGACTTGACCAGTGCGCGCAGCAATATGAAAGTGCTGCACCCGCTGCCGCGCGTTGATGAGATCACCACCGACGTGGATAAAACGCCGCATGCCTGGTATTTCCAGCAGGCCGGTAACGGCATTTTCGCCCGCCAGGCGCTGCTGGCGCTGGTACTTAATCGCGATTTGGCACTGTAAGGGGAACACGACAATGACACACGATAATAAACTGCAGGTCGAAGCGATCAAATGCGGCACCGTGATTGACCATATTCCGGCGCGCATCGGGTTTAAACTGCTGACGCTGTTCAAGCTGACGGAAACCGATCAGCGCATCACTATCGGTCTGAATCTGCCCTCCGGCGAGATGGGGCGTAAAGATTTGATCAAGATCGAGAACACGTTTCTGACCGATGAGCAGGTCAACCAACTGGCATTGTATGCCCCGCAGGCCACGGTAAACCGCATTGACGACTATGAAGTGGTGGGTAAATCGCGCCCCAGTTTGCCTGAGCACATTGTGGGCGTGCTGGTCTGCCCGAACAGCAACTGCATCAGCCATGCCGAGCCGGTGTCATCCAGCTTTGCGGTGAAACAGCGCGCTGACGATATTGCCCTGAAGTGCAAATATTGTGAGAAAGAGTTCTCGCACCATGTGGTGCTGGCGAACTAATTGCGGTTGGTAAAGCCCCTCCCCCTCCCTATAATGTGGGGGAACCTTATCACCGTAGTCATTCAGGAACTATTATGACCAAAGTTATCGCGACGGAAAATGCACCAGCAGCTATCGGCCCTTACGTACAGGCTGTTGATCTTGGCAATATGCTCCTTACTTCCGGTCAGATCCCGGTCGACCCGAAAACTGGCAGCGTTCCGGACGACATTGCCGCGCAAGCGCGTCAGTCGCTGGACAACGTGAAAGCTATCGTGGAAGCGGCAGGTCTGAAAGTAGGCGACATCGTCAAAACCACCGTGTTTGTGAAAGATCTTAATGATTTCGCGACGGTAAACGCGACGTACGAAGCGTTCTTTACCGAGCACAACGCAACCTTCCCGGCCCGTTCCTGCGTGGAAGTGGCGCGTCTGCCGAAAGATGTAAAAATCGAGATCGAAGCGATCGCGGTACGTCGCTAAGCGACCCGCGCTTACCCGGTAAAACGCCTGCGTCTGGCCGGGTAAGCGCAGCAAAGGTGCCTGATGGCCGTTCGCCACCAGGCTCACCACGTTTGATTACTGCCAACCGTAGCGACGGCTGTAGAACCCTTTCACCCACTGTGTCAGCGTCATGTAACCTGCCAGAATCGCCACCAGCCACGGGAAGTAAGAGAGCGGCAGCGGCTGCAATTGCAGGTAACCCGCCAGCGGCGAAAATGGCAGCACAATCCCCACACAAATCACCATCAACGTCATCGCAATTAACGGCCAGGCCGCACGGCTCTGAATAAACGGCACGCGGCGGGTGCGGATCATATGCACAATCAGCGTTTGCGACAGCAAGCCCTCCACGAACCAGCCAGACTGGAACAGGGTTTGCGCTTCCGGCACGTTGGCTTTAAAGACCCACCACATCAGACAAAACGTCAGAATGTCAAAAATGGAGCTGATCGGGCCAAAGAAGATCATAAAACGCCCAAGATCGGCGGGATTCCAGCGCTGGGGTTTTTCGATCTGTTCGTCGTCAACGTTATCAAACGGGATCGCCACCTGCGACACATCGTACAGCAGGTTCTGGATCAGCAAGTGCAACGGCAGCATGGGCAGAAACGGCAGGAACGCGCTCGCTACCAGCACGCTGAAGACGTTGCCGAAGTTAGAACTGGCCGTCATTTTGATGTATTTCAGCATATTGGCGAAGGTGCGACGCCCTTCAATGACCCCCTCTTCCAGTACCATCAGGCTCTTTTCCAGCAAGATGATATCGGCCGCTTCACGGGCAATATCCACCGCACCATCTACGGAAATACCAATATCCGCCGCGCGCAGTGCTGGGGCGTCGTTAATGCCATCGCCCATAAAGCCCACCACATGCCCTTCACGCTTCAGCAGGGTAACAATGCGCTCTTTGTGCATCGGCGTCAGGCGTGCGAACAGCGTCGTGCGTTTTGCCAGTTGTGCCAGCGCATCATCGTCCAGGTGCTCAATCTCACTGCCGGTCACTGCATCGCCGACCTCCAACCCGACTTCGTGGCACACTTTCGCCGCCACCAGCTCACTGTCGCCGGTGAGGATTTTGACAGTGATGCCGCTGGCTTTCAGCGCTTTTAGCGCGGGTGCCGTGGTCTCTTTCGGCGGATCAAGGAAAGCGATGTACCCTTCGAGGATCAGATCCGACTCGTCCGCACGCTGGTAATCACCACTGCGCGCCGGAAGGTATTTCGTCGCCACGGCCACCACGCGCAATCCCTGGCGATTCAGGGTGCTGGTCACACGTTCAATACGCCGCAGCATGGTCTCATCCAGCGGGAAAATCTCGCCGTTAAAACGCACCTGGGAGCAGACGCTGAGGATTTCCGCCAGCGCACCTTTGCAAATCAGCTGATGCACATCGGCCTGCTGCGCCACCACCACCGACATACGGCGACGTTCGAAATCAAAGGGGATTTCGTCCACCTTGCGCCAGCCGGCGGCCAGCGTTTGTGCGGCATCCGCATCCACGCCTTCCAGTACGGCGGTATCCAGCAGATTTTTCAGCCCGGTCTGGTAATGGCTGTTCAGCCAGGCGCTATGCAGTACCCGTTCACTGCTTTTGCCGCTGATATCCGTATGATTTTCCAGCACGATTTTATCCTGCGTCAGCGTGCCGGTTTTATCGGTGCAGAGGATGTCCATCGCGCCGAAGTTCTGGATCGCATCCAGATGTTTGACGATCACTTTCTGTTTCGACAGTTTCACCGCACCGCGCGCCAGCGTTGAGGTGACAATCATCGGCAACATTTCCGGTGTCAGACCCACAGCAACGGACAAGGCAAACAGCGCAGCTTCCCACCAGTCGCCTTTCGTAAAGCCATTGATCAGCAACACAATCGGCGTCATCACCATCATAAAGCGAATCAGCAGCATGCTGACGCGGCCAATGCCTTTCTGGAAAGCGTTCGGCTCACTCTCCTGCTCGCTCACCCGTCCGGCCAGTTGGCCGAACCAGGTGTGACCGCCAGTGGCGATCACCATCGCCTGCGCCGTCCCGCTTACGACGTTAGTCCCCATAAAGCACAGTGTGTCGCATTCCAGCGGGTTCTGTTGCCCTTGCTGACGCGTCGCGGCCACTTTCTCAACCGGCAGAGATTCGCCGGTCAGCGAGGCCTGTGCGACAAACAGATCCCGCGCCTGCATCACACGCAGATCGGCGGGGATCATGTCGCCTGCTGCCAGTTTTACGATATCGCCGGGCACCAGTTGATCGATCGGGATCTCGCACCAGCCGTTTTCGCCTTTCTCATTAACCACCCGTAATACCGTTGCGGTATTGCTCACCATCGCTTTCAACGCATCCGCGGCTTTGGTGGAGCGCGCCTCTTGCAGGAAATTCAGCAGCGTCGATATCGCCACCATCAAGGCAATCACACTGGCGGCAAACAGATCCTCCGAGGCATAGGAGATCACCCCCAGGCAGGTGAGCAGCAGGTTAAACGGGTTGCGATAGCAGACCCACAGGTGCACCCACCAGGGCGACGGTTTCTGCGCCGGAATGAGGTTTTCACCGTGCGTTTGACGGGCCAGTTCAACGTCCTGCGGGTTCAGCCCTTCCGGGTGGCTGGCGAACGTTTGCCACAGCAGCGTAGGCTCCATGTTGGCAACGTTCAGACAGCGTTCGCTTAATGAGGCGGGGATGTCGCCATGCGCAATGTGTTGCGCGCCAGGCAGCGGATCGCGCTGTACCAGGCGGCGGGGTAAATGGCGGTTCAGGCGAGCGAAAAGCTGCCGGGTAATGTTTTTCAGCATAACAGTGTCCTTGCCCCCGCATCACGCGGGTGCTTATGTTGCAGGCACGGAAAGCCACGCCTGCAGGTGTCATCTGGTTGGCAGGGACAAAAAAAATGTCGCTGCCTTACGCATCCGGTAAGGCAGCAAAAGCAGGCTTACCGGTTGTTTCTCCGTCGCGGGAGAGGGGTGGGATCGGGATCCATCTGACCTCCGGTAAGGTAGTGAAGAGTGAATGATTACAGTGCGGTATCATAGCGCAGACGAATTAAACGAAACGTATACATACAACAATCCATATAGCTGAAAGGCAGCAACGCAGCGTGTAAACCAGACTTTGCTCATTGCCGATCGGTTGGAACCAGGACGAAACTCCTTTATTCTGCAAACCGCCTGAGAACGGAGAGGGATTCACGCATGCAAAACCGGCTGACCATTAAAGATATCGCGCGCTTAAGCGGGGTGGGTAAATCCACCGTCTCCCGCGTGCTGAATAATGAAAGCGGCGTAAGCCAGCGTACGCGCGAGCGGGTTGAGGCCGTCGTCAATCAGCATGGTTTTTCCCCTTCCCGTTCGGCGCGCGCCATGCGCGGACAGAGCGATAAAGTGGTGGCAATTATCGTCTCCCGTCTGGATTCCTTGTCAGAAAACCTTGCCGTGCAGACCATGCTGCCAGCGTTTTACGAGCAGGGGTACGATCCGATCATGATGGAGAGCCAGTTCTCCCCGGAACTGGTAGAAGAGCATTTGCAGATGCTCAGCCGCCGCAATATCGACGGTGTGGTGCTGTTCGGTTTTACCGGCGTCACAGAGTCCCTGCTCGCCTCCTGGCAATCCTCGCTGGTGTTGCTGGCGCGCGATGCCGATGGTTTTTCCTCCGTCTGTTATGACGATGAAGGCGCTATTCAGCTCTTGATGGAGAACCTCTACGCGCAGGGGCATCGTCATATCAGCTTTATCGGTGTACCGCACAGCGACATCACCACCGGCAAACGCCGCCACGACGCGTACCTGGCGTTTTGTAAAACGCATCAGCTGGAGCCGCTGTCCGTGCTGCCAGGCCTCGCCATGAAGCAGGGTTACGAACATGTGGCGCACGTGCTGACCGCACAGACCACCGCCCTGCTCTGCGCGACAGACACCCTTGCACTCGGTGCCAGCAAATATCTGCAGGAGCAGCGCATCAACAACCTGCAACTCGCCAGCGTCGGTAACACACCGTTAATGAAATTCCTGCACCCGGAGATTATCACCGTCGATCCCGGCTATGCCGAAGCCGGTCGTAAGGCCGCCGCACAGTTGATCGATCAGGTAAATGGTCGCGTTGATCCGCGACAGATTGTGATCCCCGCCCACCTGGTGTGATCCCCCCTCCCAACGGTTTATTGTGATCCTCGCCCAATTTCGGGAACGTTCCCATTTTCAATTTTTTTGCCCGCGGTTACGCTTTGCTCCGGTCATTACGCATCATTTCTCCCCCAGAGGCACCATGATGAGCAAAGTAAATCAAACAGACATCGAGCAACTGATCGCGCGGGTCGGCGGACGGGAAAACATCGCCACCGTCAGCCACTGCATTACGCGGTTGCGCTTTGTATTGAACAACCCGGCAGCTGCCGATCCGAAGGCTATTGAGCAGTTACCCATGGTCAAAGGCTGTTTCACCAACGCCGGGCAATTCCAGGTGGTGATCGGCACCGACGTTGGCGACTACTATCAGGCGCTGCGTGTCGCCACCGGGCTGGCCCACGCCGATAAAGAGCAGGCTAAACTGGCGGCACGGCAGAATATGAAGTGGCACGAACGCCTGATCTCGCACTTCGCGGAGATCTTCTTTCCGCTGCTGCCTGCGCTGATCAGCGGCGGTTTGATCCTTGGCTTTCGCAACGTGATTGGCGATGTGCCCATGAGCAACGGGCAGACACTGGCGCAGATGTCACCCGCGCTGAAGACGATTTATGACTTCCTGTGGTTAATTGGCGAAGCCATCTTCTTCTATCTGCCTGTGGGTATTTGCTGGTCTGCGGTACGCAAAATGGGCGGCACGCCGATCCTCGGTATCGTTCTGGGCGTAACGCTGGTTTCCCCGCAGTTAATGAACGCCTACCTGCTGGGCTCACAAACGCCGGAAGTGTGGAACTTCGGCCTGTTTACCATCGCCAAAGTGGGTTATCAGGCGCAGGTAATCCCGGCATTGCTGGCCGGGCTGGCGCTGGGCGTGATCGAAACCCGTTTAAAACGTCTGGTGCCGGATTACCTCTATCTGGTGGTGGTGCCGGTCTGTTCGCTGATCCTGGCCGTCTTCCTTGCACACGCCTTGATTGGCCCGTTTGGTCGCCTGATTGGTGATGGCGTGGCCTTTGCCGTGCGTCATCTGATGACCGGCAGTTTTGCGCCTATCGGCGCGGCACTGTTTGGCTTCCTCTATGCGCCGCTGGTGATCACGGGTGTGCACCAGACCACACTGGCAATCGATATGCAGATGATCCAGAGCATGGGCGGAACGCCAGTCTGGCCGCTGATTGCCCTCTCCAATATTGCGCAAGCCTCGGCGGTGGTCGGCATCATTATTTCCAGCCGTAAACAGAATGAACGCGAGATCTCCGTTCCTGCCGCCATCTCCGCCTATCTGGGGGTCACGGAACCGGCAATGTACGGTATCAACCTGAAATACCGCTTCCCGATGCTGTGCGCGATGATCGGTTCCGGCCTCGCCGGGCTGCTGTGCGGCCTGAATGGCGTGATGGCGAATGGCATCGGCGTCGGCGGTTTACCAGGGATCCTCTCTATTCAGCCGACATTCTGGCAAGTCTTCGCCCTGGCGATGGCTATCGCAGTGATGATCCCCATGGCGCTGACCTCCTTTATTTATCAGCGTAAGTTCCGTCACGGCACATTGCAGATTGTGTAATTTTTGGGGCGCCGTTGCGCCCCCTTCCTTTTCGCAGGACATTGTTATGAATACCCTTCCCCACTGGTGGCAAAACGGCGTTATTTATCAGATCTACCCCAAAAGCTTTCAGGACACGACCGGCAACGGCACCGGTGATTTGCGCGGCGTCATCACCCGACTCGACTATCTGCAAACCCTCGGTGTAGACGCCATCTGGCTGACGCCGTTTTATATTTCGCCGCAGGTGGATAATGGTTATGACGTGGCGAATTACACCGCCATTGACCCTCTGTACGGCACGCTGGACGATTTTGACGAACTGGTGGCGCAGGCTCATCAACGCGGGATTCGTCTGGTGCTGGATATGGTGTTTAACCACACCTCAACGCAGCACCCCTGGTTCCAGGCAGCGCAGGATCCCACGAGCCCTTACCGCTCTTTTTATATCTGGCGTGATGGCGTCCCCCAAACGCCGCCCAATAACTGGCGCTCAAAATTCGGCGGCG
Source organism: Kosakonia oryzendophytica (assembly GCF_900094925.1). GTDB lineage: Bacteria > Pseudomonadota > Gammaproteobacteria > Enterobacterales > Enterobacteriaceae > Kosakonia > Kosakonia oryzendophytica. The sequence continues at coordinate 267,120 of NZ_FMAY01000002.1, read as the reverse complement.
GCGCGTGGCGCTGGCACAGTCAAAGCGGTCAGTACTACCTGCATCTTTTTGCCCCGGAACAGGCGGATCTCAACTGGGAAAACCCGGCGGTACGCAATGAACTGAAAAAAGTCTGCACGTTCTGGGCAGATCGCGGTGTTGACGGTTTACGTCTGGATGTGGTGAATCTGATCTCCAAAGCGCAGGATTTCCCCGACGATGAGCAGGGCGATGGCCGCCGTTTTTATACCGATGGCCCGCGCGCTCACGCTTTTTTGCAGGAGATGAGCCGGGAAGTCTTTCAGCCGCGCGCGCTGATGACGGTCGGAGAAATGTCCTCCACATCACTGGATCATTGCCAGCGTTATGCGGCGCTGGATGGCCGCGAACTGTCGATGACCTTTAACTTTCATCATCTGAAAGTGGACTACCCCAACGGGGAAAAATGGACGCTGGCGCGCCCCGATTATGGCGCGCTGAAAGCCCTGTTCCGCCACTGGCAACAAGGGATGCACAACGTTGCGTGGAACGCGCTGTTCTGGTGTAACCACGATCAGCCGCGCATTGTGTCGCGCTTTGGCGATGAGGGGGCCTTGCGCGTGCCATCGGCTAAAATGCTGGCCATGGTGCTGCACGGTATGCAAGGCACGCCGTATATCTACCAGGGTGAAGAGATTGGCATGACCAATCCGCACTTTTCCCGCATTACCGATTACCGCGATGTGGAAAGCCTCAATATGTTTGCCGGGTTACGCACTGCCGGGCGTGAACCCGATGAATTGCTGGCGATACTTGCCAGTAAATCTCGCGACAACAGCCGCACACCGATGCAGTGGACGGCCCGCAAAAATGCCGGTTTCACCACCGGCGATCCGTGGATCGGGCTTTGTGATAACTATCGGGAAATCAATGCGGAAAATGCCGTCAGCGATGCAGATTCGGTATTTTATACCTATCAGACTTTGATCCGTCTGCGTAAAACCCTGCCGTTGTTAACGTGGGGGGATTACCAGGATCTCCTGCCTGCACACGCAAATTTATGGTGTTATCGCCGCCAGTGGCAAGGACAGACGCTACTGGTTATCGCCAATCTCAGCGATGAATGCCAGTCATGGCGGCCCGGTGCCTTGCCAGGCGACTGGCGGGTACTGATAAGTAACTATGCCGAAACCGCTTCCCGTCCCGTCGACATGACGTTACGGCCATTTGAAGCCGTATGGTGGCTGCAAGAGTAATTTTTTGTCCCTTCGCACAGAAAAACAGCAGGCATAAACCTGCTGTTTTTGTTGAATTTTTAGTCAAAATGAGAATTGAAAAATTTACACTCCGCCAGGTCGCCCGTCCTCTGTGCTATCAGATTTTTACTTTGTTCTGAGTCAATAAAAACGTAAACATGTTTGATGCAAATCACTATATATAGAAATTAGAATGCACGCCGGCCCTATATGTTGTATTAATCGACTACGATCTACACAAGCATACCGCCTGGACAGCAATGCATGCTGTGGATAACGCGGGCCGAAACGGGACGAACCCATTGGTTTTAGTAATGAATAATCAGCCAGTCAGCGCGTCCTTTATTGTGGATAACCTGTTTTCTAAAATGGAGTGATCATGACACCGCATGTGATGAAACGAGATGGCTGTAAAGTCCCTTTCAAATCAGAGCGCATCAAAGAAGCGATTTTGCGTGCAGCTAAAGCAGCGGGAGTCGATGACGCAGACTATTGCGCCACCGTCGCAGAAGTTATCAGCAACCAGATGCAGGGCCGCTCGCAGGTTGATATCAGCGAGATTCAGACAGCCGTCGAAAACCAGCTTATGTCCGGGCCGCATAAACAACTGGCGCGCGCCTATATTGAATACCGCCATGACCGCGATATCGCGCGGGAAAAACGCGGCCGCCTGAACCAGGATATTCGCGGGCTGGTTGAGCAGACCAACTCAGCACTGCTCAACGAGAACGCCAACAAAGACAGTAAAGTGATCCCCACCCAACGCGATCTGCTGGCGGGTATCGTGGCCAAACACTATGCCCGTCAGCATCTGCTACCGCGAGATGTGGTACTGGCACACGAGCGCGGCGAGATCCACTATCACGATCTCGATTACTCCCCGTTCTTCCCGATGTTCAACTGTATGCTGATCGATCTGAAAGGCATGTTGACGCACGGGTTTAAAATGGGCAATGCCGAAATCGAGCCGCCAAAATCGATTTCTACCGCCACCGCCGTTACTGCGCAGATCATCGCGCAGGTCGCCAGCCACATCTATGGCGGCACGACAATTAACCGTATTGATGAAGTCCTGGCACCGTTCGTGACCGCCAGCTTCGAAAAACATCGCAAAGTGGCGACCGAATGGAATATTCCGGATGCCGATGGTTATGCCCACAGCCGCACCGAAAAAGAGTGTTACGATGCCTTCCAGTCGCTGGAATATGAAGTCAACACGCTGCATACCGCCAACGGCCAGACCCCGTTCGTCACCTTCGGTTTTGGCCTGGGCACCAGTTGGGAGTCACGCCTGATCCAGCAATCAATCCTCCGCAATCGTATTGCCGGTCTGGGTAAAAACCGCAAAACCGCCGTGTTCCCGAAACTGGTTTTCGCGATTCGCGATGGTCTGAACCACAAGTTCGACGATCCGAACTACGACATCAAACAGCTTGCGCTGGAGTGCGCCAGCAAACGTATGTACCCGGACATCCTGAACTACGATCAGGTGGTCAAAGTCACTGGCTCGTTCAAAACCCCGATGGGCTGCCGCAGCTTCCTGGGCGTGTATGAAGAGAACGGTGAGCAGATCCACGATGGGCGTAACAACCTGGGCGTGATCAGCCTTAACCTGCCGCGCATTGCGCTGGAAGCGAAAGGCAATGAAGACGTGTTCTGGAAACTGCTGGACAGCCGTCTGCAATTGGCGCGCAAAGCGCTGATGACGCGTATTGCCCGCCTGGAAGGCGTGAAAGCGCGCGTGGCCCCCATTCTGTATATGGAAGGTGCCTGCGGCGTGCGCCTGAAAGCGGACGACGATATCGCACCGATCTTCAAAAACGGTCGCGCCTCTATTTCGCTGGGTTATATCGGGATTCACGAAACCATTAACGCGCTGTTCGGCAATAAACATATTTATGACAGCGAAGCCCTGCGTGCCAAAGGCGTGGCAATTGTTGAACGCTTGCGTAAAGCGGTGGATGAGTGGAAAGAAGAGACGGGTTACGGCTTTAGCCTGTACAGCACGCCGAGCGAAAACCTGTGCGACCGTTTCTGCCGTATCGATACCGCCGAATTTGGCGTGGTGGAAGGCGTAACAGACAAAGGTTACTACACCAACAGCTTCCATCTCGACGTTGAGAAAAAGGTTAACCCGTACGACAAAATCGATTTCGAAGCGCCGTACCCGCCGTTAGCCAGCGGGGGCTTCATTTGTTATGGCGAATACCCGAATATTCAGCACAACCTGCGTGCACTGGAAGATGTCTGGGATTACAGCTACCAGCATGTGCCGTATTACGGCACCAACACGCCTATTGATGAGTGTTACGAGTGCGGTTTTACCGGTGAGTTTGAGTGCACCAGTAAAGGCTTCACCTGCCCGAAATGCGGCAACCACGATGCCACCCGCGTGTCGGTGACCCGTCGGGTATGCGGTTATCTTGGCAGCCCGGACGCACGTCCGTTTAACGCCGGGAAGCAGGAAGAAGTGAAACGCCGCGTCAAACACCTCGGCAACGGGCAGATGGGTTAACGTCTATTTGCCCGATGGCACTGCGCTATCAATCTGCTATATATCCGCAACGCAATTGACGTCAGAACAAGGCGACAATTGCGTGTGTCCCGGGGAGTTTACATCAGTAAGTGACCCGGGCGCGCGCAAGCAGCCAACGCAGCGATGGCGTCAATTGATAAGCGGATGAGATGCGAAAATGAATTATCACCAATATTACCCAGTCGACATTGTCAACGGTCCCGGCACCCGCTGCACACTGTTCGTCGCCGGCTGCGTGCATGAATGCCCCGGCTGTTACAACAAAAGCACCTGGCGGCTGAACTCCGGCGTGCCGTTCACGGCCGAAATGGAAGAGCGCATAATCGCGGATCTCAACGACACCCGCATTAAACGGCAGGGGATTTCACTCTCCGGCGGCGATCCACTGCACCCGCAAAACGTGCCGGATATTTTAAAACTGGTCACCCGCATTCGCGCCGAATGCCCCGGTAAGGATATCTGGGTCTGGACGGGCTACAAGATGGACGAACTCGACGCCGCACAGCGTGAAGTAGTCGCACAGATCAACGTGTTGGTGGACGGAAAATTTGTCCAGGATTTGAAAGACCCGATGCTGATCTGGCGAGGCAGCAGCAACCAGGTCGTCCATCACTTGCGCTAAACAGCGCGGCAGCCGCTTGCTGGCATTCCGGTAAGCGGCCGCGTTTTCTCGTTTGCCCACCGCTACAGCAAAAACCAAACCGTCACGCCAGTTGCGTGTACACCTTTAAATACCCCCCCGCCACGGTATAAGCGTGTTGCGGTATCGTTCATCCCCAACAGGTTCTAAAAACGGCTGAGCGATTCCATTGCTACGCGTTTGAACGTGGCAAAGTCTGCACAGGCACAAAGCCTGGCGGTGGCGCGTTCGCGCAAGAAAGTGACGAAAATATCGTAGATCGCCATCGCCTCTTCGTACTCGCTTTTGCTGATCGCCAGTAAAAAAATGACATGCGCGGTGTCGTCTCCCCAGCGGATCCCCTGCGGGGCCAGCACGGTATAGACCACGGTTTTTTTCGCCAGCAACCCAAGGGCGTGCGGTAAAGCAATGCCTTCCCCCAGCAGGGTGCTGACAATCGCTTCACGTTCAATGACCGAGTCGAGAAATTCTGCGTCGACAAAACCTTCATCACGCAATTGGTCACAGAGGGTGGTAAACAGCGTTTGCTGATCCATCTCACCGTCGATAATGCGGAAATGGAGCGCATCAAAATACTTTTCCAGCATCCACGGGCGCGTTCTGTCCACCAGCACCAGTTTGCCGATCTGCTCCAGTTGATACTCACTGGGGAACGGCGCAATAGTGACCACCGGTTTATCTTTTTCACTGACCCGCGCAGTGGAAATCACAAAATCTTCGGCAATAGTGGCGCACTGCTCGTAATCACGCAGCGTCACGGTGCGGGTAACCACAATTTGCGGGTATTTCCGCCCCAGCACGGCTTCAATCATGCGCGCCATTGCATTTCCGGCATCACACACCAGCAACACCTGCGGTTGCCGCTGGTAACCAATGTTGTAGTGACGCTCCAGCCCCACGCCAATGTGCAGCACCAGAAAACCGATCTCGTTTTCGCTGATCACATACGGTGTGTATTTCCCCCAACTGGAGACCGCCGCCAGCGTCATGTCCCAGGCCATGGGGTAGTGCTGCTTGATGTTATCCAACAGCGGGTTGGGGATCATGATTTGGTAGCGCACGCGGGTGATCATGGTTTTGATATGCGTCAGCAGGTCCGCATGCAGTTGTGTGTCGTTTTGCAGGTTGTAGTTATAGTGGCTATTGATATAGCCAAGAATGTAATTCACCAGTGTTTCATCATCATCGGCGCTGATGGCGCTGGGTACCAGCTCCTGCACGCGACGCCCGGCGATATGCACTCGCAGCCAGTGCTCTTCCGCCGCCGCCAGCGGTTTCCCCGCCAGTTGTTGCAATGCGGCTGAGATATCCCGTGCGGCGTCGCGCACGTTCTCATCCCCATCATCGGCGGTAAATTCCGACAGCGGATAGCCCTCGCTGATACGGCGTACTGCAACAGCGCAATACAAGCGGATAAACAGATCGCCTTCATCAGTCAGGCGAATGTGATAACGACTAAAACAATCGTGTAGAACAGACGCCAGTGCTTCCGGCACGCCTGGATTGAGCGCATCTTCGGTGATCAGCGGGTTCTGTGCATTCTGTTGCGCCAGCTCCCACAGTAAATCCGTCAGGCAGGCGCGCAGTGCCATTTCACTGCCAAACAGTTTCATACCATGACGCGGGCGGGTTTCCAGCGTCAGGCGATAGCGGGAAAACCACTCGCGCACTTCCGTCATGTCGTTTTGCAGCGTGGCGCGGCTGACAAACCATTCGTCCGCCAGATCTTCCAGTTTGAGGGAAAACGCGGAGGTGAGAAAACGCACCACCAGATAGTGCACCCGCTCCGGAGCACTGCGCGGAATACGCAACGCACGCGGGCGGGTGGCCTGCAAGCTCTGATAGCGGGCAGCGTCATCGATTTTTAGTTGATAACCGCTGCCGCGCGTCAGCACAAATTGCGCACCGTGCTGCAACAGCAACGCGTTGAGAGCAGTGATATCGGCCCGAACGGTACGCGTTGACACAGACAAGCGCTGTGCCAGCTCATCCTGCGGTAGCGTTTCGTTTTGCAGCATAGTAAACAGTTGCGCTAAACGTTGGTTCGGGAATCGCACATCGCTCTCCAGGCTTTAAGGGTGAGATGAAATGACCATCTGAGATGGACTGCCCACCGGGGTGTAATCCGGCTCAAATTGCAGTTTTCCGTTGGGTTCCACGCGAAAGCGGGTGATGTTATCGCTGCGCTGATTCAGCACATAGAGCCAGCGCCCATTCGCCGCCAACGTCAGCGTGCGCGGATAATCACCGCGTGTACACACATCGTCCTGATGCATGAGCGAACCATCGGCTTTCACCGTAAAGTGCCCAATGCTGTTATGCAACCGGTTGGCAACATACAACTGTTTGCCATCGGCGCTTAACACCAGACCCGCGGCAAAACTGGTGCCTTTGTAGTCTTTCGGCAGCGCAGAAATGGTTTCCCCCTGCTGTAATGTGCCGGTGGTTTTATTCAGCGCGTAGTGCGTCAGCGTCGACGACTCTTCATTAATCAGCCACAGGCCGTCGCCTTGCAGCGTGAAAACAAAGTGACGTGGACCGGCTCCTTTGGAAGAGGCACTGATAAAAGGTGGATCATTAGGTGTTAACGCGCCTGTTTTGCCATCAAACTTATACTGGTAAATGCGATCCAGCCCCAGATCGGTGGAAAAGACAAATTTCCCGCTCGGATCGGCGGCAATCATATGCGCATGGGGACCATTGTGATCGCTTATCGCAAAACTACCTTCCACCGCCGCTTGCGGTTTTGCCGTGCCAGGTTCCCCCTGATCCTGCCGCTTGTCCACCGCTTCCCCGAGGCTGCCATCATCGTTAACCGGCAACACGGCAATCGAACCGCTGACGTAATTCGCCACCAGCAAGAAACGGCCATCCGGCGTTAGTGACAGATAGACCGGCCCGGCCCCGCCAGACGCCACTTGATTGAGCACGCTCAGCTCGCCATTGTTGCCAATACGCAGCGCCTGAACCGCGCCCTGCTCCACTTCGCTGGCGAGATAGAGCGTCTTGCCATCGCGCGCCACGGTCAGTTGCGCCGCGTTCGGCAATGTGCTGACCAGCGTTTTATTCCCAAGCACTCCCGATTGCGGATCGACGGTGAAACGGTACAACCCTTCACCATTCGGGTTGTACGTTCCCACCCAGGCGTATTCGGTTTGTGCCATGACGTGGGTCGCCAGCAGAGAGAGTGAAGCGGCAAGTAGATAACGAACAGTCGTCATAATGGCTCCTGACACAACGGTTGAGTTGCTCCCTCACAGCAGGGAGAGGGAGTGCGTTTACTGCACCCGTTTTTGGGTTATCGCCATCAGTTGACAAACGTCCGCCGGACGCGTGTCGCCGCTCACCTTATCGATGATTGAGCTGTAAACATGCGGGATAATTTTACGCACTCCCGCCTCCAGTGCGATTTGCAGGATCTCACCAAAATTGTCCAAATCGATACCGCCAGTCGGCTCCAGCCAGAAATCGTAACGCGCACAAGCTTCAGCCACCGCCAGATACTCGTCACGGCACGTCAGACCGCCCATTGGGAAGTATTTAACCGAGCTGCCGCCCATATCTTTTAACAGTGCAATTGCCGTCTCAATCGGTACAACGCCGTCCGCAGCCTGGCTGCTTAGCGGCCCGGTGGAGATTTTCACCAGCCCTGGCGTTCCCGTTGGCGAGACCAGGCCGTTTACCACCGTCTCACTCTGCCCCAGCAGCGCCCGGCTGGTTGCCACGCCGGTAAAGACCTGATTCACATGCTGCGGTTGCACCTCACGGGCGATGGCGCTGACCATGGCGGACTGGTTCGGATCACCCGCACCCAGGCCGACAGAGAGCGCGTTATCAATACGCGCTGCATAGTCGCGCATATCGGCGACCGCCGTGGCAACGTCCGGGTAGTTTTTCGACAGGACGCCCACCAGCACATGGCCTTCTGCAGCCTCGTAAATGGCGCTGGCGTTATCTTTACTGCCTGCCAGCACATTCAGGCACACACGGTCACGGTAAAAATTGGGGGTCAGTTTCATGGGCGTTGCTCCTTGTTCAGTTCTTCGGCGATGCGGCGATACACCACCGCCAGTTGGTCGGCAGTTACGCTACGGACATCGGCCTCGATAATGCCTTCATTGGCTTTATAGCCACGGAAGTAAATGGCGTATTCCCCCTGTTTCAGGGCGCTGACTAAATCACCTGTGGCGATACCCGTTATCGCTTCGTCGAACTTGATTTCGCTACGGGCAATATCTCGCCCGGCGCTGTCCCACACGACGCGCGCGCTGACGCCCGGCAGCGTATTAAGCTGGTCGATAAACGGCGTCATTTTGGCGACCATTTCCGCACCGCTCTCTTTCCGGGCGCTAAGGTAGTGTTCAATGGCGCAGGTCAGTCCGAGAATGCCCTCTTTGCCCACTTTCATCGCCCGACCAATGCCCGCCGTCTGGCGTTTGACCCACTCGACGTACTGCGTTTTGCCGATCACCAGCCCGCTAGTTGGCCCCTCGATCGCCTTCGCGCCGCTGTAGATAACCAGATCGGCGCCAGCGCGGTAGTAGCACTGCAAATCTTCTTCCGCTGCCGCATCGACAATCAGCGGCAGATCGTGTTTACGCGCCACCACGACAGCCTGCTCAACGCTGAGCATGCTTTTCTGTACGCAGTGGTGGGACTTGATATAGAGGATCGCCGCCGTGCGCGGGGAGATCGCCGCCGCCAGTTGATCGGCGGAACATTCGTTGGCGTAGCCGGCTTCCACAACCTTACCGCCGCCCAACGCCACCATTGTGCCGACCGGTGCGCCAAAGTTAACGTTATGGCCGCGCGGCAGTACGATTTCGTTGTTCTCAATCACCGTGCTGTGCAGGTTTTCCAGCAACCAGTCACTCTCTTTCACCAGTACAGCGGCCACCGACTGTGCAATACCGGCAGAAGCACAAGAGACCACCGTCGCGCCCTCAACCTCCAGCAAATTCGCGATGTACTCCCCGGTCTTGTTCACCAGATCTTTCATTTCGAAGTAGTGATTCATGCCGCTAAGGACCGCCTCAACCACTTCCGGGCGCGGGGTGGAGACGCCGAGCGCCGTCATGCGCCCGGAGGCATTAATCACCTGTTTTAATTGGTACTTATCATAAATCGAAGGCATGTTCCGCACTCCCCTGTTCGGTCATATAGCCATGGCCTGCACGAATGGCGGCCAACGGCGTGATTAACTGTTCAGCCTGTAAGCTTTCGTGTTCCGCATCGGTAAACAGCACTGGCTGGCGCTTCAGGTCGAAAATGGTCAGATCGGCGTCATAACCGACCGCCAGTCGCCCTTTCTGTTTCAGGCGCAGGCCCTCGGCGGCGTGGTCGGTCACACAGGCAATCACCTGCGGCAGCGACAGGCCAATGGCGAGAAATTTGGACATCACGTTCGCCAGTGAGCGCACCGGGCCGTCAATGCGGTTGCGGCAGTAGATGTCGGAACTGATGGTCTGCGGCAAAATGCCCAACGCTATCGCACGTTTTGCCACCGTAAAGATAAAACTGGCGCTGCCGTGCCCCACATCCAGCCGCACACCGCGGCGAAGCGCGCGGGCAACGGACGCGCGCAACTCCCCGCCGGGGGTCAGAATGCGGTTCGGTTTACCGTTATAGCAGTGGGTGATGATGTCGCCGGAGGTGAGCAGATCGGCAATCTCGTCGAGGTTCGGCGGGTTGTTACCGATATGCACCATCAGCGGTAAATCACCGTTCTCTTTTTGTATCGCTTTCGCGCGTTCAAGCGGTGTAATGCCGTTGTCACCCACCACGCTGCTGCTCATCCGCGCTTTCAGGCCAACGATAAAATCCGGGTGGCGTTGCACCGCATCACGTACGGCGCTGGCATCGATATTATTCAGGTTCGCCAGCTCGTTTTGTGCAATCAGTCCCACGCGGGAGATATTCAACAGCGCATAGACTTCCGTGGTTGCCTGGCGGGTGAGGGTATAAAAATCGTCAATATCGTCCGCACCGGTGCTGCCTGCATCGATCACCGTGGTGACCCCGGTTGCGATCCCGACACTGTCGGGCTGATCGTGATAGATCGGCGAGTTTGGATAGCAATGGACGTGGGAGTCGATCCACCCGGCGCTGACATAATGTTCACCGTGTAAATCAACAGATTTCACCGCCGGGCCGCTGATATCACCCAACGCGGCGATTTTACCCGCACTGATGGCGATATCCGTCACCGTATCGTCAACCAGACGTGCCCGGCGCAGGAGTAAATCAAACATGCGTATCTCCAGAAGTAACGGGCGCCGTAGCGCCCGCGGGTATCAGAGGGCCACCGGGAAGATGGCACCCAGCAACATCGCACCCAGGATCGCGCCCCCGGTGATCGGCTTTTGCCAGAGGTAAAACAGCAGTGCGCCCACCAATGAACCGATGCCAATAGGAATCGAGGCCGTCATGGCGCTGAGAATAATCAACGGGCCAAGGAAGCGACCCGACGCATTACCCGCCCCCATCATCACGTCTGCGCCGTAAGTGGAGTCGCTCTGGTTAATGGTGAACTTACGCGCCAGGATAATCAGGTAACCAATCAACACCCCAATCACCAGACCGGTTGCCAGCGAGGCAACAAAGTTCGCCACCGGGAAGACAAAGCCCGCGCCGAGCAGCAGTGCCGGAACGCCAAGCCCGACACCGGTTTGGATCGCGCCGCCGATATCCAGAATCCCCACCAGCGAACCTTCAATAATGCGGGCAAACAGGAAGCTGGCACCAAACGCCGCCACCGCTCCGTATACGCCAGTGTCCATACCGGAGCGCAGCATCGAGACAAACGCCACTTCGTTGAACGCGCCGATGCCGTACAGGTAGTACATATGTGTCCCGGCAAAGACGCCGGAAGAGAGCAGGCCGACGAAAATCGGGAATGACCAGTCGGCGTACCAAAAGCCTTTATTCTGTTCCATCGTCTTTCCTTATTTGCCGCTGAGCGAGTTGTGGATGAGCTCAAGCCAGTTCGGCGCGCTCAGGTGGAAGGACTCAATCATTTTCAGATCGAAGCCGCGGAAGAAACCGCTCAGGACAAACAGGGCGACAATCGCGGTCATCATTACTTTGGTAACGCGGTTCCAGCCACTCTCTTCCACGCCTTTACCGATCAGAATACCCAGCACCAACCCCGGAACGGCGTTACCCATGATTAACTGCGCCGCGCCGCCAAAAACAGTGGCCCAGAAACCGGATTTTTTACCGGCGTCGATGGCCGCCAGCCAGAAGATCACCGGCATCACGGTATTCACCAGTAAGTTTGCTGCCGGTACCAACACTTTCACCGCCGTGACTTGCAGCGCCGCCGGTACGGAAGAGGCCGTCAGGTTGAGGAAGGTGACCACCACCATGCCGATCAGCCCACAGGCGATGGCCATCTTTTTCGGATCGTGCAGGGTTTCGCCGACGTTACGGTTTTTCACCATCAGCGCCGCCGCGCCCCAGTTGGGGATAATGCGGTGGTCAACGTCCTGGGTAAAGGAACCCGCAGCTACGGATGACGCCCAGGCGTTAAAGAAGAACCCTAAGCCAAAGGAGAAGTGCGATGCCGGATCCCCTTCGCAAGAGTTCAGTTCCCCCAAAGTACGAAATGCGCCCATACCCTGAGTGGTCGGCGCGTGGAACATGCGTGCAGCCCCGGCACCCACGCCGACGCCAACCAGGCCGCCGATGATGAGTGATTTTATTAGTATGATTAAGAACATCAGTCTGCCCTCTTCTACCCGATGGAACGGACTCACGGGTATGCATTGAGTTATTTCGTGACGAAATCCACTTTATCGAGATTGATGGCGGTCACGTTGACGGTCACATCCAGCTCCACGCTGTAGGTGCGTCTTTCCCGACGCAGGAAGAGGAACAAAAAGGCCTCTTTCCGCGTCGTTTCCTGCGCATGAACAACCTGCACATCCTGTGGCTCGATACGCAGTAAAATATGCGGCGACGCTTTCATCACCGCGGCCTGAACGTGGCTCAGCGCATCGGCGAAGGCGCGGTTTTTCGCATCGCCCTTGCCGTTAACCCTGACCGTGGTGGTGAACTGTTCTTTCATGGTTATGCGCCGTATTTTTTCAGCCACGCCTGCACCAGGCGCTCGCCCAATTCTTCTTTGTCCATAAAACCGAATCCCAGCACGTTGCAGCCTTCGTTGATGGCGGTGACGCCCTCTTCCACGGAGCGCATGCCGTATTTCGCTTTGTAACCATGTTTGTTTTGCGCGGTGATGGCACCTGCGCCACCGCTGCCGCAAAATGAAATGCCGAAGGTGGCGTTTTCCGCTTTCATTACGTCGCCAAGTTTCATATCCGCCGCCACGCCCGGTACAACCACCGCGCGGCCGCCTGCTTTTTCGACGCCTGCGGCTACTTTCTGGCCTTTACCCAGACGATCGCCAATCACTACGGTAATTTGTTCCATCTTTCGCTCCTTACAGGTTGTCTTTCGCCACTTCGAAGTGCACCGACAGCAGCCAGGCTTCTTCTTCCGGTAAATTGCCGAATGCCGCCACCACCTCGCGGGCAAGGTCCATCGACCCGGCTGAAATTTCATCAAACAGGCTGGCGTCCACTTCCGGCAGCGGTTCGCCCGTCACGGAACGGTGCGCCATTGCCCGGACATGCGAGGTCAGCATCTGCTGCTGTACTGCATTCGGCGTGATGCCTTGATCGCTTAACAAGGTAAACACCTTCGTCAGCATGCGCTGTGCGAGGGTTGCCGTTTGCGCTGCCTGCTCCGCGTCGTTCATTACCGCTCCGTTATTCACTCGTCTTACCCCACTCATGGCTTCGGAATAAAGCTAACGTTGCAGGTTAAGAGTTTGTAGCGAGGAGTTTTCCACTTCGAAGTGGAAAGGCGGAAGGTCTTAGTGATCTGCGCCACAGAAATCGGGTCACTGAAGATTTTTGACTGGGCAACGGTCACAGGAATGCAGAAAAGTTGCGGAAATCGGGGTGGAAATGAGAATAAAAAAACGGCGAACCGAAGGGGAAAAGTGTGAGATGAATAAGGTTTACTTATTGGTAAAGCGGGGCCGCAGCCCCGCCGGGTATGCTTAGCGGAACTTCTTGTGATAGGTGTTGCGGGTGTTAGCCAGACCTTCAGCAGCCGCCTTCGCCTCTTTCACTTTACCTTCATTAGCCAGTTTCAGCGCATCGTCAATCTGCCCAACCAGCACATCAAAGCCGTGACGATAATCTTTCATCTCGGCGCTATCCGGCGCTTTCCCTTCCAGCTTCGGCGGGGTAGCTTTTTGCGCATCCAGCGCGGCGGTGCGCATATTGGTTAATGCGCCTTTCAGCTCGGTGGCATCATTGGTTTTCTGCACCACTTTGAGGTTATCGCTCAGGGTGCCCATATCATCCTCAAGATCGGCGGCAAACACCGCCGAACCCATAAACAACGACGACACAGCCAGGATTGCTAACAGGTTTTTACGCATTGCTCACTTCCTTTTTTATTATCACGCTGAAGGCGCAGCTCTTAGCGCCACGGAGTTATTGTCCGGCGATTTTCATCTCCGGGAGTAACACTGAACCACACTGAATATTACTGCGTTGTTCAATATCGTCACCGACAGTAACAATATCGCGCCACATCTCTTTCAGGTTACCGGCAATGGTGATTTCGCTCACCGGATACTGGATTTCCCCGTTTTCCACCCAGAAACCGGCAGCGCCGCGCGAGTAATCGCCCGTGATGCCACTAACGCCCTGTCCCATCAATTCTGTTACCACCAGACCGGTGCCCATCTCTTTCAGCATCTGCTCAAAACTGAGACCGCGCCCGGCAATCCGCCAGTTATGAATGCCGCCCGCATGCCCGGTACTCTTCAGCCCCAGCTTGCGCGCAGAGTAGTTGGTCAACAGCCACTGGGTCAGCACGCCGTCTTTAATAATATCGCGACGCTCGGTGCGCACCCCTTCGCTGTCGAACGGCGTGGAAGCCAGGCCTTTCAGCAGGTGCGGATGCTCTTCAATCGTCAGCCACTCTGGCAGGATCTGTTTGCCCAGGTAATCCAGCAGGAAGGTGGATTTACGGTACACCGCGCCGCCAGCGATCGCGCCCACCAAGTGGCCAAACAGCCCGGTCGCGACTTCGCTGGCAAAAATCACCGGTGCTTTCATGGTCGACAGCTTACGCGGAGACAGGCGAGACAGAGTACGGCGCGCACACTCTTCACCCACCCATTCCGGCGTGTGCAGATCGCGGATATCACGCCCGATGGTGTAGGCGTAATCGCGCTCCATATCGCCATTTTCTTCAGCAATCACGCAGCTCGACAGGGAGTGGCGGGTGGAACAGTAACTTTGCAGCATACCGTGGCTGTTGCCGAACACTTTGATGCCATAGTGGCTGTTAAAGCTCCCACCTTCAGTATTGTTGATACGTTTGTCTGCTTTCAGCGCAGCTTGTTCCGCACGCGCAGCCCATTCGATGGCTTCATCCGGCGTCACTTCCGCCGGGTGGAACAGATCGAGATCCGGGGCATCGAAGGCCAGCAGCTCTTTATCTGCAACGCCCGCGTAAGGATCCGGCGAAGTGTAACGGGCGATATCGAGCGCCGCCTGCACCGTACGGGCAATGGCATCCGGGCTGAGATCGGTAGACGACGCGCTGCCTTTGCGGTTCTGGTGATAGACGGTAATGCCCAGTGCACCATCGCTGTTAAATTCAACATTCTCCACTTCGCCGTAGCGTGTGCTGACACCGATGCCGGTGGTTTTACTGACAGCCACTTCCGCACCATCCGCCTTCCCGGAGGCCAGCTCCAGCGCCGTGGTAACTGCGTCTTCCAGTACTTTGCGTTGTTGTGCAACTTGTGTGATCACTTTCATCGCCAATGCCATAATTAAGGGAGAGAATCTTTGAAGTCTAACAGAGAACCGTTTTTCAGTGCGCGCCTTAACTGGTAACATTAGCCTCTTTTTTTAAGGAGCCTGAGATGACAAAGCAGCCCGACGACTGGCTCGACGACGTGCCCGGTGATGATATTGAAGACGAAGATGATGAGATCATCTGGGTCAGTAAGAGTGAAATTAAACGCGATGCTGAAGAGTTAAAACAGCTTGGCGCAGAAATGGTAGAACTGGGTAAAAACGCGCTGGATAAACTCCCGCTCGACCCGGATCTGCGCGATGCCATTGAACTGGCGCAGCGCATTAAGAAAGAGGGTCGTCGCCGTCAGTTGCAGTTGATTGGCAAAATGCTTCGTCAACGCGATGTGGATCCTATCCGCCAGGCGCTGGATAAGCTGAAAAACCGTCACAATCAGCAGGTCGCGTTCTTCCACAAGCTGGAGCATTTGCGCGATCGTCTGATTGAAGAAGGTGACGATGCTGTACCCGATGTACTGAATCTGTGGCCGGAGGCCGACCGTCAGCAATTGCGTTCACTTATCCGTAACGCCCAAAAAGAGAAAGAAGGCAACAAACCGCCCAAGTCCGCGCGGTTGATCTTCCAGTATCTGCGCGAACTGGCTGAGAATAACGAAGCCTGATAACCGCACATGTAGCCCTCCCTACCGGGAGGGTTTTCTTTTATGTATCCCGTTATTTATCCCATGGGTTTACCGCCGCGCACTGCCACTATTTCGGCACTGAACATTTAGCTGAATCGTTAAAGCTAAAATCAACGCATCTCACAAATTTCCCCTATCAATATTTTGCATTTCATAAATAAATGCGATCAATTCCTACTATTTAACCTCTTGTTGCTGCTCATTTTCATCAGATGAAACGGATCACATTTTCTTATCAGCGCAAAACGTAGATTTCAGCCGTGGTACACATAATCGATTCAGCATAAAAGGAATAAATGATGAAAAAAACCGTAATGCTTTCCGCGCTGGCGCTGCTTATTTCTGGCCCTGTGATGGCGAAAACCTGGGTGCTGACAAGTGCTGAAGGCGGCATTGAACAAGGAAACTGGCGGATCAGCAGCGATCAGCTGAACGTCAAAGGACAGCAGTTCAGCATTGAGCAAATCGTACTGCACGGCGGCAAACAGGAAGGCAGTAAAGTTATCAAGATCACCAGCAAAAACGGGCTCACCATTGCCCTGAGCCCCACTCGTGGCATGAACCTGCTGTATGCCGACGGCTTCGGGGTGCATATGGGGTGGAATTCTCCGGTTAAAGAGGTGGTGAACCCGGCGTTTATCAACCTCGAAAGCCGTAACGGCCTTGGCTGGCTGGAAGGTTTCAACGAGATGGTGGTGCGCTGCGGTTACGAATGGACCGGCCACCCGGTCACCGCAGACGGACAGATTTACACACTGCATGGCAAAGTGGGCAATACACCAGCATCACAGGTATCGGTGGACGTCAGCGATACCGCACCGTATGAGATCCGCATTCGTGGGCTGGTGAAAGAGAGCACCTTCAAAAAAGCCGATCTGCAAACCGAAATGGAACTGCGCTATATTCCGGGCAGCAACAGCTTCAGCCTGCATGATGTGCTGACCAACCACGCGGATTACCCCCACGACTACCAGATCATCTATCACAGTAACTTCGGCAAACCGATCCTTGAGCAAGGCGCTCGCTTTATCACGCCGTACGAAAACGTCAGCCCGTTCAACGATTATGCTAAAGGGGGTCTGAAAGAGTGGCAAACCTACGCCGGGCCAACCAAGGGCTTCGACGAAATGGTGTTTAACATCAAACCGCTGGCCGACGCCAATAAACAAACTGTCGCCGCCCTGCTGAATAAAGCGGGCGATAAAGGCGTCTCCATCAGTTACAACACCGAACAACTGCCGGTGCTGACGATGTGGAAAAACACCGATACGGAAAAACAGGGCTACGTCACTGGCATCGAACCCGGCACCAGCTACGCCTACCCGGTCACCATTGAACGCCAGCAAAAACGTGTGAAACAGTTACAACCGGGCCAGAGCACACGCTTTGATCTGACCTATACCTTACTGCATAACAGCAGCCAGGTGGCGGATGTGGAAAAACGCGTGAAAGAGATTCAGGGCAGCAAAGCCCCACAAGCCATTGAAACGCCTATGGCAAAAGAGTAAACCGCAGCCATAAAAAAACCGCGCCGGGATACCGGGCGCGGTTTTTCTTTGCACTGACGGTGTCAGGCGTTTTCGGCTGCGATTTCCGCTTTTTTCGCCAGCCCATCCAGCAGCTTCTGGTGAATGCCGCCGAATCCGCCGTTACTCATGACCAGAATGTGATCGCCCGGCTGTGCGCTTTTGACAATCATGTCTGCCAGCGCGTCGACATCCGCGCTCCAGTGCGCAGGCTGTACGCACGCATCGGCCACTTCTGCAACCTGCCATGGAATATGCTGCGGTTGCAGCAGGTAAACTTCATCTGCGCGGCCTAAAGAGGGTGCCAGGTCGTCTTTGCAGATCCCCATTTTCATGGTGTTCGAACGCGGTTCCAGCACGGCAATGATCTTCGCGGTGCCGCCGACTTTACTGCGCAATGCCGCCAGCGTCGCGAGAATGGCCGTCGGGTGGTGAGCAAAGTCGTCATACACCGTTACGCCGTTAGCTTCGCCACGCAGTTCGAGGCGGCGACGGGCGTTAATAAAGGAACCCAGCGCATTGGCCGCATCCGCCGGGGCGACGCCGACATGGCGCGCCGCTGCGATCGCCATCAGGCCATTGTGCATGTTGTGCTCGCCAACCAGCCCCCAGTTCACCTGGCCAACGCATGCATTATCCAGCCACACTTCCCAACTGGATGCATCGGTGTTCAGTTTTTTCGCCTGCCAGTGACCCTGCTCGCCCACCAGTTCCTGTTCGCTCCAGCAGCCCATTGCCATCGTCTGTTTCAGATTGATGTCATTTTCCGGCCAGATAATTTTCCCCTGCCCCGGCACAATACGCACCAGGTGGTGGAACTGCTTCTGGATCGCTTTCAGGTCGTCGAAGATATCCGCATGGTCAAACTCAAGGTTATTGAGCACCAGCGTACGCGGGCAATAATGAACAAATTTGGAACGCTTGTCGAAGAAGGCGCAGTCATACTCGTCAGCTTCGATCACGAAGAACGGGCTGTCGCCCAAACGCGCGGAGACGTCGAAGTTACCCGGTACGCCGCCAATCACAAAGCCGGGTTTGTAACCGCAGGCTTCGAGGATCCAGGTCGCCATGCCCGCGGTGGTGGTTTTACCGTGCGTTCCGGCAATCGCCACAACCCAGCGGTCACGCAGGACAAAATCGTGCAGCCACTGCGGGCCGGACATATAGGGAATGTTTTTTTCCAGCACCGCTTCCACACACGGGTTTCCGCGCTTCATCACGTTGCCAACAATCACCAAATCCGGCGCGGGATCGAGCTGACTTGCGTCATAGCCCTGAATGAGATCAATACCTTCCTTTTCCAGCAAGGTGCTCATCGGCGGATAAATATTGGTATCCGAACCCGTAACCTGATGACCCAGCGAGCGCGCCAGCATGGCCAGCCCGCCCATAAAAGTGCCGCAAATCCCCAAAATATGAATGCGCATACGTCGTTATCCTTTCTTAAACTGGCGCACATTTTACTCATATGTTTAACGTCAGAGAAATGCATTTCAGGATAATCCGTATAGAGCTGGCGCGATTCACCTGTGCGCGAAGTTTTTAATCTTTGTTAGTATAGTTGTACGTATCCTGCGTTTTCGTTTGCGAAAGCTCTGGCTGTTACGGTGCGAGCTGTTTAATATCCGGAACTTGCTGTGCCAGGCAACCTGAAAACCACAGGCTACAATCGCTTTACTCCATATTAAAAATGCAGGGAAAGTGTTATGAAAACGTTAGGTGAATTTATTGTCGAAAAGCAGCATGAGTTCTCGCATGCAACGGGTGAACTGACTGCTTTGCTGTCGGCAATAAAACTGGGCGCCAAGATCATTCATCGCGATATCAATAAGGCCGGTCTGGTCGATATCCTGGGTGCCAGCGGTGCTGAAAACGTACAGGGTGAGGAGCAACAAAAACTCGACCTGTTCGCCAATGAAAAACTGAAAGCTGCACTCCGCGCCCGCGATATCGTGGCAGGCATCGCCTCTGAAGAAGAAGACGAAATTGTCGTTTTCGAAGGTTGCGAGCACGCCAAATACGTGGTGCTGATGGATCCTCTGGATGGCTCTTCCAACATCGACGTTAACGTCTCTGTCGGGACCATTTTCTCTATCTACCGCCGTATTACGCCGGTAGGCACGCCGGTCACCATGGAAGACTTCCTGCAGCCGGGCAACAAACAGGTTGCCGCCGGTTACGTGGTGTATGGTTCTTCAACCATGCTGGTTTACACCACGGGCTGCGGCGTTCACGCTTTCACATACGATCCGTCACTGGGCGTCTTCTGCCTGTGTCAGGAACGTATGCGCTTCCCGGAGCGTGGCAACACGTACTCCATCAACGAAGGCAACTACATCAAATTCCCGCTGGGCGTGAAAAAATACCTGAAGTTCTGTCAGGAAGAAGATAAGGCGACAAACCGCCCTTATACCACGCGCTATATCGGTTCTCTGGTGGCAGATTTCCACCGTAACTTGCTGAAGGGTGGGATTTACCTCTACCCAAGCACCGCCAGCCACCCGGAAGGGAAACTGCGTCTGCTGTACGAATGCAACCCGATGGCCTTCCTCGCCGAGCAGGCAGGCGGTAAAGCCAGCGACGGTAAAGTGCGTATTCTGGACATTCAGCCGGAAAGCCTGCACCAGCGCCGTCCGTTCTTCGTCGGCAATGAGCATATGGTGGACGATGTTGAACGCTATATGCGTGAGTTCCCGGACGCGTAAGGCCGGAAAGAAGAGAAAACGCCACGTTATGTGGCGTTTTTTTTAGTGCACAAATGTGCGTTTTTCTTTGCTGATCTATCCCTGAGGTTGCAGGCGGAACGACGCCATCGCCTGCAACAATTCACGTGATTGTTCTTCCAGCGAACGCGTGGCTGCAGAAGATTGTTGTACTAACGCCGCATTTTGTTGTGCCGTTTCATCCATCTGGCTGACGGCAATATTGACCTGCTCAATACCGCGGCTCTGTTCCTGCGATGCATTAGCGATTTCGCGCATCAGTTTGGTCATTCGCAACACTTCTTCTGCGATTTCGTCCATTGTTTCGCCAGCCTGCATCGCCAGATCGCTGCCTTCAGACACGTGCGCCTGCGAACTGCTGATCAGCGCGCGGATCTCCTTCGCCGATTCGGCGCTGCGGCTGGCAAGGTTACGCACTTCACCCGCGACCACGGCGAAACCGCGGCCTTGCTCCCCGGCACGAGCAGCTTCAACAGCGGCGTTCAGCGCAAGAATATTGGTCTGGAAAGCGATGGCGTCGATAACGCTAAGAATATCGGCGATACGATCGGAGCTTCCGGAAATGTCACGCATTTTTTCAATAACATAGCAAACCATTTCGCTGCCGCGATCGGCGGTATCGGAGACGGTCTGTGCCAGTTTATGCGCCTGCTCCGCGTTGTCGGCATTCAGTTTCACCGTGGCGGTGATTTGCTCCATGCTGGCGGCGGTCTGCTCCAGCGATGTCGCGGTGGACTCGGTTCGCTGGGAGAGATCGACGTTGCCAGCGGCCAGTTCACGACTGCCGGTATCAATTTGCGAACTGGCGTCGCGCACTCGCGTCACCGAATCGACCAGTGACTGGCGCATCTCTTCAATTGCGGCATTAAGCCGGTTGAACTCGACGCTGGCAGCCCCGGTGGTCGTCGACGTCAAATCACCAGCGGCCACATGCTCAAGCTGCTGTATAGAGGTTTCCAGGGGTTTGAGCAGCATATGACGCAGCGCCAACCAGGCCAGCACGATAATGCCCGCTACCAACAGCGCCACGACCATAATCAGCATCATAACCACGTTTTTGCTGCTCTGAACGGCGGTCACTTCCGCTTTGCCGCGCGCTTCGCCCCAGACCTGGAAAGCCTGCATATCCGTGTCGAACTGACGGGAGATAGGGATCAGCTTGCTTTCCAGCAGCTCATAATAGGTGTCGGCGCTCTGTTTGTTCAGCGCATCCTGCATCGGCGTAATACCCTGACTGACGTAGTCGCCGTAGCTTTTCGCTACCTGCGCCAACAGCGCTGCGCCTTTTTCATCCTCGACGCCTGCGTTGATCACACTGGTGAGGGATTTTTCGCCTTCGGTGATTTCGGCGTTAATCATCTTGACCGATTTTGCCGCGTCATCCAGCAAGCCGACTTCCATCATACGCACGGCCTGGCCTGCTTCATTACGGGCGCGCAAGATCTGGGTATAGCCTTCGCTCAGGCGCGCCATCTTCTCGCCCTGCAACAGACTGATACGCTCCAGCGATGAGGAACTTTTATTCAGTGCATACACTCCAATGCCGCTCACCAGCAGCAGGAGGAGAGTCATAACAGCCAACAACGAAAGTAAACCAGTACGGATCGAAAGCGTTTTAAGCATGATGTGAATTCCGGTAGCAGTGATACTTTTTGGCGTAAATTAAGCCCATTCGTCAGTTATCGACTGCTAACGGAATTACTTTAGGAAAAAATAAAGATTTCAGTGTGTTATTATTTTGTAGCGTTTGTGCTAACTCGTGTAACAGGAGAGCTCTGTCGGTTCTCCCACAGCACGGTAAGTCCACGTTGCAACGCGATAAAAATAAACAACAGAATGCCAATGGCAATTTTTGTCCACCACGAGCTGAGCGTGCCGTCAAAGTTGATATAGGTTTGAATCAGCCCCTGAATCGCCACACCAAACAACGTTCCCAGCACCGTCCCCACACCGCCGCTTAATAGCGTGCCGCCAATCACCACCGACGCAATGGCGTCCAGCTCAACGCCGACGCCCGCCAGCGCGTAGCCCGCCTGGGTATAGATGGAGAAGACAATGCCCGCCAGTGTTGCCAGACCGGTGGAGAGCATATAAATGCGAATGGTGGTGCTGCGGGTGGAGATGCCCATCAGGTTCGCCGAAGTGGCATTGCCGCCAATGGCGTAAACCTGGTTACCGAAGCGGGTACGGTGAGCGACGAAAATGCCGATCACTACCACGCCAAGCATCAACAATCCCATGGCACTCAGTCGGCCGCCGCCGGGAATTCTCCAGGCCAGGCTTGAGAGCGTGTCGTAAACCGGGTGGTTGATAGGAATCGACTCTTCCGACAGCAGGTAACTGACCCCGCGCAGGAAAAACATCCCGGCAAGGGTGATGATAAAAGCAGGAATTTTTAGCGCATCAATCAGCAACCCCATAAAAGCGCCAAACGCACAGCCCAGAATCAAAATGAGCGGAAAAGCCATCAGCGGCGAGATGCCCCAGTCGCCAATGGCTTTCGCCAGAAATACGCCGGTGAAGGCGATGACCGACCCGACGGACAAATCGATACCGCCGGAGAGGATCACAAACGTCATGCCCACGGCGATAATGCCGAGAAAGGCGTTATCTGTCAGTATGTTGCAAATCACACGCGTGGAGGCGAACCCCGGAAACTGCGTCAGACAGTAGAGATAGCCGAGCACGAAGACGCCCAACGTGATCATCAGCGGTAAGTTACGTTTTATCATGACCGCGCACTCCTTTAATCATCGCGATAAAGCGCGGCGACTGCACAATCAACACGCACATCACCACGACCGCTTTCACCACCTGGTTGAGTTCTGGCTGGAAACCGGAGAGCAGAATCCCGGTATTCATCCCCTGAATAATCAATGCGCCGACTACCGACAGCACAAGGTTAAAACGCCCGCCCATTAATGATCCCCCGCCAATCACCACCGCGAGGATCGCATCCAGTTCCAGCCACAACCCGGCGTTGTTGGCGTCAGCACCGCGAATGTCCGCCGTGACAATCACCCCGGCTATCGCCGCACATACACCGCTCAGCACATAGGTCAGCATCACTACCGTGCGGGTATTCACCCCGGCGTTTTTCGCCGCGCGAATGTTAATCCCCACCGCTTCGATAAACATACCGAGCGCGGTTTTGCGGGTGAACAACCAGAACAACAACAGCGTGACCAGCGCGATAATGACCGGCGTCGGAAACAGCAGCAGGGAACCACTGCCGAGCCAGGCCAGTGACGGGGCGTTAAACGTGACGATTTGTCCGGAGGTAATCAACTGTGCCACACCACGTCCCGCGACCATCAGGATTAGCGTGGCGACAAAAGGCTGAATTTTCAGCACCGCCACCAGTATACCGTTCCACAAACCGGCCAGGACGCCGGTTCCCAGCGCGGCCAGTAACACCACTGGCAGGCTGTGTCCGGAGACGGTCATTGACGCGGCTGTTGCGCCTGCAATGGCCATCACCGCGCCTACGGACAGGTCAATCCCGCCCGTCGCGATGACCAGTGTCATGCCGATCGCCAGCAGTGCGACCGGCGCGGCGCGGTTAAGAATATCAATAGGGCTACCAAACAGGCGACCATCTTGCAGTACCACCTGGTAGAAATGGGGCGCGACGAGGCTGTCCACCAACAGCACCAGCAGCAGGGCTATCAGTTGCGGCGTGCCGGTTGGCCAGTTAACACGCCGCCTGGGCGCCCCGGTTTGCCTAAGAGATTGAGGCATCACACTCTACTCCTTATGCCGCAATGGCATTCATGATCGCCGGGACCGACAGTTCAGCGAGCGGGATCTCCGCCACCTGTTTGCGATCGCGCATGATAATCACCCGATCCGCATAGCCCACCAGCTCTTCCAGTTCTGACGATATCACCAGCAGCGCCAGACCATCGGCGCACAGGGTTTCGATCAGGCGAATGATCTCGGCGTGAGCGCCAACATCAATGCCGCGCGTCGGCTCATCAAGGATCAGGAATTGCGGTCGGGTCAGCAGCCAGCGTGAGAGCAACACTTTTTGCTGATTTCCCCCGGAGAGGAACTCAATAGGCTGCTCGGCGCTGGGGGTACGAATGCCAAGCTGGCGAATAAAACGTTCGGCGATGGCGTTCTGCTCTTTACGGGCAATGGGACGCAACCAGCCGCGCTGCGCCTGTAGCGCCAGCACAATATTTTCCCGGACCGATGCGGCGGCGATAATGCCGTCCGTTTTACGATCTTCCGGGCAAAAACCAATGCCCAGGCACGACGCCTGATGCGGTGAGCGCAGCGTTTGCGGTTTGCCTTTGATGGTGGCGCTCCCGCTGTCGGCTGGTTTGATGCCGAAGATGACCTCGGCGGTTTCGGTACGCCCGGAGCCGAGTAACCCGGCCAGACCGACAATTTCGCCTGGGCGCACCTCAAGATTAAAGGGGGAAATGACACCTTTCTTACCAAAGCCCTCAAACGCCGCTACCGGTTTTTCGCTCAGAAGCGTGCGGCCGGCGCGTTGCAGCGCGTTGCTGTCCAGTTCACGCCCCAGCATCATTTTCACCAGCTCGATTTGCGGCAGTTCACTGGTAGGACGGCAACCAACAAAACCACCGTTGCGCAGTACGGTAATGCGGTCGCTGACTTCGTAGACCTGGTCGAGAAAGTGCGTAACAAAAATCAGGCTGACGCCCTGAGCGCTGAGCTGGCGCATCAGGGTAAACAGCATTTCCACTTCCTGCGTGTCGAGACTGGCGGTGGGTTCGTCGAGGATCAACACTTTCGCCGACAGATCGATTGCACGGCAGATTGCCACAATCTGCTGCATCGCCACGGAGTAGCGGTTGAGCGGCTCGCGCACATCCAGCGAGAAACCGTAGGATTCCATCAACGCAGTGGCGCGTGTTTCCATCTCTTTGCGACATAGCAAACCAAAACGCCGCGGTTCGCGGCCAATAAACAGATTATCCGCCACCGACATATTGGGCAGCAGATTGACTTCCTGGTAAACCGTCCCGATACCCAGTTGCTGAGCGTGGGCGGTATTTTTCGGGCGGATTTCCTGGCCTTCCAGCCAGATAGTGCCTTTATCAGCGTGGTAGACCCCGGTCAGGGCCTTAATCAGCGTGGATTTCCCCGCGCCGTTCTCCCCGAGTAAGGCCATGATTTCGCCGCGACGCAGGCTAAAATCGACGTTATCAAGCGCTTTTACGCCGGGAAAGAATTTACTTAAACCCTCGGTTCGCAAAATCTCCTGGTGTGCTTCGTCGGTCATGGTCCTCTCCACTTCACGGTATTTCCCGGACGATCACAGGGTTTTCCCCTCATCCTGCCCTCTCCCCGGCGGGGAGAGGGTTATCAGAACTCTCCTCGGTGGAGAGCGGGTTAGTAACCCATGTTTTTCTTTTTCTCTAACTCTTCTTTTGCCGTGTCTGGCAGATAGAGCGTCGATTTGGTAATGGTCAGCTTCGGCGGCTGGGTGCCATCTTTTTTGAATTTTTCCAGCGCATCGAATGCCGGGCCTGCCATGTTCGGCGTCAACTCTACGCTGGCGTTGGCTTCACCATCGATCATCGCTTTGTAGATGTCCGGTACACCATCGATAGAACCGGTAAGAATGTCTTTGCCCGGTTTCAGGCCCGCTTCTTTAATCGCCTGAATCGCACCGATCACCATGTCATCGTTGTGGGCGTAAACCATACAGATGTTTTTGCCGTTGTTTTCCGCCTTGATAAAGCTCTCCATCACCTCTTTACCTTTACTGCGGGTAAAGTCACCGGACTGAGAGCGAATGATTTTGATGTTAGAGGCTTTGGAGATGGCTTCCGCAAAACCTTTCTTACGATCGATCGCGACGCTTGCGCCGACGGTGCCTTGCAGTTCAACGACGTTACAAGGTTTACCGGCCACGGTTTTCACCAGCCAGTCGCCAATCAGCTTGCCTTCCAGCACGTTGTCAGCGGTGACGGTGGTCATATAGAGCGATTTGTCTTTCACATCAATGGAGCGATCGAGAAGGAAAACCGGAATCTGTGCGTCTTTCGCCTCTTTCAATACCGGTTCCCAGCCCGTTGCCACCACCGGAGCGATAAAGATGGCATCCACGCCCTGAGCGATGAACGAACGCACCGCTTTGATCTGGTTTTCCTGTTTTTGCTGACCGTCAGCGATTTTCAGCGTAATGCCGCGCTTGCTGGCTTCGCTTTTCGCAACGTTGGTTTCAGCGGCTCGCCAGCCGGATTCGGATCCAACCTGCGAAAATCCTACGGTTAACGGGGCGGCCATCGCCATAGACGACATGGCTGCCGAAACTGCTGTGACAAGAAGTAAGCGCTTCCACATAAGAGCATCCTCGTAGGGTTATTGTTGGCTACAACTTCACCTGCGGGGAAAACTATAGACAATCGGAGATGTAACAAAATGCGTTACATCACAAATCGGAAAAGTGAATGAATTGTTGTGAGGCAGTTGCGATCTGGCGCGCGAAAAGGGGCGTTTTAACGCACCTCAATTATCCATTGAAATTGCAGAAATTTACTGCCCTGAAACGTAGCGAAGATTTCACTGTAATCGCTTACAAAATATTATTCAGTATGCTGCTACAGTTATGGACAAAATGGTCACAAAAAGATGCTAAAAACCGTGTAGAAAATGTGAGGAAATTAAAACAGGCGAAGACATTCGCCACCAGTTGGCTATAATACCCGGCACTTGTTTGCCACACATTTTAAAGGAAACAAACATGAGCTTACTGAACGTTCCGGCGGGTAAAGATCTGCCAGAAGATATCTACGTCGTTATCGAAATTCCGGCTAACGCAGATCCGATCAAATACGAAGTGGACAAAGACAGCGGCGCGCTGTTTGTTGACCGCTTTATGTCCACCGCGATGTTCTACCCGTGCAACTACGGTTACATCAACCACACCCTCTCTCTGGATGGTGACCCGGTAGACGTGCTGGTTCCGACCCCGTACCCGCTGCAGCCGGGTTCTGTGATTCGTTGCCGCCCGGTTGGCGTGCTGAAAATGACGGACGAATCCGGTGAAGATGCGAAACTGGTTGCCGTTCCGCATACCAAACTGAGCAAAGAGTACGATCACATCAAAGATGTGAACGACCTGCCGGAACTGCTGAAAGCACAGATCACCCACTTCTTCGAGCACTACAAAGACCTCGAAAAAGGCAAATGGGTGAAAGTTGACGGTTGGGACAACGCCGAAGCCGCTAAAGCGGAAATCGTTGCCTCTTTCGAACGCGCTGCGAAGAAGTAATCCATTTTTTCTGAAAAACCTCTGACCGTTTATGCGGTGCAGAGGTTTTTTTTCGCCCCAGCATGGCCTGATGTCTTGAAGCCAAAGCGTTACGGATGAACATCGGTGCGGGCAATCAGGCATAAAAAAACCGCGCCCTGCGGCGCGGTTCTCTGAGAACAACGATTACTGGTACTTATCTCTGTCGAGCCAGTTACCACTTTCGATAAAAGTCTTGCCTTCAACCGAACGTTGATACACATACATCCAGGCGCTGCCATACGGCGTCTGGATCAACTGGCGTTTATATTCGCCGCCAGCGGTGCGCAGTGCATCCAGCTCACCGAGCGTTGCCGCATCGATGCGATACACTTCGCCCTGTACGCTTCCTTCGCCCGGTACCGCACCCGGGTAATGCCCCAGACTAAACAGCTGATGATTTTCGACGCAAAAATCCCCCAGCCACTGTGCATTGGTCATCCAGTGGCTGTTGCCTTGTTTGCTTCGTAAACTGCCGTAGACAAATATTCGCATTGCTAAAACTCAAACTGATAGAGCAAATCAAGTGCCTGATCTACGCCAGACACCGCTTCAAGATACAGCTTAGGCATCAGGCGATAACGTAACGTGAGAGTCGCCAGTGAGTCAAAAATTCCGACGCCATATTTTACCTGCAGACCCGGCAGCACGTAGCCACTGACCACTACCTGGGAGGCATCGCCTACCCCCTGAGTATCCAGCGCCAGATTGCTTACGCCAAACGTCTCGCCGATTTTACCCACAACCTGCCCACTTTGTGCAACCCCCAGGCCTACAAGCATTGAGGTCATTGCGGCGCTATCGCTCTGTTCACTGTCCAGACCCTGCCCACGAAGCAGGTAGGAGAGCGCTTCTTGCTGCGACATCGCCGGATCGGAGAAGATCTCCGCTTTAGGTTCATCGGCTGTCCCGGTCACACGAACCCCGGCAATAACATCATTTTCCGTCGCATCCGGGTTACGGATCGCCTCAATATTCAGCAAGGGCTGGTCCGGCGGACCGGAGAACAGCAGTTCCCCTTTACGCACAATCAAATCCTGACCATAAGCGTGGAAACGCCCTTCCGGGATCGTGATCTGCCCGTTAAGCCCCAACCCTTGCTTATCCTGCGCCACTTTCAGGTCGCCGGTCAGCCGTGCTTTGAGGCCAAACGCATTCAGACGCACATTGTTGCCAACGTGGATAACCAGATTACTGTTAATCGGGATCGAGGCGCTTTGCGGTTTCTCAGGTTTCAGTTGATCGTTAAGCATTACCTCATCACCAGAGACGCCGACCGCGCTTTCCGGCACGTCATGCACCACGATGCGTGCCCACGGCACATCCACACTGCCGTCAAGCGTAAACAGACTGGGTGTGGCTTCAAACACCACATCCGGCGACACATCCAGCCGCACCATTGGCGGTACGGTAATGCGCACTTTACTGCCCTTCGCCGCCACCCGCGCGCGCCAGTTATTCATCTGGGTCCAGTCTGCATCGCCGCTGAGGTTAATCTGCCCCTGGCCGGTGCGCACCACGCCCTGAAGCACGGAGCGTGTACCGTTGAAATTGATCGCCAACTGACTGGGCTGCATCTCGAACGGCATAAAGTTGCCTTCGACATCCAGTCCGTTCAATCCCAGTTGCCCGAACAACTGCGGGTTCTGCGCGTTTCCGCCCAGTCGCAAATTGGCGTTCAGCGTACCCGCCGCCTTTTCACCCCGGCTGAAGATGGCATTGGCCATCGCCAGCGAGACGTTGCGGATATTGACGTTGCCGCCCAGATTACGTCGCCCTTGCGGATCGGTTACCTGCACCTGACCATCAAACTGCCCGTTGTTGGTCAGCCGAATCAGCCAGCCGAGATCGGCGCGGTCGTTACGCAGTTGGGCGTTCAGGTTCAGGGTATCAAACGCCACAGGCAACGGCGCATCGTTCACCACCTGCGTCACTTTCACGTTACGCCCGACAAGCGTAACCTGCCCCTGCGGCAGCCCGGCTTTTGTCGTGTCCCAGCTCACATCCGCTTTGCCACTGAACACACCGCTCGCCTGGGTGGTCTCCGGCATAAAAGGCTTCAGCATGGCCAGGTCAAAACGATTAAGGTTCACCAGCGCGTGCCCTTCCGCGCCGGCATCAATCGGTTGCGGCACGCAAAGCTCGGCGTTGGGGTTAAGCCAGCAGTGTGGACCAATAGCAATTTTCTGCTCCTGGTTCCGGTAATCCAGGGTAATCGGCCGGTTGATCGACCATGGCCCTACCGGGGTGGCAAAGCGCGTATTACTGAGCGAACCTTTCCAGCGCTGCGTCTGGCGATCGAAACTCCCCGCCAGATCCAGTTGCCCGGAAACCGGCTCCCCCTGTACACGCAACTGTAAGGTGTGTTGTTTTTCGCTCCCTTCAGCCGCCAGCGTTACCAGGCCCAGGTTGACACCCGGCTGTGCAATACGCTCCACGCGCACATTGAGCTTCCCGGCGATGTGATCGCTGGATTTCACATCCCCGTCGACCCGCACGCGGGCAACGGAAAGATCCTGCCAGCGCAGATTATTGGCCGTGATGTCCGCCAGCGCTTGCGGCGCATCGACCGTGCCGCGAATTTTCACGACGCCTTTGGCCGTCCCCCCAAGTCCTGGCAGTGCGTTATCCAGGCCTGGCGCATCAATATTGGCGTCAAGATTGAGATCTTTTACCCCCAGTTCGCCTTTGATATCCGCACTGTTGCGCCCCAACTCCAGATGCAAACCGGGAATGGTCCACTGTAAATAGCTATTGCCTTTCAGTTGCCCGTCGACCTTCACCTTGTTGTTTTTCACATTACCGTTCAGCTTCAGCTCCGGTACATCCAACTGCCAGCTACCGCCGTACAGGCTACCGCGCGTTTTGATCAGGCCATTCAGTTTTGACGGCCATGCCGGAAAAGCTTTTGCCGTATCAATCCCGTTCAACGCCAGTTCGCCACGCCAGCTGATCGCCTGCTGCCAGTCCAGCAGCGCCGTTAACTCAGTGGTTCCTTCCAACGCCGCGAGGGTCAGCTTATCGAGGCTGATTTGCTGCTCATTGCCTTTTGCATCAAGCCGGATGGTGGCGGGTGGCAGATCCTGCCCTTTCACCGCGGTACGGAACGCCAGCGTGTAGTCGGTCATCTTGCCGGTCAGCGTCAGCGAGACGTCATCTGCCTGATACTGTTTCTCGCCGGTAAACGGCCAGTAGAGTTGCTTACTGGTCACCGCAACCTCCAGCGGCAAACCGGCCTGCGCCAGTTGCGTTTGCGCCCGCAGCGTCACGTCCACCGGACCGGAGAGGTTCACATCCATATTGAGTTGTTGGCGCACGTCACCGCCAACGTGCAGCTTCACTTTTTCGCCTTTTAGCGGATCCACATTCAACGTGCTGTTAAGCGTAAAATCCACCGGCCAGTTATCACGCAACTGTGCGCGGCCTGTCGCGCTCACCTGCCCCTGGTTCGAGTCGATATCCAGCGCATCAAGTGTCATTTGCCCGTCAAGGCTGCTCACTTTCAGCAGCAGGCTACGCACCAGAATATCCGTGTCGCCAGTGAGTCGCAGTTGCTCGCCGCGAAACGACTCAATATTGAGATTGAGCGGCAAATGCACATCGGTCATTTCCGGTAACAGGGGTTTGGCAAACAGCGCTTTCAGCGTTTCGCCGAGCGGCTTCTCCTGAGGCTGCGGATTGTGGATTTTCGGTTCAACCACCTCTTCCTGCGCCACCTGCGCCACTTTCGGCAGCGCAATCAGCAGCCCTTGCAATGAGGTGGGCTTCAGCGTCAGGTTTTTCTCTTCCCAGCTCAGCCCGGAACTGAAATTCATCACCGAGACGGTCGTATCGTCAATGTTGATATTTACATTGTTCAGCGCCACCCGGCTGAGCGTAATCGGGTACGGCGTAGAGAGGTTCAGCGGCCCGCTCTCCTCTTCCTGCACAGGAGCGGCTGGCGGCATCTTTTTACTGTCGATCGCCACGTTGATCTCTTTCAACGACAGATCGTTGATGCACAAGCTACTGCTACGCAGACACCCCAGATTCACTGCCAGGTGGATCTCCCCGGCGTTCACCGCTACACCGGGCTGCTCGTAACGCAGATTTTTCAGCGTCAGATCGCGCCAGCCGCCCGTGACCTGACTAATGTGCAGCCCCGGCACCCAGCGGTTCGCCGCCTTAAACAGCAGATGAAGCCCGCTGGTGGTTCCCACCAGAAAGGCGACCGTCCCCAGCACCAGCAGAATAAACACCAGTACGCCGAGGCTGATTTTCTTCCATAAACTCATAACTCTGGCCCCAGACCGATGTAAAACTGCACCCCATGTTCCTCTTTGTCGCCGACCGGAACGGCGAAATCGAGTTTGATTGGCCCGACAGGCGATTGCCAGCGCACGCCAACACCCGCGCCGGTTTTAATGTCGCTCCGGCGGATATCGCTGACCGCTTCGCCGCTGTCAATAAACGCCGCGCCCCACCATTTCCCGGTGACGTTGTACTGATACTCCAGCGAGCCAGTCGCCAGTTTTGAGGCACCGATCAGCTTGCCATCATCATCTTTTGGCGCGATGGATTTGTATTTGTAACCACGGATGCTGCGATCGCCCCCGGCGAAGAAGCGCAGATCCGGTGGTACACGATCAAAGTCGCCGGTCTCGATCCACCCCAGGTTGCCGCGCACCACAAAACGGTGGCGATCGTAGAGCGTGCGGATCCAGACGTTTTGCGCCTGCATGACGAGGAAGTCGACATCCGATCCCCATGCGGTGTTGGAATAATCCACCGAATAGCGCTGAGAGTCTCCCCAGGTCGGCATCAGGCCGCCGCGAGAACGGGTGCGGCTGATCATCACGCCTGGATAGAGCAACATGGTGGTATTGGTGACGCTGGCTTGCGTAAAGTGGTCAAGGCTCCAGCGCAGGTTAATGGCGCGCTGCCAGCCACTGGAGAGATCCCAGTAGCGAGAAAGCGCCAGTGTTGTGGAGTCGGCTTGCGTATCGTTCAGGTCAGTGCGCTTAAAACCGCCCTGCACCAGGTAGTATTGTTCAAGCGGATTTTTCAGCAGCGGCATCTTATAGCTGAAATCCAGTTGCTGCTCTGGCGCGGAGACGCTCATGCTGGTAGTCAGACTGTGACCATAGCTGTTCATCCACGGCTTTTTCCACGTGGCTTTCACACGCGGTCCCACATCCGTGGAGTACCCCACCCCGGTTTCAATGGTGTTTTCCGTACGTGGCGAGACCACGCCCTTCAGCGGCAGTACTTTGGTTTTCCGCGCTTTATCAAACTCCGGCGCTACCACCACCGATTTAAACCAGCCGGTAGCAGACAGACGGCGGTTCAGTTCCGCCAGGTCTTTGGTCTGGTAATAATCGCCCTGGTGAAAAGGCACCAGATGTTGCAGATACTCGTCGCGGATTTGCGACCCTTCAAATGTTACCGCGCCAAACCGGTAGCGCTGGCCGCTGTCATAGTCGATGTCCCAGAATGCCTGATGCCTGTCGAGGGCGATGCCCAACTGGCTCTTATTGAACTGGCTATCAAAGTAGCCTTTACGCAGCGCGACGTTAGTGAGGCTTTTTTTAAAGCCGTCATAGTCGCTGTGATTGAGCACCGTGCCGGTGGCCGGGCGTGTTTTGAGTAAATCGAGGTAGTCACTGTCAGTACGCGCGCCGCCGCGCAGGATCACATCGGTGCCGCCAATCCGTACAGGTTCACCTGGCGAAACCCGCGCGATCAGCACCTGTCGCCCCTTTTCCGGCGGCGGGCGCAGTTCAAAATCAATGGTAGGTTCGTAATAGCCTAACGCTTTTAATCCTTCGCGAATGGCGTCATCCACGCGTGCCTGAAAACGTCTGTCAGGCGTAACTTCATCACTCTGGATCGTCGATAACTGGGCTCGCACATTTTTTTGCAGCGCTCCAGTCAGCCCCTCCAGTTGCAATCGCACATTGGCGGCGAAAGCCGTTTCGCTCGCCAGCAACAAACCGGCAAAACATAAAAGACGGATTTTTGGCACGTTCTCTCCTGAATATCCTTGTTCCCACCCCTGGAAGGAAACGTAAGCGCAGCTCCGCGCTAAGCCCTGCTCCGCCTAATGTGGCGGAACACAAGCCGATAAAAACCCAAAATACGGGTTGAAAAACGGACGACTACCCCAAAATTTCTTATGTTTAAATTTAGTCTGTTTATGGTGCTTATTGTGTTAAAACACGCGCACCGTTACAACCTTAACCGCAATTTGACCCGCCGGGAGGTTCCACCGTGAGTCTGTTTGATAAAAAAGAGCTTGTTTCTCAATCGGATGCATTACCCGGACGCAATACACCGATGCCAGTCGCCAGTTTACATGCCGTTAACGGGCATTCAATGACCCATGTTCCGGAAAACATGGAGATTGCCCTGTTCGCCATGGGGTGTTTCTGGGGCGTTGAACGCCTGTTCTGGCAATTACCGGGCGTGTACAGCACCGCGGCAGGATATACCGGCGGCTTTACACCGAATCCTACCTACCGTGAAGTGTGTAGTGGGCAGACCGGCCACGCTGAAGCCGTGCGCGTGGTGTACGATCCGAAGGTGGTGAGTTACGAACAGTTGCTGCAGGTGTTCTGGGAAAATCACGATCCGGCACAGGGCATGCGCCAGGGTAACGACCACGGCACCCAGTACCGCTCGGCGATCTACCCGCTGACGCCGGAGCAAAACGACGCTGCCCGCGCCAGCCTTGAGCGTTTTCAGTCCGCGATGCGCAGCGCCGGAGATGATCGCCAGGTCACGACCGAAATCAAAACCGCCACGCCGTTCTACTATGCGGAAGATGATCACCAGCAGTACCTGCATAAAAACCCGTATGGTTACTGCGGCATCGGCGGTATTGGCGTTTGTCTGCCGCCGCAGCTTAACCCTTAATATTTTGCGGAAATACGCCATAAAAATGGGCAAAAACTAAGCCGCTGGTAGCCTGTAACACGCTTACGCTATACTAGCTCTCGAAATTGCCGGTCCACCGCTTCGGGCCGGCTTTCATTGTGTTTACCACATGGATATTCAAAAACCCTTCCGAGGATCCGGTCAATGGCTGGATAAATTATGTTAAACAGTATCTTAGTCATACTCTGTCTCATCGCAGTAAGTGCGTTTTTCTCGTTATCCGAGATCTCGCTTGCCGCATCGAGAAAAATTAAACTTAAGTTGCTGGCCGATGAAGGCAGCATCAATGCACAACGCATCCTGAAGATGCAGGAAAACCCCGGTACCTTCTTTACCGTGGTGCAAATCGGCCTTAACGCTGTCGCCATTCTTGGCGGTATCGTCGGCGATGCCGCCTTCTCTCCGGCGTTTTACAGCTTGCTGGTCAGGGTGGTTTCTCCGGAACTTGCCGAACAGCTCAGCTTTATCATCTCCTTCTCGCTGGTCACCGGGATGTTCATCCTGTTTGCCGATCTGACGCCGAAACGCATCGGTATGATTGCGCCCGAAGCTGTGGCTTTGCGTATCATCAACCCGATGCGCTTCTGTTTATTCGTTTTCCGTCCGCTGGTCTGGTTCTTTAACGGCCTGGCAAATGTCATCTTCCGCATCTTTAAACTGCCGATGGCGCGTAAAGATGACATCACCTCTGACGATATTTACGCGGTGGTTGAAGCGGGCGCGCTGGCTGGCGTGCTGCGTAAGCAGGAACATGAACTGATCGAGAACGTGTTTGAGCTGGAATCGCGCACCGTCCCTTCTTCCATGACCTCCCGTGAAAACGTGATTTGGTTCGATCTACACGAAGATGAGCAGAGCCTGAAAAACAAGGTCGCGGAGCATCCGCACTCGAAATTTCTGGTCTGTAACGACGATATAGACCACGTTGTTGGCTATGTGGATTCGAAAGATCTGCTTAACCGCGTACTGGCGAATCAGAGCATGGCGCTCAACAGCGGCGTGCAGATCCGCAACACGTTGATTGTGCCGGACACGCTGACCCTCTCCGAAGCGCTGGAAAGCTTTAAAACCGCCGGGGAAGACTTCGCCGTTATCATGAATGAATACGCACTGGTGGTGGGAGTTATCACCCTTAACGATGTGATGACCACGCTGATGGGCGACCTGGTCGGCCAGGTGGAAGAGATGATCGTCGCCCGTGATGAAAACTCATGGCTGATTGACGGCGGTACACCTATTGACGACGTCATGCGCGTGCTTGATATCGATGAGTTCCCGCAGTCGGGCAACTATGAAACCATCGGCGGTTTTATGATGTTTATGCTGCGTAAAATCCCGAAACGCACCGATGCAGTGAAGTTCTCGGGCTATAAGTTCGAGGTGGTGGATATTGATAACTACCGAATCGATCAGCTGCTGGTGACGCGTGTCGACACGCGTACAACGCTGCTCACGCCAAAGCTGCCGGATGCGGAAGAGAAAGGCGCAGCGTGAGGCGTCGCTAAAATGTCAACGGCCCCATCGGGGCCGTTTTTTTATAGTACTTAAACTACTGCATAGCACGACTGGTTAAGCCATCTCAGTTTGCAGACGCATAACCTGACGGTTGACTTCAGACATCACAGACAGGTGCTGCTTGTCTTTCACTTTCGGGACCAGGATCTTGCCTTTGTCAAACTCGAAAGCGCCAACATCCTTGATATACAACCGTCCACGGAACAGGATTTTCACGTACTTGGCCACCTGAAGTGGGTTGTAACGCTGGAAAATTTTCATTCTTTTATCTCCTGTAAAGCATTACGCCCTTGCGGTACCACAATCGGACCAGCGTTGATGAGCGCAAATTTAATGCTCAGTGACTATAGTTCAGAACCGCACTGATACATAGTGTGTATAAGTTTATTTACCTTTTGATGACAATTATTCAGAATTTTCTTTTCAGTGCGTTTCGCTATGCAGTATAAATCCACATTTTTGTGCGGATATGTGCGTCCACACGCAAACTGGCATCCTGATTGCGGGAAAAACGGATTGATCGCACATATGATTAAAATGACCACTTAAGTGGTCGGATCACCTGCATAAACACAAGGAAAAACCATGACCCTACGTAAGATCCTGGCAGCGACATGCCTGTTACTGCCGCTGGTTGCTTCAGCCCATAACTTTGAAAACAACCAGCGCGTGCCGCCTGTGGGCATAGCCGACAGAGGGGAGTTGATACTGGATAATGACAAGTTTAGCTATAAAAAATGGAATAGCGCCCAGCTTCCTGGCAAAGTGCGGGTTGTGCAACATATTGCCGGTCGGACCTCTGCCAAAGAGAAGAACGCCGCGCTGATTGAAGCCATCAAAACCGCCAACCTGCCGCACGATCGTTACCAGACCACCACCATCATCAATACCGATGACGCCATTCCCGGCAGCGCCATGTTCGTGCGCAGCAGCATCGAGAGCAATAAGAAACTCTACCCGTGGTCACAATTCATTGTTGATAGTGACGGTGTGGCGCGTAAAGCCTGGCAACTGGAAGAGGAAAGCTCGGCGATTGTCGTACTTGATAAAGACGGGCGCGTGGCGTACGCAAAAGATGGCGGGCTGAGCCAGCAAGAAGTGCAGCAGGTCATCGCCCTGCTGCACACGCTGCTCAGTAAATAAAAACCCGGAAGCCGGGGTTGAGGAAGGACTCGCGGGGGGTGTAATCCAGCGAACGCCCCTGCCAGTCGTTAACGTGCGCCCCGGCAGCCACCGCAACTGCGTGACCTGCGGCCGTATCCCATACGTTAGTCGGCCCGAAACGCGGGTACAGTTGAGCTTTACCTTCCGCCACCAGGCAGAATTTCAGCGAGGAGCCGATCGCTGTGGTCTGGTGCTCACCTAACTGGTGCAGGTACTCTTTCAGTTCATCATCCGCATGAGAACGGCTGACGACCACCAGCGGTGGCCGGGCGTCGCGCACCTGAATTTGATGGTGATTGCCCGCTTCATCTTTCCACGCTTTCCCGTCAGCGGCGTAATACATCACTTTCAGCACCGGTGCGTAAACCACGCCCATGACCGGTTTACCCTGGTCAATCAGGGCGATATTCACGGTAAACTCACCGTTACGCTTAATGAACTCTTTCGTGCCATCCAGCGGATCCACCAGCCAGTAGCGCTGCCATGTCTGGCGCGTTTCCCAACCCGGTGGATCTTCTTCCGACAACACTGGAATGTCTGGCGTCAAGGCCTGCAAGCCGCGCACAATCACCTGGTGCGCCGCAATATCCGCTGCGGTGACCGGGGAGTCATCCACCTTACTGGTGACATCCATCGGTTTGTGCCCATCGTAAACCTGCATAATGGCGTCGCCCGCTTCCCGCGCGAGCCGGCAAATTGCATCTAACATTATCCACCTCTTGTCTGTTCAGTGGTTTGTAACTCGTTGTTTTACTTATATCGCATCACGCCGGAATCTGCCATCTGTGATAGTGATTGCGTTTTCTTTACCCGCTTTTATGGCAGTATTCACAATTCTGTAAGCAACAAAATGTACATAACACTTTCTTTTGTGGCCCAGATCGAAAAAGGATGCCTCTGATGATTAAGTTTAGTGTAACGCTTCTTGCCACGCTGATCGCGGCAAGCGTCCAGGCCGCGACGGTGGAGTTGCGGATCCTGGAAACCACTGATTTACATAGCAACATGATGGATTTTGATTACTACAAAGACAGTGCGACGGAAAAATTCGGACTGGTGCGCACCGCCAGCCTGATCAACGCCGCCCGCCAGGAAGTCAAAAACAGCGTGCTGGTGGATAACGGCGACTTAATCCAGGGAAGCCCGCTCGGCGATTATATGGCGGCCAAGGGACTGAAAGCGGGTCAGGTGCATCCGGTCTATAAAGCAATGAACACCCTGGATTACGCTGTCGGCAACCTGGGTAACCATGAATTCAACTACGGTCTCGATTACCTGCATAAAGCGCTCGCAGGGGCGAAATTCCCCTACGTAAACGCCAATATCATTGATGCGAAAAGCAAAAAACCGTTATTCACCCCCTACCTGATTAAAGAGACGGCGGTTCAGGATAAAGACGGCAAAGCACATACTCTGCGCATCGGCTATATCGGTTTTGTGCCTCCGCAAATCATGGTCTGGGATAAAGCCAATCTGAGCGGCAAAGTGACCGTCAACGACATCACCGAAACGGCCCGTAAATATGTACCGGAGATGCGTGCCAAAGGCGCAGATCTGGTGGTGGTGGTCGCCCACTCAGGCTTGTCGGCGGAACCATACCAGGCCATGGCGGAAAACTCGGTCTACTACCTCAGCCAGGTACCGGGCGTCGATGCGATTCTGTTTGGTCATGCGCACGCGGTATTCCCAAGTAAAGAGTTTGCCGCCATTAAAGGCGCAGATATCACCAAAGGCACGTTGAACGGCATTCCGGCAGTGATGCCTGGCATGTGGGGCGATCATCTGGGGGTCGTCGATCTGGTGATGAACAATGACGCCGGTAAATGGCAGGTTGCCGACGCCAAAACCGAAGCACGGCCTATTTACGATGCCGCGGCGAAAAAAGCGTTGGTCGGCGAAGACAGCAAACTGGTGGCAATCCTGAAACACGATCATGACGCCACCCGCGAATTTGTCGGTAAACCGATCGGCAAGTCCGCCGACAATATGTACAGCTATTTGTCGCTGGTGCAGGACGATCCCACCGTGCAGGTGGTGAACAATGCGCAGAAAGCCTATGTTGAGCACTTTATTCAGGGCGATCCGGATCTGGCGAAACTGCCGGTCCTCTCTGCCGCCGCACCGTTTAAAGCCGGTGGACGTAAAAACGATCCCGCCAGTTTTGTTGAAGTGGAAAAAGGGCAACTGACGTTCCGCAACGCCGCAGATTTGTATCTCTACCCGAATACGCTGGTGGTGGTCAAAGCGACCGGTAAAGAGGTGAAAGAGTGGCTGGAGTGCTCAGCAGGCCAGTTTAACCGTATTGATCCGCACAGTGATAAGCCGCAAAGCCTGCTGAACTGGGACGGTTTCCGGACCTATAACTTCGATGTGATCGACGGCGTTAATTACCAGATTGATGTCACGCAACCGGCGCGCTATGACGGTGAATGCCAGAGCATCAATCCACAGGCGGAACGCATTAAGGATCTGACATTCAACGGCAAACCTGTCGATCCCAACGCCGTTTTCCTCGTCGCGACCAATAACTACCGCGCGTACGGCGGCAAGTTTGCCGGAACCGGCGATAGCCATATCGCGTTCGCCTCGCCGGACGAGAACCGTGCGGTGCTGGCAAAGTGGATCAGTGACGAATCCAAACGCGCCGGTGAAATCCACCCGGCAGCGGATAATAACTGGCGACTGGCGCCCATTCATACTGACAGTAAGCTGGATATCCGTTTTGAAACCGCGCCAACGGATAAAGCCGCCGCGTTTATCAAAGACAAGGCGCAATATCCGATGGAAAAAGTAGCAAATGACGAGATCGGTTTTGCTGTCTATAAAGTCAATTTAAGCCAATAACAGCAGTGCCCTGTCCGGCCTGAACCGCAGGCCGGATGGTGGCGGCCGTTTTATCCGATCCACGCAGCTACGCCACCTGTTGGGCATGGTGCGCCAGCACATGTGGAACATTCAGTTCAATCCAGTCCGCCAGCGCGGCAACCTTCTCCCCCACCTGCTCACCAAGCGGGGTCAGACTATACTCCACATGCGGCGGCACCACCGGATAAGAGACACGGTTGATAAAGCCATCCTGTTCCAGCCACTGCAAACTCTGCGACAGCATCTTCTCGCTGACCCCGCCCATTTTGCGGCGTAGATCGCTAAAACGATGGGTGCCATCGCGCAGCGCAATCAGGATCAACACACCCCAGCGACTGGTCACGTGCTTGAGCACTTCCCGGGAGGGACACTGCTCTGCAAACAAGTTGCCATTGCGCACTTGCTCACTCAGCGTCAGGGGGAGAGATTCTTTTTTCATACTTACCTTTTTGTACGTACTTACTAAAAGTTAGCTAAGGTGATAGCGTACCACAACACTCACCGAAATCGAAGGAGAATACCCATGATCGCACTTACCGGCGCGACCGGCCAACTGGGCCAGTTTGTGGTAGAAGAATTGCTGAAAACCGTGGCGGCGAAACAGATTGTCGCGATTGTTCGCAACCCGGCGAAAGCCGACTATCTCAGCCAACAAGGCATCCTTGTGCGTCAGGCCGATTATAACGACCAGGCAGCGCTCACTCAGGCGCTGGTCGGCGTAGATAAACTGCTGTTGATCTCCAGCAGTGAAGTCGGCCAGCGCGCCGTACAACACCGTAATGTGATCAATGCCGCCAAAGCAGCGGGTGTGAAATTTATCGCCTATACCAGCCTGCTGCATGCGGATACCTCCCCGCTAGGCCTGCATGTTGAACACATCGAAACTGAAAAGATGCTGGCTGATTCCGGCATTCCTTATGCGCTGCTGCGTAATGGCTGGTACAGCGAAAACTACCTCGCCAGCGCGCCTGCTGCACTGGCGCACGGGGTGTTTATCGGTGCGGCCGGAGAGGGCAAAATCGCCTCGGCAACCCGTGCGGATTATGCTGCCGCCGCGGCGCGCGTGATCAGCGAAGAGGGCCATGCCGGCAAGATCTACGAACTGGCGGGCGATACCGCCTGGACGTTAAGCGAACTGGCGGCGCTGCTGAGCAAAGCGAGCGGTAAAAACGTGGTGTATCAGAATCTGAGTGAAGCCGATTTCGCCGCTGCACTGAAAGAGGTGGGCCTGCCGGAGGCGTTTGCGAATCTGCTGGCGGACTCCGATGCCGGTGCAGCAAAAGGCGGTCTGTTTGACGACAGCAAAACGTTGAGCAAACTGATTGGTCGCCCGACCACACCGATTGCCGACAGCGTCGACGCCATGCTGTAAACGTTACAGACTGGTTAATTTTTGTAGCCTCCTGCCAGGTCATCCCTAATAATAGAGAGATGGCCTGTGCGGAGGAACCCGGAGTGGAAGGCGTACCAGAACAGTTTAACGACAAGCGAGATTGCGCCCGTTTTCGTCATCTGGATTTACTGCCAGGGGTCGAGCTGTACCACGCGCATATCTCCCGTTACGCCTTTGAACCGCACACCCATGAAGCCTTCGGCATTGGCGCGATTGAAACAGGAGCCGAACGTTTTCGTTATCGCGGCACGCAATATGTCGCCCCGGCTAACTCCGTCGTCACCATGAACCCCGATGAGCTGCATACTGGCGAAGCAGAAACCGCCGACGGCTGGCGTTACCGCATGGTCTATCTGGATCCAGCATTACTGGAGCAGGTTACCGGCATCCGCCACTGGTGGTTTAGCGATGTGACGCGTCACGATCCCTTGCGTACCCGGCTGATCTGCACGCAGATCCACACGCTTTGGCATACCGACGATCCGCTGGCACAACAGGGGATCCTGCTGAATCTGATCGACACTTTCCGCCCACTGGCACATCATGCGCCGCAGCGTGCTGAGGGGGCGCACCGTTTTGATCGTGTGCGCGACTACCTGCATGATAACTATATGCACAGTCTGACGCTGGATGCGCTGGCAAATGTCGCCGCGCTCAGCCCGTATCACTTCCAGCGCCAGTTCAAAGCCCATTTTCACGTCACCCCGCACCAAATGCTGATGGCGATCCGCCTGTGGCGCGCCAAAGCATTTCTCTCGCAGGGTATGCCCGCCGCCGATGTCGCTGCGGCGACCGGTTTAACCGACCAGTCGCATCTCACCCGCGCCTTTACCCATCGTTACGGCATTACGCCGGTGCGCTACCAGAAACAGGTCGCGCGCCGTTAATGCGCAACCTCATACAATATTCCTGCCTGTCACTTCCCTACACTGGTTCTGAACAAGAGAAAAATGGATGAGAAGATGATGAGTGGCGTGTTGTATGCCCTGCTTGCCGGGCTGTTTTGGGGGCTGATTTTTGTCGGGCCGCTGATTGTGCCGGATTACCCGGCGGTATTGCAATCAACCGGGCGCTACCTGGCATTGGGGCTGATTGCTCTGCCGCTGGCCTGGCTGGACCGCGTGCGCCTGCGCCAGTTGACGTGCAGCGACTGGGTCACTGCGCTGTGGCTGACAATCATGGGCAACCTGATTTATTACGTCTGCCTGGCCAGTGCTATCCAGCGTACCGGCGCGCCGGTCTCCACCATGATTATCGCCACGCTGCCGGTGGTGATCCCGGTGTGTGCCAATCTGCTCTATAGCCAGCGAGACGGTAAGCTTTCGTGGCGGCGTCTGTCGCCTGCACTGGTGTGCATTGCGCTGGGGTTGGGGTGCGTAAACATTGCTGAACTGCGCCACGGTTTGCCCGATTTCAGCGCCTGGCGCTACGGTTCGGGTATTGCGCTGGCCTTTACGTCGGTCGCCTGCTGGGCATGGTATGCATTACGTAATGCCCGCTGGCTGCGGGAAAACCCGGATAAAAATCCGATGATGTGGGCCACTGCGCAAGCGCTGGTAACGCTGCCCGTGTCGCTGGTTGGGTATATTGCCGCCACGCTGTGGCTCTCCGCACAACAGCCGGACTTTGCTCTGCCTTTCGGCCCGCGTCCGTGGGTGTTTATTGGCCTGATGTGTGTGATTGCGGTGTTTTGCTCATGGGTTGGCACGCTGTGCTGGAACATCGCCTGCCAGAGGCTGCCGACAGTGATTGTCGGCCCGCTGATTGTTTTCGAAACCCTTGCCGGGTTGCTGTATACCTTCCTGCTGCGCCAGAGTATGCCGCCGCTATTGACCTTTTGCGGCATTATCTTGCTGGTGGGTGGCGTGGTAACAGCGGTGTTATCAAAACCGGTGACAACCCGCGTTACGTCACTGAGTGATGCCACGTAACGCGGTGGGACGATGACCCGGCTGGTGAAGCCGGGTTAACGCGGTTTAGAAGGTTTCCCAGTTCGCTTCATGGAAGCTTTCCGCCGCTTTCACTGTCGGCATGCTGGCGGGTGACCGCAGCGCGGTGGTTTTGGCACGCTGTGTGCGGTTGACCTTAAATACCGCCACGGTTTCGGTCAGGCGCGCGGCCTGCTCTTCCAGTGCGGCAGCGGCGGCGGCAGACTCTTCCACCAGCGAC
The DNA here is from genome assembly GCF_900094925.1 of Kosakonia oryzendophytica. Lineage (GTDB taxonomy): Bacteria > Pseudomonadota > Gammaproteobacteria > Enterobacterales > Enterobacteriaceae > Kosakonia > Kosakonia oryzendophytica. Next base: position 223,654 of record NZ_FMAY01000002.1, on the reverse strand, counting down.
GCATTCTGCTGCGTCACGCGATCCATCTCGGCAACGGCCTGGCCCACCTGGTCAATCCCGCGGCTCTGCTCATCAGACGCCGAGGAGATTTCCCCCATAATATCCGTCACACGCGTTACCGCGCTGACGATCTCAGCCATGGTTTCACCCGCCTGGTGAACCAGCGCCGCCCCCGCATCAACGCGGCTGCCGGAATCTTCGATCAGGCCTTTGATCTCTTTCGCCGCCTGAGCGCTACGCTGCGCCAGCGTACGGACTTCACCAGCCACGACCGCAAAACCACGCCCCTGCTCACCCGCACGGGCGGCTTCTACGGCAGCGTTCAGCGCCAGGATATTGGTCTGGAAGGCAATACCATCAATCACGTTGGTGATCTGCGCAATTTTGCTCGAGCTGGCGGCAATTTCATCCATCGTACGCACCACGCCGTCCACGACCTGACCGCCTTTTTTAGCGGTACCGGATGCATTCAGCGCCAGTTGCGTTGCCTGGCGAGCGTTGTCGGCGTTTTGTTTCACCGTCGCAGTCAACTGCTCCATGCTGGCCGCCGTCTCTTCCAGAGAAGCGGCCTGCTGTTCGGTACGGGAAGAGAGATCGTTACTACCGGCAGAGATTTCGCCCGCCCCGGTATAAATTGTATCTGCGCCATCACGCACTACACTCACCGTTTTCACCAGTGACTGTTGCATCTCCTGCACGTTTTTCGCCAGCAGCGCCATCTCATTTTTGCCATCGGCGTTAATGTTGTGCGTCAGGTCACCGGTGGCGATATGACGAATATGTCCCATCACTTCATGCAACGGTTTCAGCAGGACGCGCTGCATCGCAATCCAGCTCATGACGATCACCGCCAGCACCACCAGCATGACAAGCCCGATGATCCACATAATGCGCTGGTAATCACGTTCGTTCTCGACGATGCCTTCATTCGCCAGCACCGTCTGTGCATCACGCCATGTGCGGTAGCTTTTTTGCATCGCGGTCTGCTTCTGCTCGGCATTCTGGCGGAACATATCTTCCAGCTTGCCGGCCATCAGCAAACGGTTCATTTCCGTCAGCGTGGCATGGTAGATGCCATACTGGGTTTCCAGATCTTTCGACAGGTTCTTGTCGAGGCCCGGGGTTTCCGGAATGGCTTTATATTTGTCGAAATGCTTTTGTGCCTGATTCAGCAGTTCAGTGGCATTGTTTGCCAGTTCACTGAGCTGCCCGCCGTTAATCTGGCTGGCAGTGCTGCTTTGCAGACGCAGCATGCCGCGGTTCAGCGTCACGCGCGCCTGGTTAAGGCTGATCCAGGCATCGGTAAATTCAGAAACGTTCTGGCTGGAAACCTGGGAAACGGTGAAGTTGTTTTTATCGTTATTGAGCGCGCTGATAAACACGCCTGCAGAGATCAATTGCATGGCGCCAAGCACGAGTAACACCATGATTAACAATGTAATAACTTTAATTCGTTTAAACATCATAGGCCTATAGTAAGTGCAGGATATTGTCTGAGGTGTTTGTATCGGCAGTGCGACAGAGTTGTTTAATCTTGCAACATTCCCTTATCCGAAACTTTCCAGAAAAACCATCTGTATTCAACATGTTAACTTCGAAAGAATTTTTGTGATGAATATCACGGTTTTTTGCCTGTGAAAGGCATAAGGCCATTCCTGCTGCCCCGAAAGGGGTATATCATCGCCTGAAAGATGCATTTAAAATACAACTTATAATATCACGATGAGGTAACTGCTATGGCTTTCCGCGATCAACCCCTGGGTGAGCTGGCGCTCTCTATCCCCCGCGCCTCCGCTCTGTTCCGTAAATACGATATGGATTACTGCTGTGGCGGTAAGCAAACGCTGGGACGCTCAGCGGCCCGCAAAGAGCTGGATATTGAGGTTATCGAAGCAGAGCTGGCGAAGCTGGCGGAACAGCCAATAGACAAAGACTGGCGCACAGCGGGACTGGCGGAAATCATCGATCACATCATTGTGCGTTACCACGATCGCCACCGCGAACAGCTGCCGGAACTGATCCTGCAAGCCACCAAAGTGGAGCGCGTTCACGCTGACAAACCTAACGTGCCACGCGGTTTAACCAAATACCTGACGATGCTGCACCAGGAACTCTCCAGCCATATGATGAAAGAAGAACAAATTCTTTTCCCGATGATCAAACAGGGCATGGGGTCACAGGCGATGGGCCCGATCAGCGTGATGGAAAGCGAGCATGATGAAGCAGGTGAGTTACTGGACGTGATCAAGCACATCACGCACAACGTGACGCCGCCACCAGAAGCCTGCACCACCTGGAAAGCGATGTACAACGGCATTAATACGCTGATTGATGATCTGATGGAACACATCAGTCTGGAAAACAATAATCTGTTCCCGCGTGCCCTCGCAGGCGAAAAATAAAGGCGCCCGAGAGCGCCCTTGATTCATGGAAGTTTAGAGCCGCTTTGCGGCTCTTTTTTTATGGCTGACGGTCAGCCAGACGCTTTTTACCGGCATACAGCCAGCCTGCGCCCAGCACCACAAACCACAGAGGCGTCACCAGCAGTGCCTGTCGGGTGTCCGTTTCCAGCGTCAGCAACACCAGCACAAAGACAAAGAAGGCCATGCACACCCAGCACATCAACTTGCCCAGCGGCATTTTGTAGATGGATTGCTCATGCAGGTGCGGACGTTTCTTACGGTAGACCAGATACGAGCAAAGAATAATCGTCCAGACAAACATAAACAGGATCGCTGACACGGTCGTGATCATGGTGAACGCCGCAATCGCGCTCGGGTTCACATACAGTATCGCCACGCCGCCGAGCAGGCACAGGCAAGAGAAGGTAAGCCCCTTCGCCGGAACGGCACGCTTAGAGAGTTTGCCGAACGATTTAGGCGCAACGCCATCCTGCGCAAGGCCAAACAGCATGCGGCTGGTGGAAAAGACGCCGCTGTTGGCGGAAGAGGCCGCAGAGGTCAGCACCACAAAGTTAATGATGCTTGCCGCCGCCGGGATCCCCACCAGTACAAACAACTCCACAAACGGGCTCTTATCCGGTACCACGGAACTCCACGGCGTAACGGACATGATCACAATCAGCGCAAACACGTAAAACATAATGATGCGAACCGGAATCGAGTTAATGGCGCGCGGCAGAGACTTCTCAGGATCTTTGGTTTCCGCTGCTGTTGTGCCCACCAACTCAATCCCCACAAAGGCGAACACGGCAATCTGGAACCCGGCAAAGAAACCGCTGATGCCTTTCGGGAACCAGCCACCGTCATTCCACAGATGCGCAAAAGAGGCTTCTACGCCGGCCGGTGATTTGAAATGCATCAGCACCATCACCACACCCACGATGATCAGCGCCACAATGGCGACGATTTTGATCATCGCGAACCAGAACTCCATCTCGCCAAACATTTTCACTGTCGCGAGGTTCAGGCTCAGCAGTACAAACACCACCGCCAGCGCCGCCACCCAGTCTGACAGACCGGGGAACCAGAACTGCGCATATGCCGTGATGGCCACCACGTCCGCCATACCGGTTACCACCCAACAAAACCAGTACGTCCAACCGGTGAAGTACCCCGCCCACGGCCCCAGCAGGTCGGCGGCGAAGTCGCTAAACGATTTGTATTCGAGGTTCGACAGCAGCAACTCGCCCATTGCACGCATGACGAAAAACAGCATAAAGCCGATGATCATATAGACAAAAATGATCGATGGACCGGCGAGGCTGATGGTTTTTCCGGAGCCCATAAACAGCCCGGTGCCGATAGCACCGCCGATAGCGATGAGCTGGATATGTCGGTTAGTAAGATTGCGCCGTAGCGACTGTTCAGCCGGAGCCTGTTCGTCGGCCACGACTTTAACCTGATCTACCATGTTTAGTTCCTGTCTGTGTTGTGTTGGGGCTCTGCTGGCCTTTTTTATCTGCGCGTTCCGCCCTTTCCAGGACGCAACGATATTAGGTAAGAATCGGCGGGATGAATACTCTGAATTAAATCTAATGTTAAATATTTGTTTAAAGTGAGTGTCATATCACTTACTTAATGCGAAATAGTTCACAAAAATACACCCGATTGCGCAGTTTGCAAGATAATGTATTGATAATAGTTTTATTAACGAACGATCAACGCAGTCAGACACCCTCTCTCCTGACGGAGAGAGGTATTCATGCGGGAAATTACAGAATTTCCAGCAGTTCCACGTCGAAAATGAGCGTACTGAACGGCGGAATGGATGCGCCAGCGCCACGCTCGCCATACGCGAGGTTGTGCGGAATAGTCAGTTCCCATTTGGAACCCACCGGCATCAGCGTCAGAGCTTCGATCCAACCGGCAATCACGCCGTTGACCGGAAACTCAGCCGGTTCGCCGCGCGCCACGGAGCTGTCGAATACCGTACCATCGATGAGTTTACCGGTGTAGTGCACGCGAACGCGGTCAGTACGCGCCGGAATAGCACCTTCGCCCTGGTTGATCACGCGGAACTGCAGGCCAGATTCGGTGCTGTTCACGCCTTCACGCTCACGGTTTTCATCCAGATATTTCACGCCTTCCGCCGCCATTTCTTCAAAACGTGAACGACGAACCGCATCGGCACGCTCGTGGATTTCGCGCAGCGCGCGATGTACAACATCAACCGGTACGGCAGGTTGTTTGCCTGCCAGCGCGTCCGCGATCCCCGCGACCAGCGCTTCCGGTAACAGCCCCTCTAACCCGGATTCGCTCAGCTGCTGTCCTACCTGTAAACCAATGCCATAGCTGGCTTGCGCTTCGATCGTGTCAAAAGTTGGGGTTGTCATGGGTTTTCCTTCCATCGCTTTTTAAGGTAGCGCGCAGCATAACAGTCGCGCTGTGCCGGGTACAACTTTGTCTCAGGAAAGATGACAAATCGCGGAGAAAGGGAAAGAATAACGGAAACCAGGATAAATCCTGATTTGTGGTCGCTAGAAGCCGCTTTACACCATCAATCAGGCAGTTATCCGCCGGAGAAACAACGCTAAAAGCATAACGTGTATATACTCAACGAGACAGGACATTACATGACGCGGAGCAGGAGGAAAGCCATGCCCGGGCGCTTTGAACTGAAACCTTCCCTGGCGAAAATCTGGCACGCCCCGGACCATTTTCGCCTGATGGACCCGCTCCCGCCAATGCACCGTCGAGGCCTGATCCTCGCCGCTTTACTGGTGGTGATAGGTTTCCTGCTCCCGGCAACGGATACGACGACCACTGTCACCTCATCCGCTCCCCGCGAAGCGCAGATTGAGTTGCCTTCATCAACAACGACGCAACAAACCGCACCAGAGCAAACACCGCCGCCAGTGGTCAGTGAGCCACAGCAAACAGCTCCCTTTAGCGAGCCGCAACAGCAACAGCCCATTCAACAACAGCAACCCGCCGCTACCCCGAACCGTTCGGTCGCGTCGTCTGGCGGTATTGAGCAGCAGTGGCGCGCGTATCGCGTTGAAGAAGGGAAAACGCTGGCGCAACTGTTTCGTGACCATAACTTGCCGCCAACAGATGTGTATGCGATGGCAAAAGTAGAGGGTGACGGTAAACCGCTCAGCACATTGCAAAGCGGGCAGATGGTGAAAATTCGCCAGAACGCCAACGGCGTCGTGACCGGGCTGACCATTGAGACCGGCGGCCAGTCGGTGCTGTTCACCCGCCAGTCGGACGGCAGTTTTATTCGCGCCCGCTAACTTCACCGCCGGGTAGCGTTTTTACCCGGCGCGTTTATTGACCCACCAGATCCCTGAACAGACCAGCACCAGTGCAATCGCGTATTTGAGTTCCAGAATATTCTCACCGAGAAAAATGGCGGATAACACGGTGCCAGCAACCGGTATCACAAAGTTAAACGGTGCAATCATGCTTACGCGGTTCACTTTCAGCAACATGCTCCATAACGCAAATGCAATCGCCGACAGTAAAGTCAGGTAGCCGAGGATCGCCACCGCCGCCACGCCAGGCACGCCCAACCCACCGCCCGACAAATACCCGCCCGCCAACAGCGCGATACCGCCGATAGCCAGTTGCCAGCCGGTCATTACCGTCGGCTCGACCGTCTGAGAAATACGTTTGCCGTACAGTGTGGCAGCAGAAAGGATGAACGCCGCCAGGATAATGAATCCATCGCCGTGCCAGACAAAGCTAAAGTCACGTAATCCACTGTGGAAGTTAACCAACATGACCCCCACAAAGCCCAAAATACAGCCCAGCGCTTTGTTAAAACTGAGTTTGTCATTCTGATAGATAAAATGGGCCAGCAGAACGCTAAAGAACGTGCCAGTCGCATTCATGATCGAACCGTTTACGCCGGTGGTGAAGGCAAGACCAATATAGAAAAAGGTGTACTGCAGGGCCGTCTGGGTCACCCCCAGTATCGTCAGTTGCCCAAACTGGGCACTCGTCAGCCTGCCTATCGGTTTACGCTGCGCCAGCGCAAAAAGCAGCAATAGCGCGCCAGCAAATAAAAATCGATACCCGGCGAACACGACTTTTGACGGGATATCATCAGTGGCAATGTGAAAAAGTTCGTAGCCGCTTTTTATGGCCGGGTAAGAACTGCCCCAGAGCAAGCAACAGAGCGTAGCGCAGGCATAAGCCACATTCCGGCGGGCAAAGAGTGGCGTGGGTAAAGCAGTGTCCATGACAAATCTCAGAAATAAAATTGCGTTTCAATTTATTATCAGAGAATGCGTCTGAAATAGCTACCCTACACGGCGAAATGGCTTTTTGGTCATGCAGAAAAGCAAAACGCCGGCACAAGGCCGGCGTTTCAACATTGTTTAGAGTAAAAAATTACTCAGCAACAACGTTTACAGTCAGTTTAGCGAATACTTCGCTGTGAACCTGGAAGTCCACTTCGTGCTCACCAACAGTACGCAGAACGCCGTTCGGCAGACGAACTTCGCTCTTAGCCACTTTAACGCCAGCTGCAGTTACAGCGTCAGCGATATCGCGAGTACCGATGGAACCGAACAGTTTACCTTCGTCGCCAGATTTAGACGCGATAGTAACGCTGCCCAGTGCATTGATGCTTTCAGCACGAGCGTTAGCAGCCGCCAGAACGTCAGCCAGTTTGGCTTCCAGTTCAGCACGACGAGCTTCGAAATACTCAACGTTTTTCTTGGTAGCCGGAACAGCTTTACCCTGCGGTACCAGGAAGTTACGAGCGTAGCCCGCTTTAACGTTAACCTGATCACCCAGGCTACCCAGGTTTGCTACTTTATCAAGCAGAATAACTTGCATTACCTTATCCTCTCAAAGTCGTATTAATGGACCGTGACCGATTACTGATGACGATCAGTGTACGGCAGCAGGGACAGGTAGCGAGCGCGTTTGATAGCGCGAGCCAGCTGGCGCTGGTATTTTGCACGGGTACCGGTGATACGGCTCGGGACAATCTTACCGCTTTCGGTGATGTAGTTTTTCAGCGTAGCGATATCTTTATAGTCGATCTCTTGAACGCCTTCCGCGGTGAAACGGCAGAACTTGCGACGACGGAAATAACGTGCCATTTGGCTAGTCTCCAGAATCTATCAATTCAATCTGCTCGGCATGCAGAACCATTTTGCTCAAGCCGTTCTTTGCCTTGTGGCAACTGATGAACCCCTGAACGGTTACTGCGCTACCGACCGTTATACTGTGAGTAATGGCCTGGTTCTCTTGCCCGCTGATTATTACAGGCATTTGGCACCACGCCTGCCGGTGAAAACCGGCTTCCTCCTGCACAGAACGATGCTCAAGCACGAACTGGCAATGAGGAATTCCTGATGGGCTGACCTTACGAAGCGGCGTCCTGCACACGGTGCCGGACAACTCCAGACGGTTAACCATCAAGGATTACTCTTCAGAATCCCCAGCATCTGCATCATCTGCGGTTTCGTTTGCGAAATCATCGCGACGTTCACGACGCTCGTCTTTCGCTTTAACCATCGGAGATGCTTCGGTAACAGCGTGTTTAGTACGCATTACCATGCTACGGATAACGGCATCGTTGAAGCGGAAGTTTGTTTCCAGCTCATCGATAACTTCCTGCGGTGCTTCAACGTTCATCAGAACGTAGTGTGCTTTGTGCAGTTTGTTGATCGGGTAAGCCAGCTGACGGCGGCCCCAGTCTTCCAGACGGTGGATCGTGCCTTGCGCACCAGTGATAGCACCAGTGTAACGCTCGATCATGCCCGGAACCTGTTCGCTCTGGTCAGGATGGACCATAAAAACGATTTCGTAATGACGCATCGAATTGCTCCTTACGGATTATTCAGCCTCCTGTCTGGGTCAGCCGAATCCCGGGGAGGCAAGGAACGTGTTAAAGGTCGGCTGAAAAATTGACGCGTCATAATACTTACCTCCCTCACCAAACTCAAGTTCATTGAGCAAATAATTCGCACTAAGCGCAAAGAGAACTGGCCAGCGCCGCTTAAAATTAAAGCAAGCCTGATATGGCAATTTTTTGAACGACAGCATCAGAAATGGTCGCGATACGTTTTCAGGCGAACGCGTAAACTTTAATCAGGCCTCACCACACAGGAGGAGAGAAGTTCAAAAACGAATAACTCACGTCGTACTGGAGCGTAATATCATGAAATACATCGCTATTTTACTTACAACTTTGCTACTAAGCCTGAACGCAACAGCAGCAATCAAACTCGACAATCACCAGGCCCGCAACATGGACGATGTGCACAGCTTAGGCGTTATCTATATTAATCATAACTTCGCCACCGAAAGTGAAGCAGACCAGGCTCTCAATGACGAAACGGACGCGCAAAACGCCAAATATTACCGACCGATGCTGACCCACGAACCGGGTAGCAACGGCAACCTGCATGCCAGTGCGTATATCTACCGCTAAACACGCAGATAACCATTTTCCTTTCTGGATATTGCGGCCCCAATCCTGGGGCCGCTGTTGACAACAATTATTTCCCTTTCTGTCTTATCAAATCAGCTGCTGGCAGGTTTAATAATCCTCTGACTGCATTGTGAAAGCATGGCGGGGAAAAACATGTTCAGGCGTTTTGCAACATTACGCCAGATACCGAAAGGTGTCTGGGTGCTGGGCTGTGTCAGTATGCTGATGGATATCTCATCAGAAATGATCCACAGCTTACTGCCGCTGTTTATGGCGACTACACTCGGCGCAAGCGTAGTGATCATCGGCCTTATTGAAGGGCTGGCGGAAGCCACCGCGCTGATGGTGAAAGTCTTTTCCGGCGTGCTTAGCGACTATATTGGTAAACGCAAGGGGTTGGCGCTACTGGGCTACGGCATGGGCGCGTTGAGCAAACCGTTGTTCGCGCTGGCCTCTTCATCCGGCATGGCGTTTGGCGCGCGAATGATAGACCGCCTTGGCAAAGGGATCCGTGGCGCGCCGCGTGATGCACTTGTCGCCGACGTAACGCCTGCGGAGATCCGCGGTGCCGCCTTTGGTTTACGCCAGTCGCTGGATACCGTTGGCGCGTTTCTGGGCCCCCTGCTGGCGGTCGCCTTTATGTTGCTGTGGCATGACGACTTTCAGACCGTATTCTGGATTGCGGTGATCCCCGGCGTGATGGCCGTCGCATTGCTGTTTTTTGGCCTGCACGAACCGAAAGCGCCGATAGACAACAAACGCACTAATCCTATTCGGCGCGATAATCTTAAACGCCTGAGCAAAGCCTACTGGTGGGTGGTAGTGCTCGGTTTTATTTTTACTCTCGCCCGTTTTAGCGAAGCATTTCTGGTACTGCGCGCCCAGCAGATGGCGATCCCGCTGGCAACCATTCCGCTGGTGATGGTCGTCATGAACCTCGTCTACGCGCTGACGGCCTATCCGTTCGGCAAACTCTCAGATCGCATCAGCCACAGCCATTTATTGCAGGTTGGGTTAGTGGTGCTGATCCTCGCAGACATTGCACTGGCTCTCAGCCAACACTGGAGCATGCTGCTGCTCGGCATCGCCTTATGGGGTGTGCATATGGGGATGACGCAGGGCCTGCTGGCAACCATGGTCGCGCAGACCGCACCGGCGGAACTGCGCGGCACAGCCTTTGGCATGTTCAACCTGCTCAGCGGCATCGCCCTTCTACTGGCAAGCCTTGGCGCAGGCATTCTCTGGGAAATACATGGCGCAGCGTCAACATTCTGGGCCGGTGCGCTTATCTGCATCCTCGCTCTGATGAGTATGCGAATCGCCCCACGCCCTCCACAAGCGCAGTAATATCGGCGGGGGAGAAAACCCCGCCACGCCTGAGAAAAGACGCGCTTACCGCTGCCCGTAGTGCGCATTAAAATTCTGCGCGTTTAGAGGTGGCGAAGGAAAAAACGGACGGTTGCCTCCAGCGCCTGCGGGGTAATACGATGCGTTACTCCACTCTCCCACAAATATGTCAGATGATTGTCGAGCCCGTTATCTTGTAAAGCTTGCTGTAAACGGAAAGATTCGGCCGCCGGAACCACGTCATCCTGTTCGCCATGCCACAACAGCAACGGACGATCCGCAACGCGTGCAAGCTGGGTGCTGACATCCCACCGGGCAAGCGGTGCGATAATCGCGTCGAACTCATGCTGCTGCGCGGAGTCTGTCACCGCCAGTGGTGGAAATAGCGTGCGCGCAAGCGTTGTAAAGTAGCCAGAGCCCATCAGGCTCGCGACACAGCGCACCTCCGGGTGATGCGTCATAATACCCAGCGCCGTCATACCGCCCATGGATGCCCCACCAACCGCTAACCGCTGCCCCTCAATCAGTTTCCGGTGTTCCAGCGCATCCCGCAGTGCAGCAAACTCTTCAATATTGCCGCGGAGGATTTGCCAGAACTGGCCAAGCCGATGTTGCACATCGCCGCTAAACCGTGCGCCGTGGTCCGGCGCATCAGGCATGATGACGCGAAAACCAGCCTGCGCCAGCGCCACAGCAAAATAGCTGTAGACCAGTTTTGATGAGGTGAAACCGTGATAAAAAACCACACAGGGAAGCGGCTGCGCCTGTTTTCCCGCCGGAAAAGCATGGAGCGCTTCCACGTCGGCAAATTGTTCAGTCTGAAGCTCAATCATCGCACTCTCCTTGATCTATAGTGCAGGTATGCCACCCGCGAACACGCGGTGCAAGTCTGAATTCATCTATGGATTTAGCGACGTTGAGAGATAGGTTACGCTTTCTGGATACTTTCATTCGAAATTAGTGCTCGAGCTAACAGTTCGGGAACATTCCCCTCTAAGGGAAATTTATCAGGAACTACACTATGGCTATCAGGAGAAGGGAGAAAACAGTGCGTGTCTTGCTACCGGTACTGCTTGTTCTGTTGTTAAGCGCCTGTTCAGTACTGAACGGCAACCCGCAACCCGCGCCGCCGGTCAGCGACCATCCGCAGGAAATTCGTCGCAACCAGACGCAGGGCCTGCGGGAAATCGGCTCGGTGAGCGCTGCCGTATTGGGATCTCCTATGGATGTGGAACGTGAAATCAAGGCCAAGGCCGCCGCCGCAGACGCGAATTATTACGTTATTCAGATGCTGGATGACACCATCATTCCCGGCCGCTGGTACGGACGCGCCCTGTTGTACCGACAGTAGCGAGGCATTGATTTTCAGGATATTTACACTGCTTTGCGTCCATTGATGTTCTCCTGTGCACAATAGGATGAGATGGAATCCGTTGTGCGATGGAATGCCCTGCAATGTCTCGGGGTAACGTAAAATGGAGCTGACTATGAAACGATCTCTTGCCTTAAACTCACTGTTGCTTTCTACAGGGATGCTTAATACAACAGCGCAGCCCGCAGAGTTCGCCAGCGCAGACTGCGTGACGGGGCTGAATGAAATCGGCCTGATCTCCGTCAACAATGTCTCAGGGAGCCTACAAGACGTGGAGCGTGTTATCGCCTTAAAAGCGGATGAGCAAGGAGCCTCCTGGTATCGCATCGTCCGAATGCAGGAAGATCAACAGGTTGACAACTGGCGGGTGCAGGCCATTCTGTATGCCTGACCCCCCAAAAAGCCACCTAAATCAGGTGGCTTTTTTATTCCCCTGCCTTCCCTAAGATTATGTTATTGTAAAGAAATCGCAATGTTACATCTTGTTACATTGATGTGCTAAATGTTATCCGCTTTGTGCCGTTGAAGGAGCCTCACCCACAGATCAACGGACAAATTATGAGCGCCTTCTTTCATCGCACCGGCCTTGGTGCAAAATTGTCGCTGCTGACTGGCGCAAGCGTTGCAACGCTTTTCCTTTTATTCACTTTTCTGATGAGCAATAAAGCCAGCCAACAACTGGAAACGCTGGCTATGGAAGACCTGCATAACCAGTCCACCGGCGTGGTGGATATGGTGGAAATGTTCAACAGCAGTCTTAGTGAAGAGGTAGAAAGCTACACGCGCTTGTTTAGCAGTTTTCTGCCGCAGCCACTGAGTATCGATACGCAACAGCGCCGCGAAATCAATGGCATTGATGTGCCACTGCTTAAGGCCGGCGACACCGAACTGCACAACAATAACGCGATCCCTGATGACTTCCTGAACCGTACGGGCGCCATTGCCACGCTGTTTGTACGCAGCGGTAATGACTTTGTACGTGTCGCGACCTCGCTGCGCAAAGAGAATGGCGATCGCGCGATTGGCACCAAACTGGATCCCGCCAGCCCGGCATTCGCGTCGCTGATGCAAGGTGAGCTTTATCGTGGCCTGGCGCTGTTATTCGGTAAGCGCTATATCACCCAGTATCAACCGGTCAAAGATGCCAGCGGCAACACCATTGCGATCCTGTTTGTCGGCGTGGATATTACCCGCTCCTGGGACGTGATGCGTAATAAGATTCTCGGCCGTAAGCTGGGCGACAGCGGTCATTTCTTTGTGATCGACCGTAACGAAGGCAAGAACTACGGTAATTATCTGTTCCACGACACCGACGAAGGCAAACGCCCGCAGTGGGACGACAAGGATTTGCAAACCCTGCTGAAAAACAGCAGCGGCACACTGGCACGCCAGGATGCCACGGGCCGTACATTAATGATGTCTTACACAGCCCTGCCCGGTTGGAACTGGACGGTGGTCGGCGAAGTCGATAAAGAGATCTTGCTGAGCGATGTGACCCGCATGCGTAATCAATTCCTGCTGGCGGGCGTCGTGATTTCGCTGCTCTTTGCCGTACTCTTTGTGGTGATCATTCGCCGCTGGCTGACCCGCCCGTTACGCAGTGTGATCGATCTGGCTCAACGTTATGCCGACGGCGATCTGCGCGCCACGCTGAATGTCGATCGTCATGATGAAGTCGGTCAGTTGATCGCGGCGATCAACGGCATCGGCGACGGTCTGCATAAAATCGTGTTACAAGTCCGTGAGTCCGCAGCAGAGATCAATCTGGGCACCTCCGCATTGGCTGCAGACAGCGGTGAGATTAGTGAGCAGATCAACAAGCAGGCCAGCAGCGTGGAGGAGACATCGGCCAGCCTCGAGCAACTGACCGCAACAGTGCAACAGAATGCAGCCAATATGGAGCAAACTCAGCATCTGGTGAATGAAACCACTGACGCGGTGAAAAAAGGCGGTGAAACCGTGGATAACTCAGTCGCGACCATGGAAGACATTCGCGGCGCGTCACAGCGCATCGCCGACATTACCCATGTGATTGAATCCATTGCCTTCCAGACCAATATCCTGGCGCTGAACGCCGCCGTAGAAGCCGCCCGCGCAGGGGAACACGGCAAAGGGTTCGCCGTGGTGGCGCAGGAAGTGCGAGCGCTGGCCGCGCGCAGCGCCAACGCGGTAAAAGAGATTGAAGCGCTGATTGGCGATACGCTGAAAAAAGTGGGCGAAGGGCATGCGCAGTCGGAGGCAACACGTGTGGCAATGCAGTCGATCATCAGCCATATGGGCAATATCAATCAGCTTGTGCATGAGATTAACCAGGCCTCACATGAACAATCCGCAGGTATCAACCAGGTGAACCTGGCCATGACACATATCGGCGATGCCACGCACATCAACGCCGGACGGGTTTCCCAAAGTGAGGAAACCGCCCGGACGTTGCGGGAAAAAGGTGCGCATCTGACGGAACTGGTGAGCCTGTTCCGCTTGAAAATGGACTAACAGGCCCCACCCGTGGCGCGAAGCAGCAGGTCGTTTTGTACCTGCCCGTCAACTGGCGACACGCCGCGGGTATCCAGCATCAGCCGACACCACGCCTGTGCCATCGGCGGTGATGCGTGTTGCAGCATCTGCGCTCCGACGCCCAGTAACCACAGCTGTTGCGCCACTTCGCGCCCTTGAGCCTCATCCGGTTTACGCAACCGTTGTTGCAGTTGCCGCCACGCACGATCAAAGTGACGATCCTGGCCTTTCACCGCGCCAAACTCATCCACCAGCAGCGCCACCGCACCCGGTTGCTTACCCAACACGCGCAGCACGTCCAGACACATGACGTTTCCGGAGCCCTCCCAGATGCTGTTGACCGGCATCTCGCGATAAAGGCGAGGCAGTTCATTCTCTTCGCAGTAACCGATACCGCCCAGCACTTCCATCGCTTCAGCCACAAAAGGAATACCCGCTTTGCAGACAGCGAATTTCGCCACCGGCGTAAACAGCCGTGCCCACAATGCTTCCCGCTCATCCGCGCGGTTGTCCCAGGCGCGGGCCAGGCGAAACAGCATGGCGGTTTGCCCTTCCAGTTGTAGCGCCATACGACTGAGTACTTCCCGCATCATCGGTTGATCGACAAGGTTTTTGCCGAATGCCTGCCGCTGATGGGCATGATACAGCGCCACGGAAAACGCGCGACGCATCAGACCATGGCTACCGAGCGCGCAGTCAAGGCGCGTCAGACCGCCCATTTTCAGGATCTGCCGCACCCCTTCACCCTCTTCCCCCAGCAACCAACCGCTGGCATCGTAAAACTCAGCCTCGCTGCTGGCGTTGGAACGGTTACCGAGTTTGTCTTTCAGACGTTCCAGCCGTACGTTGTTGCGCTGACCATCGGGTAAAAAACGGGGAACAAAGAAGCAGGAGAGCCCGCCTTTTGCCTGTGCCAGTACAAGGTGCGCATCGCTTTGCGGAACCGAGAAAAACCATTTATGCCCGGTCAGCCGGTACGTATCACCGCTCTTTTCTGCCCGGGTGGTGTTACTCAGTACATCTGATCCCCCCTGCTTCTCGGTCATCCCCATGCCGATCAGCAATCCGCGTTTCTGGTCACCAGGCAGCAGATGAGGATCGTAACGATCACTGAGCAGCGGTTTTAGCCAGCCGTGAAAAGATTTTGGTAGCGACTGCACCAGCAAGGGGATGGCAGCGAACGTCATGGTGATGGGGCAAAGGGTGCCGGATTCCACCTGCGCATGCAGCACAAAACGCGCGGCACGGGCGACAAACGATCCGCTGCGTGCGTCCTCTTCCCATGCCAGATTGTGCACACGATTGGCGCACATGCCCTGCATCAGCAAATGCCAGGCAGGGTGAAAGCGTACATCGTCGAGTCGCGCGCCGGTGGCGTCGTAGCGGAGTAATTCCGGCGGATTGGCGTTAGCCAGTCGTCCAAGTTCGAGCGACTCCGCCGTGCCCAACTGCTGGCCGATGCTGGCAAGCAGTTCAGCATCCCATGCTGCGCCTTCGCGCAGCGCGGCATCATACAGTGCGCGGTCAGAAAGGAATAAGTTGCTGTTATGTAAGGGAGTCGGTTGATTGAAAACCGTATGCGTTTGCCATTGCATGCTGTGTCCCTCCGTCAGTGGCAGTCGCTATAAGTATGGACAGCCCGAGCAAACACTGCCTGGGAGTAGAGTCACAAGGCAACGATTTTGCACCCTACATTCGTGAAACAACTCACATAATTCAGCAAGAGTGCCAGCACAATGCGCCCGGCTGCACTGATGCCACCGGGCCTGCAGCTAAGCGGAGTTACCCGGCGATATAATGCGGAATAAAACGGGAGGTATCTTTGGTGATCAACGAGCAGTCTTCGCGGATGCCCATACCAACGGCTTCATCATCCACCACCCAACTACCAATCAATGTGTAGCTGTCACCAAAACGCGGTAGCGGCTGAAAAGCCTGGAAAATCATCGGCTCGTTACCATAATCGCCATCTTCGTGATCAATGACGTTATGCGCACCGTCGAGGATGGTGACATTCCCCCCCTCGCGGGAAAACAGCGGCTTACGCACATAGCTTGCACCCGGTGCCAGCAGCGGCTTTTCGCCATCAAACCACGCAGGCAGCAGGTTGGGATGGTGAGGGAAATAACGCCACAGCAGAGGTAATAACCCCTTATTGCTGAGAATGCTCTTCCATAGCGGCTCCAGCCACTGCTCACGGCGCTTACAGAGCAAGGGGCCGTTCTCGTCGCGCATCATCCATTCCAGCGGATAGAGCTTGAAGGCCTGACGAATGACATTGTCATCCAGATCCGTCAACACGCCGCCAAGACCCAGCCCGAGATCGTCGATGTAGATAAAGCGTGTATCCAGACCCGCCTGACGCGCACAATCCTCCAGATAAAGCACCGTTCCACGATCTTCCTCAGTATCTTTACAGCAACAAAAATAGAGCGGATGGCGCCCCTGTATCTCAGCAAAACGGGCGATCAGCTTATCCTGGATAGCATTGTACTGATCGGCATCGCGAGGGATAACGCCGCTGCGCCGGGAATCTTCCATCCAGAGCCACTGGAAATAAGCGGATTCGTACAGCGATGTTGGCGTGTCGGCATTATATTCCAGCAACTTCACCGGCTCCTTGCCGCACCAGACAAAATCCATACGCCCGTAGAGCGAAGGATCGCGGCTGCGCCAGCTATCAGCAATGGCATCCCAGTAGAGCGGTGGGATGGCCAACTGTGTCAGGACAGCTTCATCGGCTACGGCGCGATCCACCACTTCAAGGCACATTTGATGCAACTCTGCCGTGGGTTTTTCGATCTGTTCCTCAATTTGCCGCAACGTAAAACGGTACGCCCGACTTTCGTCCCAGTAGATTTCGTTATCAATAATATGGAAGTCGAAACCATGATCGCGAGCAATCCGTTCAAGCCCGGGGCGAACAGCAACATCATGTCGTAGCATCGTTATCCTCCCCAGCTTCCGCGTGCGCTGGAGGAGCGCCCGAAACCACCACGGGAAAAAGTGGTCGCCTTTTTGGTGGTGTATCCATAGTGGCTGCCCGCACTGGTATTACTGGTGCTGCCGCCGGAGCGCCAGCTATAGTCGCCATCGCTGTTACGCCACACCGGGCGGGAAGAGTACATAGAGCCGCCGCTGCTGTAGCTATACTGCTCATCGCGGTCTTTTCTGATGGCTTTACTGAGTAAAAAACCGCTGAGTACTGGCATCCAGCGCTGACCGATATTGTCGTAGTAGCAATGATCATATTGCTGCACGCACGCGGGCTGCGACATATTCGTCGGGATTTCTTGCTCAAAGCTCATGCGCGCATTATTCCACGCATCATTACACACCTGCGCAGTATTACCGTCGTCGACGCAATCCTGCTGGGAGGTGTAATAAACGCCGTCACCATCGTTATCATCTTTATGATCGCTGCAGCCTTTTAACGCAAAGAAAGCGGCTCCGCCCATAATTGCCAGTGTCAGATATTGCCCGCTTTTACGCTCTTTCGGCGGTGACAAAAGCGAGCGCTGGCTGCGGCTTTGCGCTGGCGACAGAATATAATTTTTTTGCCGGGTCTTTCTCTTTCTGGCCATGATTTGTCCATTACCATGTCATGCAGGCGGCATTAAAAATTCCGCCCGCCAGCGCTGCCGCCCCCATAAACACCCCGGCGGCAGTGTTACCGTTAATAATTTTATCACTCAGATTCGGCATATACAGACGTACACCACCGTAGACCATTAATTGCACCACCAGTGCAATAAAGCCCCAGATTAAATAATCCGGAATGCTGACAGAGTTAATAGCTGCACTGGAAAGAGGAATAATATACCCCAACAGTGAACCACTGAATGCTAACGACGCGGCGATATTGTTCTCTTTAATTAACCGCCATTCGTCATGGGGTGTAATATGCGTATAAACAAAAAGAAAAAAGAGCACCATGGCGATGCCAATAAAGAAATACGAACCAAATGCCAGCAGTGAACCCAGAATATGAATTTCCGTTCCCATAATTATCCTATGATCTTTAATGATGTCAGGGGAATATCGACACCCAGCGCGCGCGAATAGATCCACTCGGGCTGATTTTGTTCATTAAACGTCTCTTCGCCGTTCAGCAAGAGATACTCAAACACACCGTCGGTGACTTCTCGCTGATAGGCCATCATAAAGTTATGCACTTCCCAGCATGCTCCAGCCGGGTTGTTGACGGTTTCCAGCGTATAAATCGGCTCGATATCGGCGCGCTCTTCCGCATTAAACACGCGCTGCCACAGGCAATCGCGCCAACATAACGACGGCTTGCCCATGGTTTTTGCGCTCAGCATCTCCCGCCAGGTTTTCTCACCGGAAACACCGGCGCTCTCTTCATACACGAACAGCTTGATATCATCGATATTGCTGGTTTCCAGACCGCCAGAGGTGCTGATTTGCAGGAACTCATCGCCGGTGGTGTAGTAACGGTGGATCATGCACCCTGCGCCCAGGTCAAAGCTGCCGCAAGCGCCAATGGTGTACTCTTCGCCGGGCAGCGTGACCAACAATTCCTCTTCGCACAAACGAAACAGCAGCGTATCAATGGTAAACCCGGCGTGCAGATGCAATCCAAGCGGACCTCTTTCCGGGGCCGCCGCATCAGGCCGCCCCAGCAGGTTTTTAAGAAAAGAGAGCATCACTGTTTTTGTTGCTGTTGCAGTCGGGCCAGTACATCCTGCGCGGAGGTTTTATCGCTGCCGCCAATGCCTGCCTGCGCGAGTTTTTCATCCAGATCGCGCCCGTCAGCCACTTTTTCAAGTTGGGTGGCCGCATCCAGTCGCGCCTGACGTTCAGCCTGACGCGTTTGCAGACGTTTTAGCGATTCTGCCGCCGTCGCCACATTGTTAGATGCGCCAACAGTGGACGTCGTCACCGCCTGCTGCGCACGCTGCATTGCTTCAGTCGCTTTAATCACTTCCAATTGCTGCTCAAACTGCTCAATGCGTTGCGCCGTCGCCGTGACCGCTTTTTCAACCGCATCGCGTGACGTTTCAAGGTTGCTCAGCACCTGCTCTTCCGCAGTAATGGCGTTTTCCAGACGGGCGATTTCCGTTGCAACCTCGTTGAGCAGCGCCGCATCGACATTTTTCGCCATCGCTTCCAGCGCACGCGCCTCAAGACTGGCTTTACGCTCGCGCAGATCGTCCAGCTTGTCGTTACTCAGTTTCACGCGCGCCAGCAGGTCAACGCGGGATTTTCCTGCCTTATCCAGTTCCGTGCGCGCATCGCGAATATGCTGTTCCAGCATGCGTACGCCCTGCGTTTCTTCAATCGACTCTTCCGCCTGAGCAATAAACGATTTACCCAGCGTAAAGAGGCTTTTTAAAATTCCCATACCATCACTCCCAGCTCAGTTATTGGGTAACATCATCTGTTAATTCAGCGAGATCCAGCGCATTTTCAGCAAGCGTGGTGATTTCCAGCAGAATATCGTCGATCGACGAGTTGAGTGACAGTGCGCCGAACGCGACATAGTACTCTTCGCCGCCGACAGGCGAGATGCCAACAGAAGATAACGGTAACAGTTTTTGGTTGCGCAGCAGGAAGGCATTAAACGCATCCTGATGCTTAATTTCGTTCAGCGGGCAAATATAGGTTTCGATAATGATTTGCCGGGAGGTCAGCAGCACGTTGAGTTGTAAGTCGCCGTAATCATCCAGCGTCAGAATTAAAGCGTCCGCTTCGCGTTGAATATTTACGTCCAGCGTTGCTGATTGTAATAATGCTGCGCTCAGTGTTTCTACAGTCCATGCCATCTTTTCTATCCTGATCATTTCATCGCAATAAGGGTGAAATACCTGCCCGCGAATAGTACCAGCGTTAACGGTAAAAAAAACCACCCGAATAAGGGTGGTTTCTCTGTACTTCGCCGCTTACAAACCGCGTTGGCGCACGGCTTCAAACAGACAGATGCCTGTGGCGACCGAGACGTTCAGCGACGAAACGCTTCCCGCCATCGGGATGCTGATCAGCTCATCGCAGTGCTCGCGGGTCAGGCGGCGCATACCTTCGCCTTCAGCGCCCATCACCAGCGCCAGACGGCCAGTCATTTTGCTCTGGAACAGAGTATGGTCTGCTTCACCGGCGGTACCAACGATCCAGATATTCTCTTCCTGCAGCAGACGCATCGTGCGGGCAAGGTTGGTTACGCGGATCAGCGGTACGCTTTCCGCCGCGCCACAGGCGACTTTTTTCGCGGTGGCATTCAGTTGAGCGGATTTGTCTTTCGGCACAATCACCGCATGCACGCCCGCCGCATCTGCGCTACGCAAACATGCGCCAAGGTTATGCGGATCGGTGACGCCATCCAGGATCAACAGGAACGGCTGATCGAGACTGGCGATCAGATCCGGCAGATCGTTTTCCTGATACTGACGCCCCGGTTTCACGCGTGCAATGATCCCCTGATGAACCGCACCTTCGCTTTTTTCATCCAGATACTGGCGACTCGCCACCTGGATCACCACGCCTTGCGCTTCCAGTGCGTGGATCAGCGGCAGCAGACGTTTGTCTTCGCGGCCTTTCAGAATAAAAACGTCCTGAAAACGCTCCGGAGCGCGCTCCAACAGGGCCTGCACCGCGTGGATGCCGTAAATCATTTCACTCATTGATGGTACTCATTTGGGGCGGTTTGCGCCGCGTTATTGGGCTGTGATTGTCATCACCTGGCGCCATTATACCCGACACACGCCCCAGAACGAACCACCCGCCCGCGCTAACTCAGGTGCCGTTTCGCCTCCAGCCTGACCCGGTGCAGGACATGCTGCTTGATAGCGCCGTATTGCGGATGTCCGACAAGGGTTTCAATGTCCCGGTCACGGCCAAACGGCAACGTAATTTCCTCAACGATCTTGCCCGGCCGCGCCGACATAACCAGAATGCGGTCGGCGAGAAACAGCGCTTCTTCCACATCATGGGTCACAAACAGCAGCGTGGTACGGGTTTCCAGCCATGCTTCGCGCAGCAGCTCCTGCATCATCAGCCGCGTTTGTGCATCCAGTGCGCCGAACGGCTCATCCAGCAGCAGCACATCCGGGCCGGGCAACCAGGCGCGCGCCAGCGCCACCCGCTGTTTCATACCGCCAGAGAGCTGCCACGGCGCATGGTGCTCAAACCCTTTAAGTCCAACGCGCGCCAGCCACTCCAGCGCCCGGGCGTTCACCTCCGCTTTGTGATGTTTTCCTAACCGCGGGCCAAATGTGACGTTATCCAGCACCGATAACCACGGAAACAGGTTCGGCTGCTGGAAAATCATCCCCCGCGAGGGGCCGGGTTGTTGCACCGTCTGACCGCCTGCCAGCACCTGCCCGCTGTCTGGCTTTGTAAACCCCGCCACCAGGTTAAGGATGGTGGATTTTCCACAGCCGGATGGCCCAAGCAGCACGACAAATTCCCCTGGCGACAACGCCAGCGAAATATCTTCCAGCACCGTAAACGGCTGTGGTTTAGCGGCAAACGTCAGGGAGACATTTTCCAGTGCGATATGTGCCGTCATCACTCTTTCCCCGCCCAGGGCGCTAACCACCGTTGCAGCCCCAGCAGTAATAAATCCAGTAAATAGCCAATGCCGCCCAGCAGCAAAATGCCGAGCATCACAATGTCGGTGCGCAGATAAGAGCTGGCGTTGATCACCATCCACCCCAGGCCAGAACTGGCCGCCACCATTTCGGCCGCAATCAGCGAGGTCCAGCCGATGCCAATCGACAGACGTACGGTGGTAAACAGTTCCGGCAGCGCATCCGGCAGTACCACACGCAGGAAAATCTGCCTCCTGGATGCGCCGAGGGTTTGCGCTACGCGGATACGTGCCCGGCCGATGCGCTCTACCGCCGCGCTGGCGCCGACCACGACGCTTAAGAAGGTGGCGATAAAGATGAGGAAAAATTTCGAGGCTTCTCCAATCCCCAGCCATACCACCGCCAGCGGGATCAGGGCGATTTTCGGCAATGGCCGCAGAAACTGCACAAAGGGGTTAAGCACAGCGGACAAACCGTCGGATAACCCCATCAACAGCCCTAGCGGAATACCCATCGCAATGGCGACGGCAAAAGCGCTCAGCGCACGCGCCAGACTTACGACAATATGCTGCCACAGCGGCACCTGCCGGTAACCGTCCGCCAGCAGCTCTTCCGCCGTGAGGCCAATGTCGGTCAATGACGGTAATAGCAGTGGATCGACCCACTGCCGGGTCGCCGCCACTTGCCAGAGCATGAAGAAAACCGCCACCGACAGCACGCTGATAGCGATATGCTGACTCAATTTCATTGCGCGGTAGCCGCCGCGTCGCGAATATAACGGGAGTCGATCGCCGCATCCCAGTTGGCCGGGATATCGCGCTTACGCAGTTCACCGATCCCGGCAAGGAAATCGGAGGTCTTGCTCAACGCTTTACCAATACCGCTGTCGGAGGTGTGCGTGCCGTTACCCAGCCACGCTGCCGTCCCTTGTTCGCTCAGCGACGGGTATTCCAGCCCGCCGAGGGTGTTAGCGGCTGTGGTCACTGGTGCCCCCACCTCTTTCGCGACAATCGCAGCGGCACGTTCGGGATCTTTCTTGAACTCATCCACTTTCTGCTGATGTACACGCAGGAACGCCGTCACCGCGTCCGGGTACTGCTCCGCGAAGGCTTTACGCACCACATAGTTGTTGTAAATCAGGTAACCCGCTTTTTGCAGATCTTTGGTGGCGAACACCTGATGCCCACCGGAAGCTTCCAGTTCCTGGGCAAACGGTGCCCAAACGTAACCGGCATCAATATCACCGCGTTTCCATGCCGCAACCATCTCTGCCGGGCGCAGCGGCAACAGCGTTATTTTACTGCGGTCGAGTTTGTTAACGCTTATCGCCGCTTCCAGCGCATATTGCGCAGTAGAGTTTGGCGGGTAAGCCACTCGCTTACCTTCGATATCACGGATAGTGTTGATGCCATCTTTGCCAATTAAACGTTCATAACTGGCAATCACCCCCGATACACCGATAATTTCCACCGGCAGTTTTCGCACAATACCCGCAGTCGCCGGGCTGGAGCCGAAATTGGCAATATCGATAGCGTTACTGGCGAAATAATTTAACGCATCGGCACCAGAGGCAAATTGCACCCATTTCACCGGGCTGTGTAAGGCTTTATCCAGCGAGCCGTCGGCTTTTGCCAGCATTAATACTTGTGAACCGCCGCTATACGCGACACGGACTTCCGTCGGCGTGGCGCCGAAGCTGGTGTTGGCCCATAAGCTACCCGCTGCCAATAATAAGCAGAGACCTTTTTTCATTTTATTTAACCTTTAAAAAACGACATTATTAGCGCTGGATCACTATATCCACTGGCGGCTCTTTTATTTATTCCAATTATTGCTTTGGGTATGCGGGAAATAAGAATGACGATATTCAAGCCATATTTCCGCACAGCGCTGCGCCAGTAACTGCGCCGGATCGTGGGTCAGAGAAAGAAACGGCGCGGCTACCGTACGCAGCGCAAGTGGCACCTCGGTACAGGCCAGTAGCAATTGCTCAGCACCGCGAGCCAGAAGTGCCTGCGCCTGTAAACTCAGCAACTCGCCGCCTTCACGCAACGCACCGCGCTTCACCGCATAACACCCCGGCACAAACCACTGCTGCAACTCGTCAGCGGTAGGCAGCAACACCTCCATGCCCTTCTGCGCCAGCGCACGCTGGTACCAACCCGCATCCAGCGTCCCTTGTGTGGCAACCAGCCCTACCCGCTGTGGTTTTTGCGGCAGCGCCACCAGCCCTTCAAGGGTGGCATCAACAATATGCAGCAACGGTGCCGCGCTGGCGTAACTGAGTTCATCAAACCAGTGATGCGCCGTATTACAGGGGATCACAATATGGCTGACACCAGCCTGATTAAGCTTTTCGATACCGAGCAGTAATTGCGGCAACGGTGATGGCCCCCTCCCGGCGAGGGCTTTTTGCCTGTCGGCGACCTGCGGCACATTCCAGACCACCGATGGCAGTTGCTGCTGATCGCTGTCAGCGGGAGTGGCATCCAGCAATTTTTGCTGGAAATCCAGGGTGGCAAGCGGCCCCATGCCGCCCAGCACGCCAAGCAAAAAAGGCTTAGCCATGGCGGACGTGCGCCTCCAGCACCTGACGATAACCAAATAATCCGGCCGAACCGCCTGTGTGAATAAACACCACGTTTTCGTCACGACTAAAGTGGCCTTTACGGATCAAATCAATAAGCCCGGCGGCGCCTTTTCCGGAGTAGACCGGATCAAGCAAAATACCTTCGTGACGGGCAAACAGCGTCAGCGCTTCCAGCATGCTTTCTGTTGGCAGACCGTAGCCATCGCCCACGTAATCGCTGTTAGCCACCACCGCTTCGCGCGGCAGCTCCCCCTTCACGCCAAGCAGTTCGCGAGTACGTGATGCCAGCGTCCAGACATTCTCTTCCTGCTTCGCTTTCGGCGCGCGAACGCTGATGCCCAGTACCGGCACCTGGCTATTGGTGGCGCTAAACCCAGCCACCAGCCCGGCTTGTGTACCGGTGCTGCCAGTAGCATGCACCACGCTGTCAATGCGCAAACGTAGCTGGGATGACTGGAACAGCAGCTCTTCCGCACAGGCAACATAGCCCAGCGCACCGATTGGATTTGAACCGCCACCGGGAATGACATACGGGTTGTGCCCTTGCTCGCGCAGCTGTTGCGCCAGCTCTTCCATGGCCTGCTGCATATCCGTACCGCCCGGCAGATGAGCAACGATCTCGCCACCCAATAACTCATCCAGCAGGATGTTGCCGGAACGCTGATACGCTTCGCCAAAATCCGTTACCCGCTTTTCCAGCAGCACTTTGGTCGGTAACCCGAGTTTCGCCGCAGCGGCAATGGTCTGACGCACATGGTTCGATTGTGTCGCTCCCTGGGTAATAATGACGTCGGCGTTTAAGGCCAGCGCATCCGCCAGTAAGAACTCCAGTTTGCGGGTTTTATTGCCGCCGGTCGCAAGACCCGTGGCGTCGTCGCGTTTGATCCATAATTT
This sequence comes from Kosakonia oryzendophytica, assembly GCF_900094925.1. Lineage (GTDB taxonomy): Bacteria > Pseudomonadota > Gammaproteobacteria > Enterobacterales > Enterobacteriaceae > Kosakonia > Kosakonia oryzendophytica. The sequence continues at coordinate 198,534 of NZ_FMAY01000002.1, read as the reverse complement.
GGGGCCACCCAGTAATGCGCTTAGATTATTCAGCGGTTCCAACGGCGTTGGAAAATGACCTAATGTCAGGCGGGGAAAACGGGCCAGATGCATAATCGCTCCTTGCAAAACAGAGATATGCCGAAGCGAAAAGGCTTCGGTTTTTTATTCGGTGAATAAGAGATGGGTATTCACTATATACATCTGGCTGCGCAGACTAACGATAAATACTAAATATCGATTTGCAGAAAATAACTAACCATAAAAAAACCCCTTCACAGGAAGGGGTTCGGGAATATTACTGCGCGACTTTCTTTTTCGCCGCACGTTTTGCTTTGGTGGCGGCGGCGATTTTTTGCGTCTTCGCCGACGGTTTTTTGGCTTTTTTCGGTTTGCCTTTCCCCGGTTCGCCGCGGAAGGCGCTGTCCGGCTCAAAGTTCACCTTTTTGCCCATCTGGCGGCGCGGCGGTTTTTTCCCGGCGACTTTTTTTCCTGCCGGGCCTTTCTTGCTGCGTTCACGCTCGGTTTTACCGACATTGCGCGGACCGCGTTCGCTGGAGATCAGCGAGAAGTCGATCTTACGCTCGTCCATATTGACCGCTTCGACTTTCACCTGCACGCGGTCGCCCAAACGGTAAGTCTGCCCGCCGGATTCGCCAATCAAACGCTGACCAATCTGGTCAAAGCGATAGTAGTCATTATCCAGCGAAGAGACATGCACCAGACCATCAATAAAGAGATCATCCAGGCGCACAAAGAAACCAAAGCCGGTCACGCTGGCGATCACACCCGGGAAGATGTTGCCTACCTGATCCTGCATAAAGTCGCATTTCAGCCAGTCCGACACTTCACGCGTGGCTTCATCAGCGCGACGTTCGGTCATCGAACAGTGCTGGCCCAGTTGCAGCACCTCTTCCATGCTGTAATGCCAGCCGCCGGTTTCGGTGCTGTTGCCTTTCAGCCCCTGCTCTTTCGCCAGCAGATATTTAATGGCGCGGTGCAACGACAGATCCGGGTAACGGCGAATCGGTGAAGTAAAGTGTGCGTAGGATTGCAGCGCCAGCCCAAAGTGGCCGCGGTTTTCCGGATCGTAGATCGCCTGTTTCATAGAGCGCAGCAGCATGGTTTGCAGCATCTCATGATCCGGGCGATCGGCAATCGACTCCAGCAGCTCCGCATAGTCGCGCGGCTCGGGTTTGTTGCCGCCAGGCAGTTCCAGACCGAGCTCAGCGAGCACACTGCGGAACGCCGTGATCGCGTCGTTAGAGGGTTTATCGTGAATACGGAACAGCGCAGGCTCGCTGGCTTTCTCCACAAAGCGCGCGGCGGAGATATTGGCGAGGATCATGCACTCTTCAATCAGTTTGTGCGCATCGTTGCGCTGGGTCTGTTCAATGCGTTCGATGCGACGCTCAGCATTGAAGATAAACTTCGCTTCTTCGCTTTCAAACGAGATGCCGCCACGTTCTGCACGCGCCTGGTCGAGGACTTTATACAGGTTATGCAGCTCTTCAATGTGCTTCACCAGCGGCGCATATTGCTCGCGCAGATCCTGATCGCCCTGAAGGATATGCCACACTTTGGTATAGGTCAGCCGCGCGTGCGAACTCATCACCGCTTCGTAGAATTTAAAGCCGGTTAAACGGCCTTTTGCTGAGATGGTCATTTCGCAGACCATACACAACCGATCCACCTGCGGGTTCAGAGAGCACAGACCGTTAGAGAGCACTTCCGGCAGCATCGGCACCACTTGCGACGGGAAGTAGACCGACGTGCCGCGGTTGCGTGCTTCGTTGTCCAGCGCAGTGCCGTGACGCACGTAGTAACTCACATCGGCAATTGCTACCCATAAGCGCCAGCCACCGCCGCGTTTTTTCTCGCAGAACACGGCGTCATCAAAGTCGCGAGCATCTTCGCCGTCGATGGTAACGAGCGGCAGATCGCGTAAATCCACGCGGCCCACTTTTGCTTCTTCCGGCACCTGCTCTTTCAGCCCGGCAATCTCTTTTTCAACTTCTGTCGGCCACAGGTAGGGAATTTCATGGGTGCGCAGCGCCATATCCACTGCCATGCCGGTTCCCATATTATCGCCAAGCACTTCGACGATTTTCCCCAGCGCTTTGGTGCGACGGGTCGGTCGCTGCGTCAGCTCCACCACCACTACGAAGCCCATGCGAGCGCCCATGATCTCTTCCGGGGGGATTAAGATATCAAAGCTCAACCGGCTGTCGTCCGGCACCACAAAACCCACGCCGGCGTCGGTAAAGTAGCGGCCAACAATCTGGCTGGTTTTCGGCACCAGGATACGTACAATGCGCGCTTCACGGCGACCTTTGCGATCCGCGCCAAGCGGTTGTGCCAGCACCTGATCGCCATGGATGCAGGTTTTCATCTGTTCGCTGGAGAGGTAGAGATCGTCTTTACGCCCTTCTACGCGCAAGAAGCCGTAGCCGTCGCGGTGGCCAATGACCACGCCTTTCAGCAGGTCCAGGCGTTCCGGTAAGGCATAGCACTGGCGGCGGGTAAAGACCAATTGTCCGTCGCGCTCCATGGCACGCAGACGGCGGCGTAGCGCTTCGTTTTGTTCTTCGCCTTCGATGTTCAACTCAACGGCCAGTTCGTCCCGGCTGGCGGGTTTTTCACGTTTTGCTAAGTGATCGAGGATGAATTCGCGGCTGGGAATGGGGTTGGTGTATTTTTCAGATTCGCGTTCGAGGAAAGGATCTTGTGACATTGCGGTTCCTCCGTTGTCAGCTCTGGCGGTAATTTTCGTCATTCCACCAGCAATAATTTGTAAAGCGGTTGATTCTCTTCAACCAAATCGGCAAGCGTGTAGTTATCCAGCTCCTTGAGAAAACTTTTCACGGCTTTGGAAAGCGCCATTTTGAGGCGACAGGCGCTGGTGATATGGCAGAATTCACTGCTGCAATTGACCAGCGAAAGGGGTTCGAGGGAGCGCACAACATCACCAATACGAATATCCTGCGCCGGTTTGCCCAGGCGAATCCCACCGTTTTTCCCACGGACGGCCGCGACATAGCCTTCACGACTGAGTTGATTGATTATCTTAACCATATGATTACGGGACACACCATACGTTTCCGTTACTTCAGTAATGTTGGTCATTTGTCCTTCCGGCAGCGACGCCATGTAAATCAGGGCGCGTAAACCGTAATCGGTAAAGCTTGTTAACTGCACATCAACCTCAATAAATGGGAAAGGGTGAGATACCCACAGGTATTAACTCTATTGATGATAAACCAGCCAGCTGTCAGGCCGCTAATTTATTTGAACAGAAGGGTAAAAAAAGCGAGGAGACGGGGCGCGATCAACACGCCCCGGAACAGCATTATGCGTCGAACGGGTCACGCAGGATCATCGTTTCCGTACGATCCGGCCCGGTAGAGATAATATCGATCGGCACACCGGTAAGTTCTTCAATACGTTTGATGTAGTTCAGCGCTGCCTGTGGCAAACCGCTGCGCTCTTTCACACCAAACGTCGATTCAGACCAGCCTGGCATTGATTCATAAATCGGCTCAATACCTTCCCAGTTGTCTGCTGCCAGCGGCGTAGTGGTCACTTCGCGGCCGTCCGGCATGCGGTAGCCCACGCAGAGTTTCACTTCTTTCAAACCATCCAGCACATCCAGCTTGGTCAGGCAGAAGCCAGACAGGGAGTTGATCTGCACCGCACGGCGCACCGCAACGGTGTCCAGCCAACCGGTGCGACGACGACGACCTGTGGTCGCGCCATATTCGTTACCCTGTTTGCACAGGAACTCGCCGATATCATCGAACAGTTCAGTCGGGAACGGACCCGCACCCACACGCGTAGAGTAAGCTTTGATAATACCCAGTACGTAATCAACATAACGTGGGCCAAGGCCGGAACCAGTGGCGACGCCGCCTGCGGTAGTGTTAGAAGAGGTGACGTACGGATAAGTACCGTGGTCGATATCCAGCAGCGTACCCTGTGCGCCTTCAAACATCACGAAGTCGCCGCGTTTGCGCGCCTGATCCAGCAGATCGGAAACATCGACGACCATAGCGGTCAGGATGTCAGCAATCGCCATCACGTCGTCCAGTACTTTCTGGTAGTCAACCGCTTCCACTTTGTAGAAGTTCACTAACTGGAAGTTGTGGTATTCCATCACTTCTTTCAGTTTATCGGCGAAAGTCGCTTTATCGAACAGGTCGCCAACGCGCAGACCGCGACGGGCAACTTTGTCTTCGTATGCTGGCCCGATACCACGGCCCGTGGTGCCGATGGCTTTCGCGCCACGCGCTTTTTCACGCGCAACGTCCAGCGCAACGTGATAATCGAGGATTAACGGGCATGCTTCAGACAGCAGCAGACGTTCACGAACCGGGATACCACGGTCTTCCAGTTCTTTCATCTCTTTCATCAGCGCAGCTGGAGACAGCACGACACCGTTACCGATGATGCTGGTGACGTTTTCACGAAGAATGCCTGATGGAATAAGATGGAGGACGGTTTTTTCACCGTTGATTACGAGAGTATGGCCTGCGTTGTGACCGCCCTGGTAGCGCACAACATATTTAGCCCGTTCAGTCAGAAGATCGACAATCTTCCCTTTACCTTCGTCACCCCATTGGGTGCCCAGTACGACGACGTTGTTACCCATTTTTCAAAATCACCGTTTGCTTAAAAATGGATTCTACCACCGCTTTTTTTCAGATTCAGCACTTTTTCCGGGCAAAATGACAGCAAAATAACCGCTTTTGCTTCAGCCAATCGTTTTCCTCAACATGTAGTAGATAACCACTCCCGCAACCACAAGCCCACCGCCAAAACGACGCAAAATATGATCCGGCAGCAAACTCAGGGAGGCGATCATACGACGCCATGCGCGCGGATAGAACATCGGACCAAGGCCTTCAAACACCAGTACCAGCGCCAGGGCAAGCCATATTGTTGAATTCATTTCTGATCCTTCCAAAAAGAAAACCACCGCCTAAAATCGGGCGGTGGTTTTTTTATCATGAAAACCGCTGACGCTATCTTAGCGTGTCGCGGAACTCGGTGTCTTCATATAACGGAAGAAATCGCTGTCCGGGCTGAGCACCATCACATCCTGGTTGCTCTCGAAGCTGCTTTCATACGCGCGCAGGCTACGGATAAAGGCATAAAAGTCCGGATCCTGGCTAAAGGCATCGGCGAACAGCTTCGCCGCTTCCGCATCGCCTTCACCGCGCAGGATACGCCCCTGACGCTCAGATTCCGCCAACGTTTTGGTCACTTCGTAATCCGCAGTGGCGCGCAGTTTTTCCGCCTCTTCCTGACCTTGCGAACGGTGACGACGGGCTACCGCTTCACGCTCGGCGCGCATACGGTTGTAAATCGCCTCGGACACTTCGGTCGGCAGGTTGATCTGCTTGATACGCACATCCACCACTTCAATACCTAACGCTGCCATACTGTTCGGGTTAATGACCGGTACTTTACCGTTCGTTTCTTCGGTGACGCGTTCAGCGGCCTTGGCAATCGCATCATCTGCCGCCGGGGTCGACACTTCATCTTCAGTACCCGCGGAACCGGAGTTCAGCGCATCGCGCACTTCCAGCGTCAAACGACCACGGGAGTCGGTCACGATGTCACGCACATCCAGACGGCCGATTTCAGAACGCAGACGGTCAGAGAACTTACGTTTCAGCAGAACTTCTGCCTGGGAGACGTCACCGCCGCCGGTCGCCAGATAGTAGCGGCTGAAATCACTGATGCGCCACTTAATGTAGGAGTCGACGATCAGATCTTTCTTCTCTTTAGTGACAAAGCGATCCGCCTGGTTATCCATGGTCTGGATACGGGCATCCAGCATTTTAACCGATTCAATAAATGGCAGTTTGAAGTGCAGGCCTGGCGCAAACACCAATGGTTTGTTGTCATCGTCGCGCAGAACTTTACCAAAGCGCAGTGAAATGCCGCGCTCACCCTCTTTCACCACAAAAATGGAGGTGTAGAGCACTACCAGCACGATGATGATGATCGCGATAACTGACTTACGCATCGTTATTCCCCCTGACGCTGGTAGTCGTTACGCTGCGCGTTAACGCGGCGTTGGTCCATGATGTCTCCCGCAGACGTTGCGGGGGCGCTGTTCGCACTGCTACCAGAGTTGGACGCAGGCGGCAGGCGCAGCAAGTTGTTCGCGCCACTGCTGTCACTCTTTGCCGCAGGCGCATTGCCACCTTTCAGCATCTGGTCCAGCGGCAGCACCATCAGGTTGCCGCCTTTATCGTTCACCAGCACTTTGCGAGTATGACTCAGCACTTTTTCCATGGTCTCGATATACAGACGCTCGCGGGTGATTTCCGGCGCGGCTTTGTATTCCGGCAGCAACTTCGCAAAGCGAGCCACTTCACCCTGTGCTTCCAGAATGGTCTGCGTTTTATAAGCGCGCGCCTCTTCGAGGATACGCTGCGCCTGACCATTAGCACGCGGCTGCACTTCGTTGGTGTACGCTTCCGCTTCACGAATATATTGCTGCTCGTTTTCACGGGCGGCGATAGCATCATCAAACGCGGCTTTCACCTCTTCCGGCGGACGAGCGGCCTGGAAGTTAACGTCCAGCAGGGTGATACCCATGTTATACGGACGAATGGTCTCTTCCAGCTCACGCTGGGTATCGCTACGAATAACGGTACGGCCTTCGGTCAGAATGCGATCCATCACGTATTTACCGATCACACCACGCAGGGCGCTGTCCGTCGCCTGACGCAGGCTGTCGTCGGCGCTGGTCACGCTGAACAGGTAACGCTCCGGATCGGTCACGCGGTATTGCACGTTCATCTCAACGCGAACCACGTTCTCATCAGAGGTGAGCATAACGCCGGACGCGGCCAGTTCACGCACGGACTCGACGTTGACGGCAGTGACATTATCAATAAAGGTCGGCTTCCAGTTCAGACCCGGCTCCACCAGGTGGCTGAACTTACCAAAGCGGGTAACCACGCCGCGTTCCGCTTCTTTGATGGTGTAGAACCCGGTAGCAGCCCAGATAATCACGGCGGCTGCGGCAACGATGCCGACAACGCGCCCACCCATATGACTGCGCGGGCCAGAAGAACCTGGATTGCCGCCGCCTGAGCTCTTACCCCCGCCCAAGCCACCGAGCTTTTTGCTCAGTTTGCGGAAGATATCATCCAGATCAGGTGGCCCCTGATCGCGACCGCCTTTGTTTCCATTTCCCTCAGAGTTGCCGCCTGGTTTGCTGCTTCCCCACGGGTCGCGGTCTTGTCCGTTGTTACCGGGCTGATTCCACGCCATGTATGTGCTCCATATATGTCTATCGTGCGGTGTATGCCCGAACTGGCGGGCACCCCCAAAGGGGAAAAATCTTCAGGCCTGTGCCGGTCAGACGACGTACTCTTCGAGTGCCGGTTCTTGTTTACAGAGTCGACGCCAGTCAACAATCGGCATACGCACCTGCATACCTACGCTGCCATCGTCTTCCATCCACTCTTTTTCTATTGCCTGAAGCTGATAAAACCGACTTCTCAGGCGCCCTTCCTGCGGAGGCAAACGCAGCGTGTGCTGCGCCACTTCCCCGGCAAGACGCTCCGTCAAAGCCTGGAATAACAGTGGTACGCCAACACCGGTCTGCGCAGAGAGCCAGACGCGGATTGGTTTATTCTCTTCATCCCTGTCGATACGCGGCTCGAACTCTTCCAGCATATCGATCTTGTTCATGACCAACAGCGTCGGGATCTCGTGCGCTTCAATTTCTTCAAGCACCGTATTCACTGCGTCAATGTTTTCCTGCACACGGAGATCGGCGGCATCGATCACATGCATCAGCAGCGTCGCCTGACGCGTCTCCTGCAAGGTCGCTTTAAATGCCGCCACCAGATCGTGTGGCAGATGACGGATAAACCCTACGGTATCCGCCAGCACCGTTTCCCCGACATCCGCTACATCGATACGACGCAGCGTGGGATCCAGCGTTGCGAACAGTTGGTCTGCCGCATACACCTGCGCTTCGGTGATCTGGTTAAACAGCGTCGACTTGCCGGCGTTGGTATAACCCACCAGCGAAACCGTTGGAATATCGGCTTTCGTGCGGGAGCGACGCCCTTGTTCACGCTGCTTTTCAACCTTCTCAAGGCGCGCCAGGATCTGGGTAATACGATTACGCAACAAACGACGGTCGGTTTCGAGCTGGGTTTCACCCGGACCGCGCAAACCAATCCCGCCTTTTTGTCGCTCAAGGTGGGTCCAGCCACGCACCAGACGCGTCGCCAGGTGGCGCAGTTGCGCCAGTTCAACCTGCAATTTCCCCTCGTGCGTACGAGCACGCTGGGCAAAAATATCCAAAATCAGACCGGTGCGATCGATTACACGACACTCGCACAGTCTTTCCAGGTTACGTTCCTGGGCAGGGGTCAGCGCATGATCAAAGAGCACAACGGAGGCACCCACGGCTTTTACGGCATCCGCAATTTCTACTGCTTTACCTTCGCCAACGAAATACTTAGGGTGCGGTGCTTTACGGCTACCGGTAATCACCTGCATTGCTTCGACACCGGCGGAAGAGACCAGAGATTCAAACTCCTGGAGGTCTTCCATATCTTTGTCTTGCGAAAAATAGATGTGTACCAGTACCGCCTGCTCACCGGCTTCATAACGGTCAAACAAGCGTAAACCCTCAAAAAAGATCAGCGGGGAACGCAGATCTTCTGGCTCCCCGATGTAGATAAACAGCAAAAACCTTATTCGGTTTCTTCGCCGTCCTGCTGTGCAGAGCCCTGCGCGTTGCTACCATGATGGTAGTTACTGTTGGTACCGCCGCCCGCATTGTTGCTGTGATGAGAAACCGGACGAGATGGAACAACAGTAGAAATCGCGTGCTTATAGACCATCTGGCTGACCGTGTTTTTCAACAGGATCACGAACTGATCGAAAGACTCAATTTGCCCTTGCAGCTTAATACCATTCACCAAATAAATTGAAACTGGAACACGTTCCCGACGCAGTGCGTTCAGGAACGGATCTTGTAAAGATTGCCCCTTAGCCATTCTATCTTTTCCTTATATGCTTGTTTTGTACTTAGAACCCGAAGGCTCTGAAAACTGCGTAAAAAATTCGCGCACGATACGACTTAATTGTACACATTCACCCTGCGATAGCACGAACAACCTGTAACACGTCCTGGTAAGACTTTTCTGGCTTTTCACTCTCTAACCAGTGAACGCCATCCCAGCCGCGCAGCCATGTCATCTGTCGCTTGGCTAACTGCCTCGTGGCGCAAATACCTCGATAAACCATTTCATCGTATGAAATCTCACCTTCAAGATACGACCACATCTGGCGGTATCCCACACAACGAATGGAAGGCATCTCCGTATGCAAATCTCCGCGAGCAAAAAGCGCCCGCACTTCTGCTTCAAAACCTGAAGCCAACATCTGATGAAACCGCTGCTCAATGCGTTGATGGAGCAGTTCACGGCTCGCCGGGGCGATGGCGAACTGATGCACCTGGTAAGGCAGAGCGTCTCCCGACGTTTGCGTCAGATCTGTTAAAGTTTTACCCGAAATGAAAAAAACTTCCAGTGCCCGGGAAAGCCTTTGCGGATCATTTGGATGAATCCGTGCTGCAGCAACCGGATCGATCTCCCGCAACTGCTGGTGCAACGCTTCCCATCCACGCTCTGCCGCTTGTTTTTCAATGTCCGCTCTGACTTTTGCATCCGCTGATGGCAAGGGTGATAACCCCTCCAGCAGCGCCTTGAAGTAGAGCATCGTACCGCCCACCAGCAGCGGAATGCGTCCTGCCTCGGTGATCGCATGCATTTCCGCCAACGCATCGCGGCGAAAATCCGCTGCGGAATACGCCTGCGCCGGGTCGAGAATATCCAACAACCGGTGCGGTGCGGCGTGTAACTCTTCCGCATTCGGCTTTGCGGTACCGATATCCATGCCCTGATAGATAAGGGCAGAATCCACGCTTATCAACTCAACAGGCAAAACTTTACGCAACGCAATGGCTAACGCCGTTTTACCCGAGGCCGTCGGCCCCATCAGAAAAATAGCCTTAGGCAGGCCAGCCTTACTCACTTCACTCATCATTCAGGGCGTTCATCGCCGTTTGTAGATCAACAGGTTGTAATAAACCATCTGGTGGGGACTTCACCAGATGCGGACAAAGCCGTTCGACGTCAGCCAGCAGGGTAATCGCCTGCGCCACACTCCATTGCGGATGATCGCTCGCCAGATGACGAGCCAGCCATTGGGCAATATTCGCCGCATCAATGCTTGTCTGCTGCGCCAGGTAGCCTATCAGTTCGGGAATCAAGATTTGTAAATTTTGTTGGCGCAAGGGTAAAGGCACAGCACGAATGGTTACGTACTGGCCATCCGGTACAAATTCAATGCCCATTTTTGCCAACACCGGCTGCGCCTGTTTCAACGCCGCGCGCTCTTGCGCAGAAATTTTTAAACGCACCGGAATCAACAACGGTTGACCGCAGGCAGGCGCATTGGCCGGAGAAAGTTGTGCATGGCGTAACCACCGTTCCGCAACGGGAAGCGCCAACAATGCCAGTTGCCCGTTGCGCTCAAGCAGTGCGTAGTGCGGCGCAATCAGCGTTAAGACGCGGCCAAAACTCTGGCTGTGCCCTTCCAGCGCGGGCGCTGCAGGCTGTGGCGCTTCACTTTTGCGCTCCACAACAGGCGTATCCAGCAACTGACGATACAGCGCGCCCTGCTGCTTTTGGTAACCCGGTTGTGCATGCGGCCAGCCGGGCGTCGCGCCTGTATTGCCGCTGTTACGGGAAGCAGGAGCAGCGCTGGTTGGCATGCGTGGAGCATCCGGTTCACGGGCGACCAACGGTTGAGAGAATTGGTTACGCCCTGCTGCCACTCGGTTCTCTGGTAACGCGCGGGGGGCGGATTCGTCCGTTAGCGGCAAGGGGGCGCCGAGCTGTTGTTGCAGCACGCTGAGCACCCCCTGGTAGATAAAGTCATGTACCAGCCGCGATTGATGGAAACGCACTTCATGCTTCGCCGGGTGCACATTGACATCCACCTGATGTGGATCGATGTCCAGGTAGAGCACAAAAGCGGGTTGCTGATCGGCACCCAGTTTATCTTCACAGGCCTGTCGGATGGCGTGATTGATCAACCGGTCGCGCATCATTCGGCTGTTCACATAGCAGTACTGGATCTCAGCGAAAGCCGCCGTGGTCTGTTTAGGGTCCGCCACCCAGCCGCGCAGGGATAAATCGCCGTGCTGCCACTCAATGGCCAGCGCGTGTTCAAGAAAGGCGGCACCGCAAATCGCCCCAAGACGGCGCTCTTTTTGCCCCCCTTCGGCGACCGCGCGGTACTGGCGCACCAGCTTGCCGTTATGACTCAAATTGAGGGTGACATCGAAACGCGCCAGCGCAATGCGGCGTATCACCTCATCGATGTGGTTAAATTCGGTTTTTTCCGTGCGCATAAATTTACGGCGCGCCGGTGTGTTGTAGAACAGATCCAGCACTTCCAGCGTGGTGCCCACCGGGTGCGCGGCGGGTTTGACCGTCACCGCCATATCACGCCCTTCGGCGTAAGCCTGCCACGCTTCTTGCTGCTCAGCAGTACGGGAGGTGAGCGTTAAACGGGAAACAGAGCTGATACTGGCCAGCGCTTCGCCACGGAAGCCAAGGCTAATAATGGCTTCGAGATCGTCCAGCGAGGCGATTTTACTGGTAGCGTGGCGCGCCAGCGCTAGCGCCAGTTCATCTTTCTTGATGCCGCTGCCGTTGTCGCGGATACGGATAAGCTTGGCACCGCCGCGTTCAATATCGATATCGATTCGCGTAGCGCCTGCATCAAGGCTGTTTTCAACCAGCTCTTTCACTACCGACGCAGGGCGCTCCACCACTTCGCCAGCGGCGATTTGGTTCGCAAGCTGCGGCGGCAGAACCTGTATCGGCATGAAAATATCCTTAGTTAAGCAGACCGTTCGCAGGCGCCGCGGCGCTGGCTGTCTGCCCGCCTCCGCTTTGTGGCGCAGACTGCAACGGATGTGCGAGGAAATAGTTACGCAGACCGCCGTATATTGCTTCAGCGATCTGTTGTTGGTAATTGTCGCTTCCCAACAATCGCTCTTCTGCAGAATTACTGATAAAACCCGTTTCAACCAGCACAGAAGGGATATCCGGGGAGCGCAGCACACCTAAGCTTGCGTGTTCCGGGCGACGCTTATGTAACGCGCCCACACGCTCAAGCTGACCCAGCATACTGGTGGCGACATCATAACCGACGCGCTGGGAATGGCCGAATTGTAAATCCAGCACCGCCTGGCTCAGGTAGGGATCCGACTGGCTATTGGCCAGCACATCCCCTGCACCGCCCAACAGTTCCGATTGTTTTTCATGCTGCTCCAGCCAGCCCGCCATTTCACTGTTCGCTCGGCGGTTTGACAATACCCATACCGACGCGCCGGTTGCATCGCGGTTTGGTGCGGCGTCCGCATGGATAGAAACCAGGAAATTCGCATTCTGCTTACGCGCCACATCGGAACGCCCCATCACCGAAATAAAGTAGTCCCCGTCGCGCGTCATCACCGGTTTGAACATCGGGTCATCATTCAACAACGCGCGCAGTTTACGGGCGATGGAGATGGTCACGTTTTTCTCTTGCGTTCCGCCAGCGCCAATCGCACCAGGATCCTGACCACCGTGTCCGGCATCAATGGCGATAACCACTTTGTCACCGGATGCAGTGCGCGTCTGTACCGCCGGGCGGGTCACCGTATTACTGCTGGTCACGCTAGTAATGCGATCGTTTTCCGCTTTAAACGGATTGCGCGCAGGCGTTGAAGGCTGCGCAGGGCGAGAGGTAAAAACCGGCGTATCGTTACGCTGCACCACCGCTTTAGGCGGTGGCGGCGGTGGCGGCACATCGGCATCAATCGTAAAGACCACGTTGTAGCCCGCGCCGCTTTGCTGTTTCACCGCCCGGGTTTTGCCATTTTGCGTTAAATCCACCACCAGACGGATCGACTGATTATCTTTCGCCGTCCCGGCACGGATACTTTTGACCAGATTATTGCCGCTAAACTGCAGCGGCAAACCCTGGATAATGCCCGTCTGTTTGATATCCAGTGCGACGCTGCGCTTATCCTGCTGCGTAAACGCATATTCAGGATCGCCCATAAAGCTGAAAGTGATACGCGCCTGGCTGTCGCCGTTGGACACCTGAATATCCGCCAGGCTTGCAGCCCCCGCCTGCGTACAAAGCAGTAATAACGCAGCCGCCAACCAACTTTTAACGCGAGAGATCATCACGTTATCCTTCCTGTCAACCGGCCATACGCGCCAGTAACGAATCGCCAGATGAGGATACCGCGCGAATGCGCGCCTCACGCCCCTGAGCCTGGTAATCTAAATGGATTTCAACATCCGGATCAGGCAGTACACCCGCACCTTGCTGCGGCCACTCAACCAGACAAATGGCATCATTGGCAAAATAATCGCGGATGCCCATAAATTCCAGTTCCTCCGGATCCGCAAGGCGATACAGGTCGAAGTGGTACACCGTCAGCGAATCGAGCGTGTACGGCTCAACGAGGGTATAGGTCGGGCTTTTGACATTCCCGTGATGACCAAGAGCCTGTAAAAATCCCCGGCTGAAGGTAGTCTTACCCGCGCCGAGATCGCCATACAGATAAATCACCGTCGCACCGGTGCAGGCCTGCGCCACACGCGTGCCGAGATCCAGTGTCGCTTGCTCATCAGGTAAAGGAATAACTCGATTAATCATCTTTTGTATCAACTACATCCGGGTTAACAACGCGCCAAAGCGCCGTAAAAAGATCGGTTGCCAGCATACCGCGCATACCGAATTGCGCCGCCAGCCTGTCAGCCGCAGCGCCATGAGCAACACATCCCGCACAGGCTGCATCCCAGGGCGTCAACTTCTGCCCGAGTAGCGCGCCAATAATACCGGACAAAACATCCCCCATGCCGCCGCTCGCCATACCAGCGTTACCGGCATCGACAATGCCCATTTCACCCTCTGCATTTGCAATGACGGTACCCGCGCCTTTCAGCACAACGACACCGGCATAACGTTTTACCAGCCGCTGCGCGGCGAGCAAGCGATCGCTTTCGATCTCCGCCACGCTGCAATTCAGCATACGCGCCGCCTCACCAGGATGCGGCGTCAATACGCGATTGTGACGTTTATCGGGATTGATTGCCAGAAGGTTCAACGCATCCGCATCCCATAGCATCGGTTTACGGAAATTCTCTACCTTTTGTAGCGCTTTTTTGCCCCACTCCTGCTGCCCAAGTCCCGGACCAATCACCACGACATCCGCCCATTGCAGGCTCTCATCCAGCGAGGCGCTGGTCAGTTCATGAACCATCAATTCCGGGCGGGCGGTTAGCAGCGGAGCAATATTTTCGCTGCGCGTCAGCACGCGCACAAGGCCTGCGCCTGCGCGCAGTGCTGCCTCGCCAGCCATACGAATTGCTCCGGCGGTACCGTGATCGCCGCCAATAATCAGCAGACGCCCATGATCACCTTTATGTGACGTCGGGCGACGTGGCGTAAACCAGCGGCAAAGCTGGCTGGCATCAAACCGGGTTAATGCTGTCTCTTGCCCGTTTAACCAGGACTCCAGCCCCAGCGCATGATGATGAAGCTGCCCTACGACATCCCGCGCTTTGCCCGTCAATAAGCCAGGTTTAAGCGCGATAAAGGTGAGGGTGTGATGAGCATGAATCACCGCGCCCGGCGCGGCACCTGTTTGAGCATTAAGCCCGGAGGGGATATCCAGCGCCAATACGGGGGCCGGATGGGCGTTTACGTGGTCGATCAGTTGGGCAACATTGTCGCGCGGCGCGCTGGTAAGCCCGGTTCCCAGCAGACCATCGATAATTAAATCAACCTGTTCCGGCCAGAGAATGTCCGGCGCATGGATCACGCCGCCAGCATTAAGCCAGGCATCCCGCGCCTGCGCGGCCTCTTCCGGTAGTGGTTTGTTGCTCTCCAGCGCCAGCAATGTCACTTGTATGCCCGCCGCGGCGGCAAGCCTGGCGACCACATAACCATCGCCGCCGTTATTGCCGTGCCCACAAAGCACCAACCAGCAACGCGTATCGGGAAACTGCTGCCGGGCCACAGTAAAAGCGGCCTCGCCAGCACGTAACATCAGCTCATAAAGCGTAATACCGAAGCTGTCCGCCGCCTCTTTTTCGGCGCGTTTAAGGTCCTCAGCAGGCCAGATGGAGTGTGGTATACTTGCTGCGATTTTCTTCATTTTTATGGTCCGTCATGTCACAGCCCCTCGATCTCAATTATTTAGCGCAACAAATCAAACAGTGGGGCTCTGAACTGGGTTTTCAGCATGTCGGTATTACCGATACCGATCTCAGCGCCAGCGAACCAAAGCTACAGGCGTGGCTGGATAAACAATATCATGGCGAGATGGAGTGGATGGCACGTCACGGAATGATGCGCGCCCGCCCCCACGAGCTTCTCCCCGGCACGCTGCGCGTGATCAGCGTGCGCATGAATTACCTTCCTGCGCAGGCCGCTTTCGCCAGCACGCTGAAAAACCCAACGCTCGGCTATGTCAGCCGTTATGCGCTGGGCCGCGATTATCATAAGCTGCTGCGTAACCGGCTCAAAAAGCTCGGCGAGACTATTTCGCAGCAATGTGCTTCGCTGAATTTTAGACCTTTTGTTGATTCCGCGCCTGTTCTTGAGCGCCCTCTGGCAGAAAAAGCCGGGCTTGGCTGGACAGGTAAGCACTCACTTATCTTAAGCCGCGATGCGGGCTCATTTTTCTTTCTGGGTGAATTGCTGATTGATTTACCCCTGCCTGTCGATAAACCAGTGGAAGAGGGCTGTGGGCGTTGCGTGGCGTGCATGACGATTTGCCCTACCGGTGCCATTGTCGAGCCGTATACTGTCGATGCCCGCCGCTGTATCTCTTATCTCACGATTGAGCTTGAAGGAGCCATTCCGGAAGCATTGCGCCCCTTGATCGGCAATCGCATCTATGGATGCGATGACTGTCAGCTCATTTGCCCCTGGAATCGCTATTCGCAACTGACCAACGAGGACGATTTCAGCCCGCGTAAGGCGCTGCATGCGCCCGCGTTGATCGATCTGTTCGCCTGGGACGAGGCACATTTTCTGAAAGTGACGGAAGGGTCGGCTATTCGACGCATTGGTCATTTACGCTGGCTGCGTAATATTGCCGTCGCCCTGGGAAATGCCCCGTGGGAAGAAGCCAATATTCAGGCGCTGGAGCAGCGTCTTGGTGAGCACCCACTTCTTGATGAACACATACAGTGGGCGATTGCGCAGCAAAAAGAGAAGCGAAACGCCTGCCGCGTTGAGGTACAAATGCCGAAACAGCAGCGGCTGGTCAGAGTGGTGGAAAAAGGTCTGCCGCGCGACGCCTGAGCCATCCACAGCTTGTGAATAAAATAAAAAACACATTGCGATTCAATGACCACAAATTCGTCAAGTGATCACATTAACAATTTGCGATGTTATTTTGTTTTTATTTTACAGTGGGTTAAAAAAAATTCATTCACCCATCGAAGGAACTATTATGTTGCGAATGAAAGGCGGCCCTGTGGATAAGTCTGTTCACAACGCTTTCCTGAGGGAAATAAAAAACGTCCCCAGCGAAGCTTTCCGCTGTGTTTTTTTTTTTGATGTTAAAATTTGGAGCGGGAAACGAGACTCGAACTCGCGACCCCGACCTTGGCAAGGTCGTGCTCTACCAACTGAGCTATTCCCGCATATTTATCCGGTTTCAGCTTCATTGCCGGAACCAGTAAATTTGGATGGTGCATTTCAAATTTTGGAGCGGGAAACGAGACTCGAACTCGCGACCCCGACCTTGGCAAGGTCGTGCTCTACCAACTGAGCTATTCCCGCTTATCATCGATTTTTCAGTACGTTAGAACTCATCTTTACTGAAATTTCGTGATGCCGTGTTTCACATTTCTGTGTCTTCACGGGAGGCGCATTATACGAGAAATCCTTCCTGCTGCAAGCCCCTGAAAGCAAATTTTCGCTTTTTTTGTTTGAATGCTGCTTTAATCGACAAAACGCACACTTTTACAGCAAACCCACGCCAGCACTGGCTTGCAGGGCCAACAAAAAAAACGGCCCTGCATGCATGAACATTACAACTTAATAAAATGTTCGCGATACCAGGCCAACTCAGCCACGGATTCGCGAATATCGTCCAGCGCCTGATGTGTATTCTGTTTTTTCAGTCCTTCCAGCACTTCCGGTTTCCAGCGACGAGCCAGCTCTTTCAGCGTGCTAACGTCCAGGTAGCGATAATGGAAGTACGCCTCCAGCTCCGGCATGTACTTAAACAGGAAACGTCGATCCTGGCCGATGCTGTTGCCGCAAATGGGCGATTTTCCCGCTGGCACCCACTCTTTTAAGAACGCAATAGTGGCCAGTTCCGCGGCGCGATCATCCAGTTGACTGGCCTTCACACGATCCACTAACCCGCTACCGGTATGGGTGCGTACGTTCCAGTCATCCATTAATGCCAGTTGTGCGTCGGTTTGATGCACTGCAATCACCGGGCCTTCCGCCAGAATATTCAGGTTTGCATCGGTCACCAGCGTCGCGATTTCAATAATGCGATCGCGCTCGGGATCTAACCCCGTCATCTCCAGATCGATCCAAATGAGGTTGTTTTCATTTGCGCTCATGCTATTTTCCACCCTTCTCGCGTAACTATATTCATCTAGAATTGCGTGTATCATAGTTGTTTTGCCCATCCAGGGCGACCAGGAGCCAGCACGATTGAGTAAAAATAAACTCTCCAAAGGGCAGCAACGCCGCGTTAAAGAGAACCACCAGCGCCGGCTGAAAACCTCTACGGAGAAAGCTGACTATGATGACAACCTGTTCGGCGATCCGTCCGAAGGCGTTGTGATCAGCCGCTTTGGCATGCACGCCGATGTGGAATCCGCCGACGGCGCAGTGCATCGCTGTAATATTCGTCGCACGATCCGTTCACTGGTCACCGGCGACCGGGTGGTCTGGCGTCCTGGCAAAGAAGCGGCGGAAGGCGTCACAGTAAAAGGCATTGTGGAAGCCGTACACGCACGCACTACGGTGCTTACGCGCCCCGATTTTTATGATGGCGTAAAACCCATCGCCGCCAATATTGATCAGATTGTGGTGGTGTCGGCGATCCTGCCAGAACTGTCGCTGAATATTATCGATCGATACCTTGTCGCCTGCGAAGCCTTACAGGTTGAGCCCCTGATCGTGCTGAACAAAATCGATCTGCTGGACGAGGACGGCATGGATTTCGTCAATGAGCAGATGGATATCTACCGCAATATCGGCTATCGCGTACTCATGGTCTCAAGCCACGCACAGAATGGGCTTAATCCGCTGATTGAGGCGCTGACCAACCGCATCAGCATCTTTGCCGGGCAGTCCGGCGTGGGGAAATCGAGCCTGCTTAACACGCTGCTCGGTTTACATGAGGAGCAGATCCTCACCAACGACGTTTCCGACGTCTCCGGTCTCGGGCAACACACCACCACAGCCGCACGTCTTTATCACTTCCCGCACGGCGGCGATGTGATTGATTCTCCGGGCGTTCGCGAATTTGGACTCTGGCACCTTGAATCGGAACAAATTTTCAACGGTTTTGTCGAATTCCATGACTATCTGGGCCAGTGCAAATACCGGGATTGCAAACATGATACGGATCCGGGTTGCGCCATTCGCGAAGCGGTCGAAAAAGGCGAAATTGCTGAAAGCCGTTTCGAAAATTATCACCGCATCCTGGAAAGCATGTCGCAGGTAAAAACGCGTAAAAGCTTTTCTGAATCAGATGACTGACAACTAAGCTATGCATCGTTAAAATCGTCCCCTTTTTAGAAAAGGATCCGGCGCCCGGCGGCGGATCAGGAACGACAAAAAACAATGGCCTGGAGGCTACCTTGTTAAACGCATTTAAACTTTCGCTTCAATACATTCTGCCGAAACTGTGGCTCACTCGCCTGGCGGGCTGGGGCGCAAGCAAACGCGCGGGCTGGCTGACCAAACTGGTTATCGATCTGTTTGTGAAATACTACAAGGTCGATATGAAAGAGGCGCAGAAGCCCGATACCGCCAGCTACCGCACCTTTAATGACTTTTTTGTACGCCCGTTGCGCGACGACGTTCGCCCGCTGAATACCGATCCTAATGTGCTGGTGATGCCGGCAGACGGCGTGGTGAGCCAGCTTGGCGCTATCGAAGAAGATAAGATCCTGCAGGCCAAAGGCCATAACTACAGCCTTGAAGCCCTGCTGGCAGGCAACTACCTGATGGCCGATCTGTTCCGTAACGGCAGCTTTGTCACCACCTATCTCTCTCCGCGCGACTATCACCGAGTTCATATGCCGTGTAACGGTATTCTGCGCGAGATGATTTACGTCCCAGGCGATCTCTTCTCCGTTAACCACCTGACAGCGCAAAACGTGCCGAACCTGTTTGCCCGTAACGAACGCGTAATCTGCCTGTTTGATACCGAGTTCGGTCCGATGGCGCAAATTCTCGTTGGCGCGACCATTGTCGGCAGCATTGAGACCGTTTGGGCCGGTACGATTACGCCGCCGCGCGAAGGGATCATCAAGCGCTGGACCTGGCCTGCTGGCGAAAGCGAAGGCGCCATCGCATTGCTGAAAGGCCAGGAAATGGGCCGCTTCAAACTGGGTTCCACCGTGATTAACCTGTTTGCGCCGGGCAAAGTGGCACTGGCAGAACAGTTGCAAAGTCTGTCGGTCACCAAAATCGGTCAGCCGCTGGCGGTGTCCACCGAAACGTTCGCCCCTGTCGAAACCGAACAGGCCCCTTTGTCGGAAGCGGAAATCAACGCCGAACACGACGCCAGCCCGCTGGTAGACGATAAGAAAGACGAAGGTTAATCCACAAACAGGAAGACTGATGTGCGCCTGATTATCACATTTCTGATGGCCTGGTGCCTCAGCCTGGGGGCCATGGCGGCATCGGCCCCCGATGCCAGACAAATTACGCAGGAACTGGAGCAAGCCAAAGCGGCGAAGAACACGCCCGACCAGGCTGAAACCGTGGAGCTGCTCCAGGCTGCACTTAACGCGCTCGAAGAACGTAAAGGTTCACTTGAGCGCGCTCAACAATACCAACACGTTATTGATAATTTTCCTAAACTTTCCCGCACTCTGCGTTCTCAACTGGATAACCTGCGCGACGAGCCTAAATCCGTCCCGGCGGGCATGAGCAGTGACGCGCTGAACCAGGAGATCCTGCAAGTCAGCAGCCAGTTACTGGAGAAAACGCGTCAGGCACAGCAGGAACAAGAGCGTGCGCGGGAAATCAGTGATTCCTTAAACCAGCTTCCGCAGCAGCAAACCGACGCCCGTCGGCAGGTAACCGAAGTGGAACGCCGCCTGGGGGCGCAAAATGCGACAACGCCGCTGGCGCAGGCGCAGAATCTCAGCGCACAGGCAGAATCGGCGAAACTGAAAGCGCTGGTGGATGAACTGGAACTGGCGCAACTGTCGGCCAATAACCGCCAGGAGTTGTCGCGCATGCGTTCCGAGCTGGCGCAAAAACAGAGCCAGCAACTGGATACTTATTTGCAAGCCTTGCGCAATCAGCTTAATAGCCAGCGTCAGCGTGAAGCAGAGCAGGCGCTGGAAAGCACCGAACTTCTGGCAGAGAACAGCGATAATCTTCCTGTCGGTATCGTTGAACAGTTCCGAATCAACCGGGAGCTGTCGCAGGCGCTTAACCAACAGGCGCAGCGCATGGATCTGGTGGCGTCTCAGCAGCGCCAGGCTACCGGGCAGACATTGCAGGTGCGCCAGGCGCTCAATACGCTGCGTGAACAATCCCAATGGCTGGGCGCATCAAATATGCTCGGTGAAGCATTGCGCGCACAGGTTGCCCGTTTACCAGAAATGCCCAAACCGCAGCAACTGGACACCGAAATGGCGCAGTTGCGCGTGCACCGCATGCGTTACGAGGATCTGCTGAACAAGCAACCACAACTACGGCAAATTCGCCAGGCGGACGGCCAGCCGCTCACAAGCGAGCAGAATCGTATTCTGGAAGCACAGCTGCGTACTCAGCGCGAACTGTTGAATTCGTTGTTGCAGGGCGGCGATACACTGATCCTTGAGCTGACCAAGCTGAAAGTTTCTAATAGCCAGTTGGAAGATGCGCTGAAAGAGGTGAACGAAGCGACCCACCGCTATCTGTTCTGGACGGCGGATGTCAGTCCGGTCACCTTCGCATGGCCGATTGAAATCGTCCAGGATCTGCGCCGCCTGCTGTCGCTGGATACCGCCAGCCAGTTAGGCAAGGCCAGCGTGATGATGCTCACCAGCAAAGAGACGTTGTTCCCACTGTTTGGTGCCTTGATACTGGTGGGATTCAGCATTTACTCACGCCGGCATTTTACCTGTTTCCTGGAGCGCTCCAGCGCACGTGTGGGCAAAGTCACCCAGGATCACTTCTGGCTCACTATGCGTACGGTGTTCTGGTCCATTCTCGTCGCCTCGCCTTTGCCGGTGCTATGGGCAACGCTGGGTTATGGTCTACAGGAAGCCTGGCCTTATCCCCTGGCCGTCGCCGTTGGCGACGGCGTAACTGCGACGGTGCCATTGCTGTGGGTAGTGATGATTTGTGCCACTTTTGCCCGCCCTACCGGCTTGTTCGTCGCGCACTTTGGCTGGCCGCGCAATCGCGTCGCGCGCGGTATGCGTTATTACCTGATGAGCATCGGCCTAATCGTACCGTTGATCATGGCGCTGATCATGTTTGATAACCTCAACGATCGGGAGTTCTCCGGTTCGCTGGGCAGGCTCTGTTTTATTCTTATCTGCGGCGCACTGGCGCTGGTCACACTGAGCCTGAAACGCGCCGGGATCCCGTTGTACGTGGATAAAGCTGGCAGCAGCGACAATATGCCAAACCGCCTGCTGTGGAACCTGCTGATGAGTGCGCCGTTGATTGCCATTCTCGCAGCCTCCATCGGCTATCTGGCCACGTCGGAGGCGCTGTTGGCCAGACTGGAAACCTCCGTTGCCATCTGGTTCCTGCTGCTGGTGGTTTATCACATCATCCGTCGCTGGATGCTGATCCAGCGCCGTCGCCTGGCCTTCGAACGCGCCCGTCACCGCCGCGCGGAAATTCTCGCCCAGCGTGCACGCGGCGAAGATGAGCCGCCGCATCAGACCAGCACTGAAGGGGTTGCCGATGTCGATGAGGCAGAAGTCGATCTTGATGCCATTAGCGTGCAGTCCTTGCGACTGGTGCGCTCTATTTTGATGCTGATCGCATTACTGTCGGTCATAGTGCTGTGGTCGGAAATTCATTCTGCTTTCGGCTTCCTTGAAAATATCACGCTGTGGGACGTGACCTCGACCGTGCAAGGCGTGGAAAGTCTCGAGCCGATTACGCTGGGCGCGGTACTGATTGCCATTCTGGTGTTTATCATTACCACACAACTGGTGCGTAACCTCCCGGCGTTGCTGGAACTGGCGCTGTTGCAGCACCTTGAACTCACACCTGGCACCGGTTATGCCATTACCACCATTACCAAATATCTGTTGATGCTGTTTGGCGGGCTGGTGGGTTTCTCGATGATCGGTATCGAGTGGGCAAAACTGCAGTGGCTGGTCGCCGCGCTGGGTGTCGGTCTCGGCTTTGGTTTGCAGGAGATCTTCGCCAACTTTATCTCCGGTTTGATCATTTTGTTTGAAAAACCGATCCGCATCGGCGACACCGTGACGATCCGCGATCTGACCGGTAGCATCACAAAGATCAACACCCGCGCCACGACTATCAGCGACTGGGATCGCAAAGAGATCATCGTGCCGAACAAGGCTTTTATCACCGAGCAGTTTATCAACTGGTCGCTGTCGGACTCTGTGACCCGCGTGGTGCTGACGGTTCCAGCGCCAGCGGATGCTAACAGCGAAGAGGTCACGCAGATCCTTTACACTGCGGCCGCACGCTGCTCGCTGGTGATTGATAACCCGGCACCGGAAGTGTTCCTGGTCGATCTGCAACAAGGGCTGCAACTGTTTGAACTGCGTATTTACGCTGCGGAGATGGGACACCGTATGCCATTGCGCCACGAAATCCACCAGCTGATTCTGGCCGGCTTCCGTGAGCACGGCATTGATTTGCCGTTCCCACCGTTCCAGATGCGCCTTGAAAGTCTCGACGGTAAACGCACTGCGCGTACGCTGACATCAGCAGGTAAAAACAGCAGGCCAGCGGGCAGTTTGTAGAGCAGAATATTCAGCGCCTGATGGCACGATGCTTGCCCGGCTTGCAGAACACGCACCCGAGGTGCCTGCCAGGCCGGGTAAGGTTATCGCTTCCACCCGGCGATATCACATTGATGACTGGTGGTTACAGGCAAAACTGATAACGCAAGAAAAAACGCCACAACCAGAAAGCAAAAATGGAGAAGAGAGTCAGGTACAGGAACCCATGATGCTGTTTTTTCCAAACTAACAGATAAACAAACGGAAAAAACAGTGGGATCGTAATGGCTATCCCGGCATCACGGATATCCTCACTTTCGACATATGCCTTTAAATCACATATGTTTTTTATATTTTTCCCGTCAATAAGCCACTCTTTATCCTGAACGGATAAGAGCAGGATCAGGACAATACTGAAACAGAACCAGATTAAGCCAGCTATCCACCCTTTTCTGCTCACCTCATTCCCCGAAACACTCGCCATCGAAGCCAGCACTGAATATCACTCTTTTCAGTGCCATGTTAAAGGGAATAAATGCAAGCCAAGGGGAACACAGGCATCTCTCAACCCTGGCCCGAAAAAGCAGTTACGCCCGGTCGACGGTAAAAGCAATAACATCCGCCAGGCTTTCTGCCTGCAACGCCAGCATTACCAGACGATCAACGCCCAGCGCTACGCCGGAACAGTCTGGCAGGCCCGCCTTCAGTGCTTCCAGCAGATTCACATCCACCGGCTGCTGCGGCAGACCACGCGCCGCACGTTTGCGGTTATCCTGCTCGAAACGCTGCTGCTGCTCGCGTGCGTCGGTGAGTTCATGGAAACCATTCGCCAGCTCAATTCCCTTGAAGTACACCTCGAAACGCTCAGCAACGCGGTGATCTTCGGTACTGATCTGCGCCAGTGCAGCCTGACTTGCCGGGAAGTGGTAAACAAATGTCGGACGATCTTTACCGATCTGCGGCTCCACGCCCATTGTAAACAGCAGTTGCAGCAGCGTATCGCGGTCTTCTTCCGTGTCGGCAATATTGCTCAGGTCAAGCTTTGCCGCCACTTCGCGCAGTTGGGTTTTATCGGCAGAGAGTGGATCCACGTCCAGATAACGCTGGAACGCCTGTTGATAAGAGATCGATTCCGCAGCCTGGCACTCCAGCACCTGCTGCAATAAATCATCCACTTCATTCATTAAGCGGTACATATCGTAATGCGGACGATACCACTCAAGCATGGTGAATTCCGGGTTGTGATGACGCCCCATTTCTTCGTTACGAAAGCTTCTGCACAACTGGAATACCGGCCCGCAACCCGCAGCCAGCAAGCGCTTCATATGGTATTCCGGGCTGGTCATCAGATAGAGATTCAGCCCCTGAGAGTGGCCCGGTCCGACAAAACGGGTTTCAAACGGAAACAGATGAATGTCTGTTACCGTTGCCTGGCTCATACAGGGCGTTTCCACCTCGAGCACGCCGCGATCGACGAAGAAACGCCGGATCTCAGCCATAATTGCTGCTCGTTTCAATAGATTAGGGATGGATGCGCTCGGCTGCCAGGTTGCCGTCTCGCTCATGGTGCTTTCTCCGAATTCAGACAAGGGCACGAAGTCTACCCGCATCGATCCGTAGAGACAAATTTTGCACAAAAAATTTTCACTTATGTCGTCTATAAATAATGAGGGGCGTTTATGTGGTGATATCTGTCAATATCGATGATGCATCACACTAAAGAACGGCAAAAAAATCGAACACATCAAATTTCCTTTCCATCCCTACGGTTATACTGCGCTTACCCAAAAAGGAGCAGTGGAACATTTCCGCAACTACCTCAAGCGCTTCAGGCTTATCGTTGCGGAACAACAATAATCTGGAGGAATGTCGTGCAAACCTTTCAAGCCGATATCGCTGTGATTGGCGCAGGCGGAGCAGGATTACGAACCGCGATCGCTGCGGCGCAAGCCAACCCTAACGCTAAAATCGCACTGATTTCAAAAGTCTATCCCATGCGCAGCCATACGGTTGCTGCAGAAGGCGGCTCTGCCGCCGTCGCCCAGGATCATGACAGCTTCGAGTACCATTTCCACGATACCGTTGCTGGCGGTGACTGGCTTTGCGAACAGGATGTCGTCGACTATTTTGTGCACCATTGCCCGACAGAGATGACCCAACTTGAACAATGGGGTTGTCCGTGGAGTCGCCGTCCCGACGGTTCGGTCAACGTGCGCCGCTTCGGCGGGATGAAGATCGAACGCACCTGGTTCGCGGCCGATAAAACCGGCTTCCACATGTTGCATACGCTGTTTCAAACCTCCCTTCAGTTTCCGCAAATCCAACGCTTCGACGAACACTTTGTGCTGGATATTCTGGTCGACGACAACCATGCTCGCGGCCTGGTAGCGATGAACATGATGGAAGGCACCCTGGTGCAAATCCGTGCGAATGCCGTGGTAATGGCAACGGGCGGCGCGGGCCGCGTATACCGTTACAACACCAATGGCGGCATTGTCACCGGCGACGGTATGGGCATGGCGCTGGCGCACGGTGTACCGCTGCGTGATATGGAATTTGTGCAGTATCACCCGACCGGTCTGCCCGGTTCCGGCATTCTGATGACGGAAGGCTGCCGCGGTGAAGGCGGGATCCTCGTCAATAAAAACGGCTACCGCTATTTGCAGGATTACGGCATGGGGCCGGAAACGCCGTTGGGCGAACCGAAAAACAAATATATGGAGCTGGGCCCGCGCGATAAAGTGTCGCAAGCCTTCTGGCATGAATGGCGCAAAGGCAACACTATCTCCACGCCGCGCGGCGATGTGGTGCACCTCGACCTGCGTCATCTTGGCGAGAAAAAGATCAAGGAACGTCTGCCGTTTATCTGCGAGCTGGCGAAAGCCTATGTCGGGGTCGATCCGATCAAAGAGCCGATTCCTGTGCGTCCAACAGCACACTACACCATGGGCGGCATCGAAACCGACCAGAACTGCGAATCCCGTATCACCGGGCTGTTTGCGGTGGGCGAGTGTTCTTCTGTCGGCCTGCACGGTGCCAACCGCCTTGGTTCGAACTCACTGGCGGAACTGGTGGTCTTTGGTCGCCTGGCTGGTGAACGCGCAATGGAACGTTCTGCTACCGCAAGCCGTGCAAATGACGATGCGCTGAATGCACAGGCGGCGGATGTCGAACAGCGTCTGAAAGCGCTGGTTAACCAGCAGGGTAACGAAAGCTGGGCGAAAATCCGCGATGAAATGGGCGAATCCATGGAAGAAGGCTGCGGTATCTACCGTACGCCGGAGCTGATGCAGAAAACCGTGGATAAACTGGCGGAGCTGCAGGAACGCTTTAAACGCGTGCGTATCACCGATACCTCCAGCGTCTTCAACACGGATGTGCTCTACACCATTGAACTGGGTCATGGTCTGAACGTGGCGGAATGTATGGCGCACTCCGCACTGGCGCGTAAAGAATCCCGCGGTGCCCATCAACGTCTGGATGAAGGCTGTACCGAACGCGATGACGTCAACTTCCTCAAGCATACTCTTGCCTTCCGTGACGCTGACGGCGCAACACGGCTGGAATACAGCGACGTGAAAATCACCACGCTGCCACCAGCAAAACGTGTTTACGGCGCAGAGGCGGAAACGACCGAGAAGAAGGAGACGAACAATGGCTGAGATGAAAAATCTAAAAGTCGAAATCGTGCGCTATAACCCGGAAGTGGACAACGCACCGCACAGCGCCTTCTACGATGTGCCTTACGACGAAGCAACCTCGCTGCTCGACGCGCTGAGCTATATCAAAGACAACCTTGCGCCTGACCTGAGCTATCGCTGGTCGTGCCGTATGGCGATTTGCGGCTCATGCGGGATGATGGTCAACAAGGTGCCCAAACTGGCCTGTAAGACCTTCCTGCGCGACTACGAGAAAGGGATGAAGGTGGAAGCGCTGGCGAACTTCCCAATCGAGCGCGATCTGGTGGTCGACATGACCCACTTTATCGAGAGCCTCGAAGCCATTAAGCCTTATGTCATCGGCAATACGCGTACGCCCGATCAGGGTCCGGGGAAACAGACACCGGCGCAAATGGCGAAATATCACCAGTTCTCTGGCTGCATCAACTGTGGTTTGTGCTACGCCGCGTGTCCTCAGTTTGGCCTGAACCCTGAGTTCATCGGCCCGGCGGCGATCACGCTGGCGCATCGCTACAATCTGGACAACCGCGATAAGGGTAAAGCAGAGCGTATGGGGCAACTGAACAGCCAGAACGGCGTGTGGAGCTGCACTTTTGTCGGCTATTGCTCGGAAGTTTGTCCGAAGCATGTCGATCCCGCTGCCGCTATTCAGCAGAGCAAGGTGGAAAGTTCGAAAGACTTTCTTATCGCCACTCTGAAACCACGCTAAGGAGTGCATTATGACGACTAAACGCAAAGCCTGGGTTCGTCCCGTACCCGCAAGCTGGTGGAAACAACTGCCGTTTTATCGCTTCTATATGCTGCGTGAAGGAACGGCAGTGCCAGCAGTCTGGTTCAGCATTGTGCTCATTTACGGGCTCTTTGCCCTTAAACATGGCCCGGAAAGCTGGACCGGTTTTGTAGGCTTCCTGCAAAACCCAATTGTGGTAGTTCTTAACCTGATTTCGCTGGCGGCTGCATTGCTGCACACGAAAACCTGGTTTGAGCTGGCACCGAAAGCGACGATCATCATCGTGAAAGATGAAAAAATGGGGCCAGAGCCGGTTCTTAAAACGCTCTGGGCGGTTACAGCGGTGGTCACTGTCGTGATCCTGTTTGTCGCACTGTTCTGGTAAGGAGGCCAAGGTGATTAACCCGAATCCAAAACGTTCCGACGAACCCGTATTCTGGGGCTTGTTTGGCGCAGGCGGTATGTGGAGCGCGATTGTTGCTCCGGTGATTATCCTGCTGGTGGGGGTGTTGCTGCCGCTGGGGCTCTACCCCACAGAAGCACTGAGCTATGAGCGCGTCCTGGCGTTTGCGCAAAGCTTTGTTGGTCGCGCCTTTATCTTTTTAATGATTGTATTGCCAGTGTGGTGCGGTTTGCACCGTATCCACCATATGATGCATGACTTAAAAATCCACGTACCAAGCGGTAAATGGGTGTTCTACGGCCTTGCTGCCATTCTGACCGTGGTCACCTTGATCGGCGTGATTTTTATTTGATGCCAGTCGCTCTCCTGCGCAAGCAGGAGAGCAAATTTTCCCCCAGCGTCTATACCTGAAAGAAAATGCTGGAAGGAAAATCTTATGCGTTTTCTCCTCGCTGTTGTAGCCGCGTTTTTACTCTCTGCCTGTAGTTCCCCCACACCTCCCGAGGGCGTTAAGGTTGTTCAAAATTTTGATGTGCAACGCTACCTGGGGAAATGGTACGAAATTGCCCGTTTTGATCACCGCTTCGAGAGCGGTCTGGAGCAAGTCACCACCACGTACAGCCTGCGCGATGATGGTGGCTTAAACGTCATAAACCGTGGCTATAACCCGGATCGCGGCATGTGGCAGCAATCAATGGGCGAGGCGTATTTCACCGGCAATCCACGCACTGCGGCGCTGAAAGTCTCTTTCTTCGGCCCCTTCTACGGCGGCTACAATGTTATCGCGCTGGATGATAATTACCGCTATGCGCTGGTCTGCGGACCGGATCGTGACTACCTGTGGATCCTGTCGCGCACACCATCCCTCCCCGCAAAGGTTAAACAGCAAATGCTGGAGATCGCGTCGCGACAGGGTTTCGCCGTAGAAAAATTACTCTGGATTAAACATGCGCCTTAATGAGCGCTGAGTTTCAGACCAACAATCCCCGCCACGATCAGACACAAACTGAAAACGCGCGCCAGACTGGCTGATTCACCAAGCAATACGATGCCGGCAATCGCCGCACCGACGGCACCTATTCCGGTCCAGATAGCATAGGCTGTACCAACTGGCAGCGTTTTCATTGCCCATGAGAGCAGCACAATACTGGCGACCATCGCTGTGATGGTGACAATGCTGGGAGTTAAACGTGTGAATCCATGTGTGTATTTCAGGCCGATGGCCCAAACCACTTCCAGAAGACCTGCAACAAGAAGAATAAACCAGGACATTATTGGCTCCGGTGCGGGGCCGTCCCCGTTGAACATGCACACTGGCGGGTCGTCCCGTCAGGCGATTGAAGAGGGTCAGATTCTGACTATTCCAGATTATTATTTCAACATTTTTGTGCTTACTTAATTTTAGGAGGTAAAAGCAAGAAATAGCCACTGTTCGCAGCGGAATTCAGGCATTTATTCAGCAGATATACACCCTATGATGAATCGCTTTCCTGAATACAGGAAGTTGTGCGCCACCTCCTGACTGCGAAGAAAAATATGTTCAAGATTCTCGTGATTGACCGTTGTTACTTCACCCGTTCAGGGATGGAATCCTGGCTCAATCAAAATGATTTGTTCACCGCATCATTCCTCGTGACCGCACTGCACAATTTGATGCTGGCGAGAGAACATATTGTGCAATGGCAGCCAGATTTAGTGATCGCTGACCTTCATGGTTTTAAGAACGAAATTCATCATAGTCAACAGCTTGCCTCGCTTTTTTCTGCCTGCGGCGACGCTAATCAGGTGATGCTGCTGGAATCCGGCGAAGATGCGCAACTCTCAGAAATCTATGCGCAATTTATGGTTAAAACAAAATTGCTGAAAACAGAACCGCTGGATAAGTTAGCACAAGTCATTGATACCCTTGTACTCGCTCGCCCGGTGCGCGCAGTGCCGCATGTTGCCACGCCCTTACTGACAAAGCAGGAAGAGAAAGTGTTAACGCTGTGGATGGAAGGCAGAAGTAATCAGACCATTGCCGCCAAGCTGAGTATCAACGGCAAAACCGTATACACCTATAAGCGCAATATCAGAATGAAACTGGGCATGGGGAATCGATTTACACCGTTCCTGTCGCTGCCAGAAAATTCAAATTAACGGTACGACGGACGTCGTACCGATAGAGGTTACTGCTGTGCTTTGGTTGCCGCGCCAGAGATCGCGCTACCACCCTCAGAAATATCCTGACCGACACCTCGAGTGGTGTTACAAGCCGTCAGAGCGGAGGAAAGGAGCAGTACAGAAAAGATCGCAGCAATCGTCTTCTTAACCATAATATCTTCCTTTTGTGACCAATATTGTTAGCCACTTAAGCATAGACAAGATTCCGGAACGTGACCGGAACAGAGGCATTTTTAAGAAGATGTGAAGTTTTAGTTGGCCGCGCGGGAGATAACATGACCGAGACTCTGGATATCTTCACCGACGCCGCGCGCGGTATTGCAGCCAGACAGAAGAGCACAACCAAGAAGTATCAGTGAGAGAAATTTCGCAAAACGTTTCATCATCCCGGCCCTGAGAAATTCAGCGGCGTAGCACGACGCTACGCCGAAGTCGTGAGGATTATTTCACGCGAGATACGTATTCGCCAGAGCGGGTATCCACTTTAATCACTTCACCGATCTGCACGAACAGCGGAACTTTAACCACTGCGCCAGTGCTCAGGGTAGCCGGTTTACCGCCAGTGCCTGCAGTATCACCTTTCAGACCCGGATCGGTTTCAATGATTTCCAGTTCAACAAAGTTCGGCGGAGTCACGGAGATCGGCTGACCGTTCCACAGGGTCACGATGCATTCTGCCTGATCCAGCAACCATTTTTCGCTGTCGCCGATGGCTTTTTTGTCAGCAGAGAGTTGCTCGAAAGTTTCATTGTTCATGAAGTGCCAGAACTCACCGTCGTTGTACAGGTAAGTCAGGTTCATATCGACAACGTCCGCACCTTCAGCTGAGTCGGTAGACTTGAAGGTTTTCTCTACACGGGTACCGGTCAGCAAACGACGCAGTTTAACGCGTGCGAAAGCCTGGCCTTTCCCCGGTTTCACGAATTCGCTGGCTTCAACCGCGTACGGTTCGCCGTCCAACATGATTTTAAGACCGGCACGAAAATCGTTGCTATAGTAAGTCGCCATAAGGCCCTCTGAAATTGTTAACTGGTAGCTTAGCCAAAAAAATGGCACACATTGTAACCCTAAAAACCCCTTCCAGAGAAGATTGGTTATTGCAACTTGCCGATGTAATAACCGATCCCGATGAACTGTTACGTATTTTAAATGTAGACCCGGATGCGCAACTGCTGGCCGGACGCGAAGCAAAACGCCTTTTTCCCCTGCGCGTACCACGCGCTTTTGTGGCAAGAATGGAGAAAGGCAACCCGAACGATCCTCTGTTGCGTCAGGTACTTACCTCTGCAGAAGAGTTTATTGCAGCGCCAGGGTTCAGCGCCGATCCACTGGAAGAACAACACAGTGTGGTCCCGGGATTACTGCACAAATACCGTAACCGCGCCCTGTTGTTGGTAAAAGGCGGTTGCGCCGTAAATTGCCGTTACTGCTTCCGCCGTCACTTCCCCTACGCCGATAACCAGGGCAACAAACGCAACTGGCAAGGCGCGCTGGACTATATCGCCACGCATACAGAACTGGATGAGATTATTTTCTCTGGCGGCGATCCGCTGATGGCGAAAGATCATGAACTGGACTGGTTGATTGGGCAGTTGGAAGCGATCCCCCATATCAAGCGCTTGCGCATCCATAGCCGCTTACCAATCGTGATCCCGGCGCGTATCACCGACACGCTGGTTGCCCGTTTCGCGCACTCTTCATTGCAGGTCCTGCTGGTTAATCATATTAACCACGCCAGAGAAATAGATGATGATTTCCGTGCGGCAATGGGCAGGCTGCGTCAGGCTGGCGTAACGCTACTGAACCAAAGTGTGTTGCTGCGCGGGGTGAATGATAATGCGCAAACGCTAGCAGACCTGAGTAATGCGCTGTTCGACGCGGGGGTCATGCCTTATTACCTGCACGTGCTGGATAAAGTCCAGGGCGCGGCGCATTTTATGGTGAGCGATGAGGAAGCGCGAAATATCATGCGCGACTTGCTGAAGCAGATTTCAGGCTATCTGGTACCGAAACTGGCCCGTGAAATTGGCGGTGAACCAAGTAAGACCCCGTTAGACCTGCTCTTACGTCAGAGCTAAAAAACACGGCTATGCCACGAGACAGAGCATAGCCGTGAAAATCTGCGAGTCTGACAGGAGCAAACTCACGCTACCGCTTAGAATTTTTCCCAGCCATCATCTTCACTGACGACGGTTGGGTTCATCTGAGTATGCTTAACGGCTGGCGCAGGTTTATGTACAACGTTTTGCCCCGGCAGACGGAAAACGTCAACCAGTTGCTGTAGCTTCGTCGCCTGGTCTTCAAGACTGGCTGCGGCAGCAGAAGATTCCTGAACTAAAGATGCGTTCTGTTGGGTTGTGGTATCCAGCTCTGACATTGCCTGAGCGATTTGCGTAATCCCACGGTCCTGCTCATCTGACGCTGCGGCAATTTCCTGCATCAGATCTTTTACTTGCATAACAGAATGCACAATCCCGCTCATGGCTTCGCCAGCCAGATCAACCTGCCGGGCTCCGTCTTCAACGTAGTTAACAGACTCATTGATCAAAGTTTCGATCTCTTTTGCCGCTTGTGCACTACGCTGAGCCAGTGAGCGGACTTCTCCCGCGACAACAGCAAACCCTCTCCCCTGATCCCCTGCTCTTGCAGCCTCTACCGCGGCGTTAAGCGCCAGGATATTGGTCTGGAAAGCAATGCCGTTGATCACCGACGTTATTTCGGAAATTTTATTCGAACTTCCGATAATGTCTTTCATACGATTAACCGTTGCGCTTACCACCTCGCCCCCCTGCGTTGCTGCCTGAGATGCAGCGATAGAAAGTTGGCTGGCCTGATGCGCATTGCTCGCATTTTGTTTCACCGTGGAGTTGAGCTCCTCCATGCTGGCGGCGGTTTCAACAACCGCTGCCGATTGCTGTTCCGTGCGAGCAGAAAGCTCGTTGTTGCCTAATGCAATCTCATTGGCTGCGATATTGACGGAAGAGGAAGCAGAACGCACCATCTTCAGAGATTCCGCCATGCGCCCTATCAGCTGATTAAACGCATTGGCGGCCTGGCCAATTTCGTCCATACGCCCGACAGGAATGGTATAACTGAGATCCAATTTTTCACTAATACTCACCATGCCATCTTTCATTTCATTCAGGCGGCGTCGAATATTCAGCACCGTTATTAAACCAAACAGGCCCAATAATATTGTCGCAGCCAACGTTGCAGAAATAGATAACACCATCGAACGAGAAATTAAGCTATCACTCTTGTTTTGCGCCTCATCGACTAACCAGGTGTTATAAGCGACCTGATCGGAAAAGTCCTTAATCAGGATGGTAATATTATCCGCTACAATACCACCACTACGCATGGCATTCGACGCCGCCAAGCGATCATTCGCTTCGGATAATTTAAAATAACTGTCCATAACCACACGGAATTTATCCAGATCGGCAAGTGTTTTTTTAGACTGATCAAGATCTTTCTGATCCACAGTAAGCTTCTGCGTATAATGCTGATGCATACTGTATAGTTCGTCGAAAATTTTCAACGCATTCTGTTTTATTTCCGCCATTTCTGTTGCATCATCCGTTAAGGCATGCAAAAAGAGCTGAGCGCGGACACTCGTCACTTTCAGCATCTCAGCATTTATCTCATCGAGACTGGGTAATGTATTTTCCTGGAAGATCTTTTGTGAGCTTCCTATTTCTGATAACGACATCATAGCAATAAGGTTCGTACCAATCAGACTGGCAATTAGTAACGAAAACGCAAGCAACAATCGCTTTGTAATATTCATGACAAGCTCCCAACGCCATCATAATTAAAATAACACGCCGCAAAATTCATCTTGCAATGAATCCTGTCGGGACTATCGGCACGCAGCGATAATGCTTTACGCTTTAATCTATAAAAAAGCATAAAGAGGATAATATAACGACGCAGGTCAATGTTTCGTGATAATTTATATTCAGGGAATTTATCAATGACCTGAAAATATAATAGAAATGAATTTTTAAATCATAAATAAAATAACAAAGAAACGACTAAAATGATTAACTCCCGTCATCGCTGACGGGAGCAAATAAATAAGATCAATTCGGGCATTTATAAACCTGGCCGCTCATTTCACTGGCGGTCGGAACAAAACTGGACAGAAAGCCTTGAGTTGGACTATTTACGCTATAAAGTACGTTGCCGCCCATGGCTGCAGCCTGATTGCGTAGTGCATTTGCCGCACCGCGCATGGACCCCCCTTCTTCACCGTGTTGCCCGGAAAGCCAGTTACTCTGTTTGCCAGTTGCGGTGCCAAGATACTGGCACTGTGCCCCAGGTTTCTCTTCAACAAAGCGAACGCTCTGCCCGGCAGCGCTCAAATCGTTGCTACTGCTGCATCCGGCCAACAGTATCGCGGCACCAACGATCCCTGCTAAATATTTTACGTACATGTTATTCCCCATAATCAATGAGCTGGACGCATGTCGCCCGTGTGTAAACCTTATACTAAAAAGATGACCAAAAGAAAAACGCCGTCATCGCAGGCCGCACAAATCAGGAAAAATAATGCGGGAACCCCCACCGCAAGCGACGGAGTTATATGAGGATTAACCTCCGTCGTCATTGAATGTCGAACAAGGAACGATTTTGTTCACAGGCTGTATTGCAGCGCCGCCATTCTGATCGACATTGATATAAAACAATGCCTGAACAGGTCCGACGGTGCACCGAATGTGCTCTCCACAGTGCACGTTTAGGCTCTGCCATCCGCTAGCTCGACATTGACTTTTGCCCTGACCATTAATGGCCCCACTCCGGACGGTGGTTATTGACCGAATAGCTCTGCATCCTGAGACAGCACAGCGTCTCCGTGATTAATGCAACCCATCGCAGACAGCATTTCAGTGGAAATGAAAGATAAAAAAAGAGCGGGGATAAGCCCGCTCTTTTTTGTTGAACTCACGACAGGGTAAACCCTGCGCATGTGCCCGGCAGCAATTACATCATGCCGCCCATACCGCCCATGCCGCCCATACCACCAGCAGCACCTAAATCCGGTGCATCGCTTTTCGGCAGGTCAGTCACCATGCACTCGGTGGTGATCATCAGACCGGCTACAGATGCCGCGTACTGCAGAGCAGAACGGGTCACTTTAGTCGGATCCAGGATACCCATGTCGATCATGTTGCCATACTCTTCGGTCGCTGCGTTGTAACCGTAGTTACCGTCACCGCCTTTCACAGTGTTAGCCACAACAGACGGCTCTTCACCGCAGTTCAGCACGATCTGACGCAGCGGAGCTTCCATTGCGCGCAGCGCAACTTTGATACCCACGTTCTGGTCTTCGTTCTGGCCTTTCAGGTCAGCGATTTTGCTTGCTACGCGGATCAGCGCAACGCCACCACCAGCAACCACGCCTTCTTCTACCGCAGCACGGGTCGCGTGCAGGGCATCTTCAACGCGGGCTTTTTTCTCTTTCATTTCAACTTCGGTCGCTGCACCGACTTTGATAACCGCAACGCCGCCTGCCAGTTTCGCTACGCGCTCCTGCAGTTTTTCACGGTCGTAATCAGAGGTTGCTTCTTCGATCTGCTGACGGATCTGAGTGACGCGGCCCTGGATTGCAGTTTCTTCACCCACGCCATCGATAATAGTGGTGGTGTCTTTGTTGATCACAACACGTTTAGCCTGACCCAGGTCTTCCAGGGTTGCTTTTTCCAGTTCCATACCGATTTCTTCAGAAATTACGGTACCACCGGTCAGGGTTGCGATGTCCTGCAGCATAGCTTTACGACGATCGCCGAAGCCAGGCGCTTTAACCGCAGCCACTTTCACGATACCACGCATGGTGTTAACCACCAGGGTAGCCAGCGCTTCGCCTTCAACATCTTCAGCGATGATAACCAGCGGTTTGCCTGCTTTCGCAACGGCTTCCAGAACCGGCAGCATTTCACGGATGTTGGAAACTTTTTTATCAGCCAGCAGGATGAACGGGCTTTCCAGTTCTACAGCGCCAGTTTCCGGCTTGTTGATGAAGTAAGGAGACAGGTAACCGCGGTCAAACTGCATACCTTCAACCACGTCCAGTTCGTCCTGCAGACCGGTGCCGTCTTCAACGGTGATCACGCCTTCTTTACCCACTTTGTCCATTGCTTCCGCGATCAGTTTACCGACGGTTTCATCGGAGTTCGCGGAGATGGTGCCAACCTGAGCAATGGCTTTGGAGTCAGAGCACGGTACGGACAGCGCTTTCAGCTCTTCAACCGCAGCAGCGACAGCTTTGTCGATACCACGTTTCAGATCCATCGGGTTCATACCCGCAGCAACAGCCTTCAGGCCTTCAGTGATGATGGACTGCGCCAGTACGGTCGCAGTGGTGGTGCCGTCGCCTGCAGCGTCGTTCGCTTTGGAGGCCACTTCTTTCACCATCTGTGCGCCCATGTTTTCGAACTTGTCTTCCAGTTCGATTTCACGTGCTACAGAAACGCCATCTTTAGTGATGGTCGGTGCACCGAAAGATTTATCCAGAACCACGTTACGGCCTTTCGGGCCGAGGGTAACTTTCACTGCATCTGCCAGAACGTTTACGCCGCGCAGCATTTTTACACGGGCGTCGTTACCGAATTTTACGTCTTTAGCTGCCATTTTCTCTTTCCTTAAATTCGTTCAGTTTCGCGAGTGAAATTACGCTTCAACAATTGCCAGAATGTCACTTTCGGACATGATCAGCACTTCTTCGTTGTCGATTTTCTCGGCTTTAACACCGTAGCCATCGTTGAAAATCACGATATCGCCCACTTTAACGTCCAGCGGTTGCACAGTACCGTTTTCCAGGATGCGACCCTTACCGACAGCGATGATTTCGCCACGCGTTGATTTGCCTGCTGCAGAACCGGTCAGAACGATGCCGCCAGCGGATTTTGATTCAACTTCTTTACGTTTGACGATCACACGATCATGTAACGGACGAATACTCATTGATAGCTCTCCTTTGAGAAAGTCTTTATCAGTTATGGATGACGCCGGTCCGCACAGGGTTCTCCGGCTGGTGACCTGAGAGATGGGGGTCGATTTTTCCCCCTTCAAGGGGGAAGAGCAAAAAAAATTTACGAAAGTGCATCAATGCGCATAAGTGCGGAAAATAGCAGCACCGCTGGTCCAGCCATAAGAAAAACCGATTGTGATAACATCCCTTTTCTTGAAGTCAGTCAGACAGAGGGTGATGCAGGGGCAATGGGCGGATTAAAACAAGAACTGGGGCTGGCCCAGGGTATCGGGTTGCTTTCCACCTCCTTACTTGGCACTGGCGTTTTTGCCGTACCGGCGTTAGCCGCCGTGGCTGCGGGTCACAGTAGTTTGTGGGCATGGCCGTTGCTAATAGCGCTGGTATTTCCGGTGGCGATTGTTTTTGCCGTGCTGGGTCGCCACTTTCCCAGCGCAGGCGGGGTCGCACACTTTGTCGGCATGGCGTTTGGCCCACGTCTGGAGCGGGTAACGGGTTGGCTGTTCCTTTCAGTGATCCCGGTCGGGTTACCGGCCGCGTTGCATATTGCCGTCGGTTTCTGGCAGGGCATGTTTGGCTGGCAAGGATCGCAGTTGCTGATAACAGAGTTAGGCACGCTGGCGCTGATTTGGTTTTTAGGCACGCGCGGCGCTGGCTCCAGCGCCAATCTGCAATCGATCATTGCGTTACTGATTGTTGCGCTGATTGTCGCTATCTGGTGGCGCGGCGGTATTCACTTCGCTGATATTCCCTTCCCGCCGCTACCGCAGGTATCGCTGTCGGAGATGTCCTCATCGCTGGCGGTCATGTTCTGGTGCTTTGTTGGGCTGGAGGCTTTCGCCCATCTGGCCTCAGAGTTCAAAAACCCGGAGCGCGATTTTCCCCGTGCATTAATGATAGGTCTGCTATTGGCAGGTTCAGTGTACTGGGGCTGTACCGTGGTAGTGCTGCACTTTGACCTCTGGCGCGATCAGGGCGCGGCGGCGTCA
Source organism: Kosakonia oryzendophytica (assembly GCF_900094925.1). GTDB lineage: Bacteria > Pseudomonadota > Gammaproteobacteria > Enterobacterales > Enterobacteriaceae > Kosakonia > Kosakonia oryzendophytica. Next base: position 160,338 of record NZ_FMAY01000002.1, on the reverse strand, counting down.
TTACCGGTAATTGTGGTCGAACTGTTCGGCAAGCAAGCGTTGTGGATCGCCTGCACCATTGGTTATCTGGCCTGCTTTGCCAGCCTGAATATTTACATTCAGAGCTTCGCCCGCCTGGTGTGGTCACAGGCAATGTACAAACCGGATAGCGCGCTGGCGCGACTCTCCGGGCGGCAGATACCGCAACATGCGTTAAGCGCAGTGATTCTCTGCTGTATCGTCTGCACCCTCGCGATTTATGCATTCAGCATTAATCTCGATACGCTGATCATCTACGCGAACGGGATTTTTATCACTATCTATCTGCTGTGTATGCTCGCGGGCTGCCGGTTGCTGAAGGGGCGCTACAAAGCGCTGGCGATCGTGGGTAGCGTGCTGTGTCTGCTGTTGCTGGTGGTTCCCGGCTGGAAAAGTCTCTATGCGATATTCATGCTTGCCGCGCTATGGTTCTTTTTACCCAAACGTCGGATCTCAGCCTCCCCCTCCGTTCACTCATAAAACAAGCCCGGCGTCGCCGGGCATCCTGTTTAGCGGTCGTCTTTGTTATCCAGGCGATCGCGCTGATCGTCTTTGCGCTGGTATTCCCCTTCGAAGGTCTCTCCACCACCACTCCCCGCCCCAAAACCTCCACCAGGCATACGGGAAAAACGCAAATGCGGCATCAGTTTCAGCGTCAGGTGTTTTTGCACCGGTGGCAACAGAAGCAACAGGCCGAGAAGATCGGTAAAGAACCCCGGCAGTACCAGCAACAGACCCGCGATAATCAGCGACACGCTTTTGATCATCTCTGCCGCCGGGCTTTCACCTGCCGCCATTTTCTCCTGCATCAGCATAAAGTTCTTGAAGCCCTGATTACGCACCAGCGACATGCCGATCACTGAGGTAAAGATCACCAGAATCAGCGTCATCAGAACGCCAAAGACATGCGCGACCTGAATAAAAATCGAAATCTCAATATAAACGTATAAAAAAAAGGCAATAAACGGTATCCAGCGCACTGGCTTCTCCTGTCGACGGACAGACGCCCTGTGGCGGCTGTCTGAATGAGTTTGCGAATCGCATGGTTACTGAGATGGTGACGAATACGAAAAATTCAATTTCCCGCTGGATGAAAATGTCCTCTTTGTCACGAAGCGGTGACTCATTTCACATATTAATAATTATGATGCAACGGCGAATATAATAAGTGATCAAGATTACGGCATTTCGCTATCATCAGCATATCATTCCGGGTATCGGGCCGATTATGGGGATAATCGTCGGTCGGAAAAGACACATAACCACATTAATACTGTGTGTTTGGTGTATTCATTCGTAGCTTGAAAAAGAAGGTTCACATGTTAAACAACATTCGTATCGAAGAAGATTTGTTAGGTACCAGGGAAGTGCCGGCGGATGCCTACTACGGCGTGCATACTCTGAGAGCGATTGAAAACTTTTACATTAGCAACAGCAAAATCAGCGACATACCTGAGTTTGTGCGTGGCATGGTAATGGTGAAAAAAGCGGCAGCGCTGGCGAACAAAGAGCTGCAAACCATCCCTAAAAGTATCGCGAACACTATCGTTGCCGCATGTGATGAGATCCTGAACAACGGCAAATGCATGGATCAGTTTCCGGTAGACGTCTATCAGGGCGGTGCAGGAACCTCCGTGAACATGAACACCAACGAGGTACTGGCCAACATTGGCCTAGAGCTGATGGGCCACCAGAAAGGCGAATACCAGTTCCTGAACCCGAATGATCACGTGAACAAATGCCAGTCCACCAACGACGCCTACCCGACCGGCTTCCGTATTGCGGTCTATGCCTCTATCGTCAAACTGGTCGATGCCATTAAACAACTGGGCGAAGGCTTCGAGAGTAAAGCCGTTGAGTTCCAGGACATCCTGAAAATGGGTCGCACACAGTTGCAGGACGCCGTTCCGATGACACTCGGTCAGGAGTTCCATGCCTTCAACGTGCTGCTGAATGAAGAAACCAAAAACCTGCTGCGGACATCCGAGCTGCTGCTGGAAGTGAACCTCGGTGCGACCGCCATCGGTACCCGCCTCAACACGCCGGATGGCTACCAGCAACTGGCGGTGCAGAAACTGGCGGAAGTCAGTAACCTGCCGGTTGTACCTGCGGAAGACCTGATTGAAGCAACGTCTGACTGCGGCGCCTATGTGATGGTACACAGCTCGCTGAAACGTCTGGCCGTCAAGCTCTCCAAAATCTGTAATGACCTGCGTCTGCTCTCTTCCGGCCCACGCGCCGGGCTGAATGAGATCAACCTGCCGGAGTTGCAGGCGGGCTCTTCCATCATGCCAGCCAAAGTGAACCCGGTAGTGCCGGAAGTGGTGAACCAGGTGTGCTTTAAAGTTATCGGCAACGATATCACCGTCACCATGGCCTCTGAAGCGGGTCAGTTACAGCTCAACGTGATGGAACCGGTAATCGGCCAGGCGATGTTTGAGTCGATTCATATCCTGACCAATGCCTGCTACAACCTGCTGGAAAAATGCATTAACGGCATTACTGCCAACAAAGAAGTGTGCGAAGGCTATGTGTACAACTCCATCGGCATCGTCACCTATCTCAACCCGTTTATCGGCCATCACAACGGCGATATCGTCGGCAAGATTTGCGCCGAAACGGGCAAGAGCGTACGGGAAGTGGTGCTGGAGCGCGGCTTGCTGACTGAAGCCGAACTGGACGACATCTTCTCGGCGCAGAACCTGATGCACCCGGCCTACAAAGCGAAACGTTATACCGATGAAAGCGAACAGTAACCCCTACGGCTAAACAGACAAAAGGCACGCCCGGATGGCGTGCCTTTTTTGTTGTGCGGTTACCAATCCATAACAATTACTTATCAACAGGTTAACTGACAATAAGGAAACAGTCTTATGATACTCGTCGAACTTATCATTGTTCTTCTGGCTATCTTTCTGGGGGCCAGATTAGGGGGCATAGGCATAGGTTATGCTGGTGGTCTTGGTGTACTGGTGCTTGCTGCTATTGGTATAAAACCGGGGAATATTCCTTTTGATGTTATCTCTATTATCATGGCGGTTATCGCCGCGATTTCCGCCATGCAGGTGGCAGGGGGTCTGGATTACCTGGTTAACCAGACGGAAAAACTACTGCGCCGGAACCCGAAATACATCACTATTCTTGCGCCGATCGTCACCTATTTCCTGACGATCTTCGCCGGAACAGGTAATATCTCGCTGGCGACGCTGCCGGTTATTGCTGAAGTGGCGAAAGAGCAAGGCATCAAGCCCTGCCGCCCCTTATCAACAGCGGTCGTATCGGCGCAGATAGCTATCACAGCCTCGCCCATCTCGGCAGCAGTGGTGTATATGTCCTCGCTGATGGAAGGAAAGGGAATCAGCTATCTGCATATGTTGGGGGTGGTTATCCCTTCCACCTTGCTGGCAGTGCTGCTGATGTCTTTTTTAGTTTCCATCTTGTTTAACTCGAAGCTCTCAGATGATCCGGTCTATCAGGCGCGACTCGCCGAAGGGCTGATTATGCTGCGTGGCGGCAAAACCATTAACATCCTGCCGGGTGCCAAAACCTCCGTCTGGCTGTTCTTGCTGGGCGTCGTAGGCGTCGTCGTTTACGCTATCCTCAACAGCCCGAGCATGGGGCTGGTAGAAAAACCGTTGATGAACACCACCAGCGCTATCCTGATTATTATGCTGAGTGTGGCGACGTTAATTACCCTGATGTGCAAAGTTGAAACTGGCACCATCCTCAACTCCAGCACCTTCAAGGCAGGGATGAGCGCCTGTATCTGTATTCTCGGCGTTGCATGGCTTGGCGATACCTTTGTTTCGGCCAACATTGACTGGATCAAAGAGACCGCAGGTACTGTTATCCAGGCACATCCGTGGCTGCTGGCGGTAATCTTCTTCTTCGCTTCTGCGCTGCTTTACTCTCAGGCCGCCACGGCGAAAGCACTGATGCCAATGGCGCTGGCGCTGAACGTTACCCCGCTCACCGCGCTCGCCTCTTTTGCGGCAGTTTCAGGTCTGTTTATTCTGCCAACCTATCCGACACTGGTTGCGGCGGTACAGATGGATGACACCGGAACAACCCGCATCGGACGTTTTGTCTTTAACCATCCGTTCTTTATCCCTGGCACGATGGGTGTCGTGTTCTCCGTCTGCTTTGGTTTCCTCTTCGGCAGCATCATGCTGTAATGTACCGGCGGCAGGGCAAAGGCACCTGCCGCCTCTTCATTCCTCGTTCGTTGGTAAATTACCCCTGCCACTGTATAGTGACCTTTCGATACATCACGCGGAGGTTTCTATGCACGATGACAACAACCTGACGCCATCCCTTCCTGATGCCCTTGTGGTACTCTGCACCGCCCCGGATGAAGCCACCGCTCAGGATCTGGCGGCAAAAACGCTGGCGGATAAACTCGCTGCCTGTGTCACCATTTTACCTGGCGCCACGTCACTGTATTACTGGGAAGGCAAGCTGGAGCAAGAGTACGAAGTTCAGCTACTGCTGAAAACCGACGCCGCCCATCTCGAAGATCTCTTCGCCTGTATAAAATCGCACCACCCGTATCAGACCCCGGAATTACTGGCCTTACCCGTTACCCACGGAGATTACGACTACCTCTCATGGCTCAACGCATCCTTACGCTGATCCTGCTGCTGTGCAGCACATCCACCTTTGCCGGATTGTTTGACGCGCCCGGCCGCTCTGACTTTGTGCCTGCCGATCAGGCCTTTGTTTTTGATTTTCAGCAACATCAGCATGATTTAACCCTTAACTGGCAGGTGAAAAAAGGCTACTACCTTTATCGCCAGCAGATCCGCGTTACCCCTGCACAGGCGAGTATCGGCCCCCTTTCGCTACCGGAAGGAGAGAGGCACGAAGATGAGTTTTACGGCAAAACAGACATTTACCGCCAGCAACTGAGCGTACCGCTTAAGGTGACTCAGGCGGCGAAAGGCGCAACGCTGACCGTCACCTATCAGGGCTGCGCCGATGCCGGGTTCTGCTACCCGCCGGAAACCAAAATCGTGCCGCTGATGGATGTGGGGGCAACCACCCGCGACACCTCCACTTCTGTTCCCCCTGCTACCTCCGGAACGGTTGTTCCCCCTGACGCCTCCGAAGTGTCGGTTCCCCCTGACGCCTCCGGAGCGTCGGTTCCCCCGGCCGTCTCCGGAGCGTCGGTTCCCCCGGCCGTCTCCGGAGCGTCGGTTCCCCCTCTCCCCTCGGGGGAGAGGGCCGGGGTGAGGGGAAATACACTCCCCTTCTCCGCACTCTGGGCACTGCTGATCGGCATTGGCATTGCATTTACGCCCTGCGTATTGCCAATGTATCCACTGATTTCCGGCATCGTACTCGGTGGCAAGCAACGTCTCGCCACACCACGGGCATTACTGCTGGCATTCATCTACGTCCAGGGGATGGCGCTCACTTACACCGCGTTGGGATTGGTGGTTGCCGCCGCCGGGTTGTCGTTCCAGGCCGCGTTACAGCATCCGTACGTGCTGATCGGCCTCTCTGTGCTGTTTAGCCTGCTGGCGCTCTCCATGTTTGGCCTGTTTACGCTGCAGCTTCCCGCCTCCCTGCAAACCCGTCTGGCGCTGTGGAGTAACCATCAGAAAGGCGGATCGATGGGCGGCGTGTTCGTCATGGGGGCGATTGCCGGGCTGATTTGCTCTCCCTGCACCACCGCGCCGCTGAGTGCCATCCTGCTGTACATTGCCCAGAGCGGCAACCTTTGGCTCGGCGGCGGTACGCTCTATCTCTATGCGCTGGGTATGGGGCTACCGCTGATACTGGTCACCGTGTTCGGTAACCGGCTGCTGCCGAAAAGCGGGCCGTGGATGGAGCAGGTCAAAATCGCCTTCGGCTTTGTGATTCTAGCCCTGCCCGTGTTCCTGCTGGAGCGCGTGCTTGGCGAGATCTGGGGATTACGCTTGTGGGCGCTATTAGGCATCGCGTTTTTCACCTGGGCGTTTATCACCAGCCTCAGCGCAACGCGCTCAATTGTGCGCGTGCTGCAAATTGCGCTGCTCGGCGCGGCGCTGGTATGTGCCCGACCGCTACAAGATTGGGTTTTCGGCGTACCAGCCGCACAGGCGCATGCAGCGCTGGCGTTTAAAACAGTGAAAACCGTGGATGAACTGAGCCAGGCGCTGGCGCAGGCCAATGGCCGCCCTGTGATGCTGGATCTCTACGCCGAATGGTGCGTGGCTTGCAAAGAGTTTGAGAAGTACACCTTTAGCGATCCGCAGGTACAGGCAGCGCTAAAAAATACGCTCTTATTGCAGGCGGATGTCACCGCGAATAACGCCCAGGATACGGCCCTGCTGCGGCACCTGAACGTGCTCGGCCTGCCGACGATCCTGTTTTTTGATACCCAAGGGCAAGAGCAGCCTGCGGCCAGAGTAACCGGATTTATGGACGCTGCTGCCTTTACCTCACATTTGCGCAATCAAGCCCCGTAAACAACACTTGGTGGGGGGAATACGCTTCACATAACGGAGGACATCACCGTGCAACGCGAAGACGTTTTGAGCCAAACTTTACAGTTGCTTGAATTAAAAGGGATTGCAGACACCACGCTGGAGATGGTCGCCGAACGCATTGATTACCCCATTGATGAGTTCCGCCGTTTCTGGCCGGATAAAGAAGCACTGCTGTATGACGCCCTGCGCTATCTGAGCCAGAAGGTGGATATCTGGCGCAGGCAGCTCTTGTTGGATGAAGAACTGAGCAGTGAACAGAAGCTCCTTGCACGCTACGGTGCGCTGACCGAATGCGTCAGTAATAACCGCTATCCCGGCTGTCTGTTTATCGCCGCTTGCACCTTCTTTCCCGATCCTGGTCATCCCATCCATCAACTGGCGGATCAGCAAAAACGCGATGCCCACGACTTTACGCACGAATTGCTGACCCGGCTGGAAGTGGACGATCCGGCTATGGTGGCGAAGCAGATGGAACTGGTGCTGGAAGGCTGCCTGAGCCGGATGCTGGTGAACCGCAGCCAGGCCGATGTCGATACCGCTCAGCGGCTGGCAGAAGATATTTTGCGCTTTGCCCGCTGTCGCCAGGGCGGCGCGCTGACTTAAACACCAAACAGTCCCGCCCAGGCGGAAGCCAGCAAACAGAGCGCCATCCCGCGCTGAAACCAGATAAGGGATGTCGCAGTGCGAAACAGCCGGTTAGCCGCTTTGCCCAACAACGTCCATGCACTCAGGCAAATCAGTGAGATCAGTAAAAACCACAGTGACAGAAATGACACCTCGCGCAGCGGTTGACCGCTGTGCGGGGCAAACAGACTCACTACTGCCAGCGCCATCATCCAGGTTTTGGGGTTGATCAACTGCAACATTGCCGCCGCCCGACCGCTGAAGGGGCGCTGCGCGTTGCCCTGTAAATCTGTGGCGGGAGCAGAAAAGAGTTGCCAACTCATCCAGCTTAGCCACAGCGCGCCCGCCCAGCTCATCACCTCACGCACCAGCGGATAATCCCGCAGGATCTCCCCGGCACCCGCACCCGAGATAAAAACGATCAGACTCGCCGCCACACACGCGCCCACCACGGCGGGCAGCGTCGCTTTAACGCCAAAGCGTTGGCTACTGGCGAGGATCAGGATATTTGTCGGTCCTGGCGTAATCGAGGCGACAAAGGCGAAGAGTAAAAACGGTAAAGAGTTATGCAACAGGTTCACAATCAGGCTCCTTAGTCATGAGCCTCAGACTGTGGCGTTATTTTTCCGTATCGTCTGGAAGATTTGTGCACAACCTGCGGTAATGCGCGGGCGACAGGCGATAAGCCCGCTGAAACCAGCGCCCGAGATGGCTCTGGTCGGCAAAGCCTAATGCGGCAGCAACGCTGGCCGGTTGTGCGCCCTGCGCCAGTTGCGCGCGTGCCGTGGCAAGGCGAAGCTGAATAAGCCAGGCATGAGGGCTTAAGTGGAATTCGCGCTTAAAGCAGCGCGTCAGCGTAAAGCGATCGGTGCCGGTTTCCCGCGCCAGGTCCGACAATCCAATATTGTCACCAATATGCGCATGAAGATAATCCCTGGCACGGTGAGCAATCGCCGCGCTTTGCACCTGCGAAGGCAGTCGTTTATGCCACTGGCAATGGTGAGTCAGCTGGCTAAGCAGTGTATCCATAGCACTTTGTTGGACAATACGCATCTCTTCGCGGTGCAGCGCGTAAAAGGTCTGCGCAATCGCACCGATCAACTGCGGTTCGCGGGCGATAGTATGAGAAAAATGGAGTGAATAGCTGGACGGCACCGACTCATACAGGCCGCGTAATGTATCGCTCAGCCAGTGTTCATCAAGATAAAAGGTCAGGTAGGTAAAACCGCCGGCGACGGGCGCATCGCCATCGTGGATCTCTCCCGGTTCCAGTAAAAAAGCGTCGCCAGGCGTGCTGCGATGGCGCTCGCGACGGCAGTGAAACTGCTGGGTGCCCGCCAGCGTGATCCCCACCAGGTAGCTATCGTGCCAGTGCGGATCATATGCGTGCCCTTCAAAGTGGGCGCGAATTGTTTCAATGCCGGTATCTGCATGCTGCCGCAGTTCCAGCCAGTCATTAGCCATAAAGCCTCCGGAACGCCTTCAGTTTTTTTAGCATTCCTCGCCGGTCAATAAAAGTCTGGAAGATTTGTGCAATTCCCGTTTTACGCCGCAGAATCGCACAGATTGCCGCAAAGTTGAGCAACCGGTTAGCATTTAAAGAAATAAGGTTGACGCCTTAAGACGGTTAAGGTTTAATGCGCCCCGTTGCCCGGATAGCTCAGTCGGTAGAGCAGGGGATTGAAAATCCCCGTGTCCTTGGTTCGATTCCGAGTCCGGGCACCACTTATTCAGAGAACCCAGCCTACGGCTGGGTTTTTGCTTTTCTGCTTCCGGACTCTCCATCGAACTCCGTTCGATTATTCGATAAAAGTCAGTTTTGTCGACTCTCCTGTCTGCGTAATGAACGCCCCTTTATCGCTGTCACCCTTGACCCACATTTTCCCCATCACAGGATCTTCTGTTTCGTGGTAACCAAGTGACTCAAGATAACGCTGGATACCAGCCGTATCTGCCTGACCGTCGTACTCAATCTGACTCGACTCGGGTGCAGGACCATCAGCAGCCCGGAAATGTAACATAACGATTTTACTGAAATGAGGGGCATTTTTGATTTCATCTGGCGTCAACAACCGGTATTCCAGCCAGTCGGAAGGGAATCCACACTGTCTGCCATATACACAGAAGAAAATTTAAAAAAAACCACAGCCAACAACAGAATGAGGGAAATAACGCCGTACTTTATCACTCTGCTCATCGAAACCTATCCTGGGGCTGCCGCCCGACATTCATAAGCACACCATTGTTTGAGATGACCTGGACCGTATCCCCTGAAAAGTCATTATAGGGTTGAACGCATTTCATGAAGCCCGGAAGCTCCCCATAAGGGCATAACGAACGAAACATACCGCACTATTTCACGCCTTCGGCAGAACAAAGAGAGTGCCGTCGCGCAAAACTCACTTACCCTTCCTCTCTCCGGTAAACCGGAACGTTGCGGGTGGTGCCGGTCAGGTTATCGGACACCTCTGTTTCGGCTGTGGCGATTCGCACACCGGCTTTTCTGAGCCGCTGAATATCGGCGGCAATACGCTGGCTGCCAAACCAGAACAACGCATCGAGTGCGGTGACCTGCAAACCCTGCTCCAGCGCCATCTTCAGGCGTTCTCGCGGGGCACGCACCTCTTTGGCGATTTGCTGGTAAGGCGTCGCCGCCGTTCCGGTCGGATCAACACGCCGGATGCGGGTCGACAGACGGTACTGAAAAGCGTCTGGTATATCGCTCAGATCATTTTTCAGGCTATAGACACAGCCAAAGCGCTTGCCATTGAAAATGACGTTTTTCTGGTTAAGTTGTAGTTCATCCCGCACGCTGGCGATCAGCTGCGGCGCGCGGATCAGCAATAACCGGAAAGGGAGCTCAAAGCTGGTCACGTAGTCCACATTCAGCAATGCAATGCGTAACCGTTCTTCCGCTCCAGCGCGGACTTGCAGACACTCTTGCGCCACATCCGCCCACTGCTGCGTCAAGCGTGGTGTTTCAGCGGCTTCCACAAAACTGTACTTTTCGATTTGATAATCAATGATCCCGCTCACCCTGAATGCCCTTCTGCTTGCTCATCCGTATCGGTTGTTCACTTTACCAACACGCGAATATAACCGGAAGATTGCTGCAAAAGAGAAAGTGGAAAACGGAGTAACGTCATTTTGCCCGCAGGATTGTTTTTTAACACTATCGGACTGATAGTTATCTTTTTTCCGAAATGGCTATACGTATGATTAAGAGCGTTAACCGCACCACGCTGAACGTGGCTGCACTCCTTCTGGCACTGATTCTGGTCTATACCGGTCTGATGGCGAAAGACCGTATCACCTGGCTGATGGAAGTGGTGCCCGTAATGATCGTCGTCCCCCTGCTGCTCGCCACCTGGCGTCGCTACCCGTTAACCGCATTGCTATATGGGCTGATTTTTTTCCATGCCATCATTCTGATGGTCGGCGGGATGTACACCTACGCCAAAGTACCGATTGGTTTTGATGTGCAACAACTGTTTGGCCTGAGCCGTAACCCGTATGACAAACTCGGCCACTTCTTCCAGGGGCTGGTTCCGGCGCTGGCGGCGCGGGAGATTCTGCTACGCGGGCGCTATGTGCGCGGCGGAAAAATGCTCGACTTTATTGTCTGCTGCATTGCATTGGCGATCAGCGCCACCTATGAGCTGGTTGAGTGGTGGGCTGCACTGTCGATGGGTCAGGGAGCGGATGAGTTTCTCGGCACCCAGGGCGATCCCTGGGATACGCAATCCGATATGTTCTGCGCCCTGCTGGGTTCGTTGACCACGGTATTGGTGCTGGGACGCTGGCATAAACGACTGCTTCCTTCCTGACGCACCCTGCGGCGAAGGCTGGAGCCGATGTCCTTCGCCGCCTATACTTCAGGCATCACTCTTTCATTGCCCGTAAGCTTATGACCACGCAACCTCTTACCCGCGACTGGCGCTTGCCTGCGGCTTTTGCCGCCCTGGCTGTCGCGCTGTTTGCGCTCTTCACGATCCATGCTCACTGGGGCGCGTTTCTGCAATGGTGCCTGGCCACGCAAATCACCCTGCACCGTTATCTGGTGATGTACCTGCTACAACTGAATAACCATCAGTACGGCGGCGGGCTATGGCTGCTGACCGGAGCTTTTTTCTATGGCGTACTGCATGCCATCGGGCCTGGTCACGGTAAATTTATCGTTACCACTTATCTGAGCACCAACAAAGAGAGCGAGATGGCCGCCCGTGTGGTACCGGTGCTGGGCAGTCTGATGCAGGGGGTCAGCGCCATCCTGTTCGTCTTTATTTTGGCGGTGGGGTTTAATCTCGCCGCCGGCGATCTGAGCGAAAGCCGCTGGTATGTGGAAAAGGTCAGCGCCGTGATGATTGGCGGATTTGGCGCTTATGTCGCCTGGCGTGCAATCAACGATCTGCGCCCGCGCGCACTGAACATTCACAGCCTGGCCCCGCTGCATCAGCATAGCGATCGGTGCGGTTGCGGCCATCACGGTGTTGGTGCGGCAACACAAGGCGACTGGAAAACACGTCTGGGTGTGATCCTCGCCATTGGCGCGCGCCCGTGCAGCGGTGCGATCATGATTTTGCTGTTCTCAAACGCTCTGGGTATCGTGACATGGGGTATCGCTGCGGTAATGACCATGGCGGTAGGCACTGCGCTGTCCATCATGGGATTATCGCTGGCGGTGCGCTATGCGCGCAACAGCACAGCGACCTTTTTTGGTGGCAACGCAGGTCAATTAAGCAAGGTGGTTCCGCTATTGAAAATGGCAGGGGGCGTGGCGTTAATACTGTTTGCGGTGGTGCTGTTCTTAACCGTCATCCCGGTAAGTGCGAACGGGGATTATATTGCCGCCGGCTGCTGATAACGATACGGATGGCGTTGCCGCCATCCGCTCATCGTCGGACTAGTCGTTAATTTTCGGGTGCTGCTGCACCAGCCGTGCGCGTTTCTCCTGCAATTGCGCAATTTCTTCATCAATATCTTCGATCTTCTGCTCAATATTATCGTGATGCTCCTGCAGGATTTCTTTTGCTTCCTGAATATCCGACGCGGCTGGCGTTGCGCCTTTCAGCGGGCGGTTCGCCGTCTCTTTCATGGTCAGGCCGGTAATAAGACCAATCACCGCGATCACCATCAGGTAGTAAGCTGGCATCAGCAAATTGTCAGAGCTTTCCACCAGCCAGGCAGCCAGCGTTGGCGTCAGACCCGCAATCAGCACCGAAATATTAAAGGCGCTGGCCAGTGCGCTATAGCGGATATGCGTGGGGAACATCGCGGGCAACGTTGAAGCCATCACCCCGGTAAAGCAGTTCAGGATCACCGCCAGCATCAGCAAGCCCGCGAAAATCAAGCCGATAATGTTGCTGTTAATCATAATGAAGGCCGGAATGGCCAGCGCAAACAGTGCAACGCTCCCCAGCAAAACAAACGGACGGCGACCAAAACGGTCGCTCAACAGCCCCATCACGGGCTGCACAAACAGCATACCGATCATAATGGCGATGATGATCAGTACGCCGTGATCTTCGGAGTAGTGCAGGTTGTGCGACAAGTAGCTCGGCATGTACGTCAGCAACATGTAATAGGTGACGTTGGTGGAAATCACCAGGCCAATACAGGTCAGCAGGCTGCGCCAGTGTTTGGTGGCAATCTCTTTGAAAGAGATCTTCGGTCCTTCCTGCAACCCCTGGCGATCGCCCTGCTCCAGCTTATCAACATGCTGCTGGAATGCCGGTGTTTCTTCCAGCGCATGGCGCAGATACAAACCGATAATACCCAGCGGCAGCGCTAAAAAGAACGGAATACGCCAGCCCCATTCCAGAAAGTTATCTTCGCCTACAATGGTCGAGAGCAGCACCACAACGCCCGCGCCCAGCACAAAACCGGCAATGGAGCCAAAGTCCAGCCAACTGCCCATAAACCCGCGTTTACGGTCCGGAGAGTACTCCGCAACGAAAATGGACGCCCCGGTATATTCCCCGCCCACCGAGAAGCCCTGCGCCATCTTACACAGCAACAGCAATATCGGTGCCCAGATGCCAATCGTGGCGTAAGAGGGAATCAAGCCGATACAGAACGTACTGACCGACATAATCACAATAGTGATGGCGAGGATTTTCTGCCGCCCGTATTTATCGCCGAGCATGCCGAAAAACAGACCGCCAAGCGGCCGAATCAGAAAGGGGACGGAAAAAGTCCCAAGCGCGGCAATCATTTGCACGCTGGGGTTGGCATCCGGGAAGAAGACTTTACCAAGGGCGTAGGCCACAAAGCCGTAAACGCCGAAATCAAACCACTCCATGGCGTTACCCAGCGAGGCGGCGGTAATCGCTTTACGCAGTTTGCCATCATCAATGATGGTCACATCACGCAGGGTAATCGGTTTAATTTTTTTCCTTTTTAACATGCATCTTTTCCTCTTTAGACTTTCGCCCGAACCGCCCGACTTTCCTTTTATTGCCAGACGTTTTTACAGCGTTTTCAGCTTTCTTATTCAAGCGTAGCAGGTTTACTTACACTGGCATGGGCAGCCTGTACAACCGAACCTGTTGACGCCTGTTGGGCAGTTAATGACCTTTTTACCCTAGCAGGGTTTTAAAATGTGATCAAATTCACACATTCTCCTCGGTGATCATCATCCCCACTTTTAACACACCTCATTTCGACCGTGATTATTACTCTGCTTCCTTTATTTACGTCTGGTTTTTCACAACTCATTTACAGCAATTTAATTTGATAAAACATCAGAAAATCTTTACACAAAATATGTGATGAAGATAACTAAAACACTGTTTTATTCTTATTGAATCAATATTCCAAAGATCAGATGATACGCGCAGAAACAGCGGCGTTAGCGTCAGTTCTGCGCCAGGCAAAGGCACATAGCCCGAATGATGGCAGGAAATGGCCGCGAATAAACCGATAACATAATCATTTAACTTTCTGAAAGTATTGAATATTAACTTTTATCTTTCCTCGTTCATGCTGATGACGAGAAATGAGGGCTCATTATGAAAATCAAGGCCACAATTGAACGTATCCCTGGGGGGATGATGCTGGTCCCGCTGCTATTAGGGGCTATTCTGAACACACTTGCGCCGGATACCGGTGCGTATTTCGGTTCCTTCACCAAAGGCATGATTACCGGCACAGTACCGATTCTGGCGGTATGGTTCTTCTGTATTGGTGCATCCATTGATTTACGCGCCACCGGCACAGTATTGCGTAAATCCGGTACGCTGGTGATGACCAAAATCGCCGTCGCATGGGTCGTTGCTATGATCGCTGCGTCCTTTATTCCGGACACCGGGATCCAGACCGGTTTCTTCGCCGGTCTCTCGGTGCTGGCCATCGTCTCCGCCATGGATATGACCAACGGCGGCCTGTACGCCAGTCTGATGAACCAGTACGGTAGCAAAGAAGAGTCCGGGGCATTTGTGCTGATGTCACTGGAATCCGGTCCGCTGATGACCATGGTGATCCTCGGCTCCGCAGGTCTGGCCTCCTTTGAACCACACCACTTTGTCGGCGCTGTATTGCCGTTCCTGATCGGTTTTACGCTCGGTAACCTCGATCACGACCTGCGCGCATTCTTCAGCAAGGCGACGCCGGTGCTGATCCCGTTCTTCGGCTTCGCGCTGGGGAATACCATCAATCTGAGCGTGATTCTGGATACCGGTCTGCTGGGTATCTTCCTTGGTGTGGCGGTCATTATCATCACCGGTATTCCGCTGATCATTGCCGATCGCGTGATCGGCGGCGGCAACGGTACCGCCGGTGTGGCAGCCTCTTCCGCCGCTGGCGCAGCGGTGGCTAACCCGGTGATTATCGCGCAGATTAACCCGGCATTTCAGCCTGTCGCCGCTTCCGCAACGGCGCTGGTTGCTGCCAGTGTGATTGTGACAGCGATTCTGGTGCCGATCATCACGGCACTGTATGCAAAGCGTTTCGGTACTATTCCACTCGCTACAGACAAAACGGAAACTGCCGTCGAGTCCACCGGGCATTAACCGCCCACAAAAAAAGCCCCATCAGGGGCTTTTTGTTGTTCGCTATGTCCTGCAATTAACGACCCGTCCGGCCAGATAATTGCAGGGCACACCAACGGTTAAGCAAAAATCTCTTCCACCATCGCTGTCGCAATCCGTGTGGCGGAACAGAGTCGCGGCATCCCTAACGCCACTGTTTGCCAGCTCTGCGTCACCGACCAGCAAACCGGATGACGTTCTGCATCGCACCAGTCGCCGAGCCAACCCAGCAGATCTTTATAATCCATCAACCCGGGTGTTGACGGCGTCGCCAGCCATTGATGATAAAAATGGCGGGTGGTCGGTGCGGCATTAATGCCCTGAGCCAGAAAATCCGCCGCCATCACACGCAAATTGTCTTTCAGCATATTCGCCACATCTTCATTCGCCAGCCGGCAGGCATCGCCAAACGCTCCCCAGCGCAACTCTTCCAGCGCCACATAACAGCGCCCGGCCATCGACCAGCCGTTATAGCTCCCGGCACGCCAGTGGGTAAACACCTGCTCACTATGGTTTCCCGCCTGCACTGCTAACCCACGCTGCGTCAGCGCTTTCTCTTTCCACGCGGCACGCTGGCTAAAATGCTCAATCAGTTCATCGTACTGTTGTTGTAAACCGGGCGTCGCACTACTGGCAGGGCGGCTGGTTTGCTGCATAGTCGTCAGGTGCTGAGTAATGCGGGTTAATGCCAGATGACCAGGATCGAGCATACTGGCCAGTTTTTCAGCCAGCCCAAGGCGGAGCGTATCATTGTCGTTTAACACACCGGACATAGCCCACGGGCGCAGCTGCGTTTGCGCCATGATCTCTTGCGTCAGCCTCTCACGGAACAACTGCTGTTGGGGCACGATTGTTGACTGACGAGACGCATCAACGCCTTGCACCAAGTCCACGATAAATTTCGGATGGATACTTTCCAGTACGCGTCCGGGTCCTTCCAGAAGTCGATTTTTCATGGTTGATCTGCCGCGAATAGGGTTTGTATGTCATCGCGTAACAGACGAGCGTCCTCGTGGATCCAATTTGCCGTCCGAATGCAGTGCTGCAAATGCTGCCGCAACGCCAATACTGACGATTCGTTTTGCTGCCGTATCGCCAGGCTGTCACGCAAACTTTCCTGTAGTCCCGCGAGACTTAACGAGAACTCGGCGAAAAATGTTGCCATCCCTGCCGTAACAGAAACATCGACCTGTGCGGCTAAAGCTTTACGGATTTGTTCACAAAAATGCGCGATATGGTTGATCAATTTCTGATGTAACGAGCCAACATCGATGACATAGCGGGTACGCGTGACCACATAATCATCCCAGCCCCAACTGGGGTTATTCAGCCAGCGCGATACCGTTTCCCGCACACTGCTCGCCCGCGCTGCTTGCCCGGCGGGAACATCTTCCGGCGAAATCACGTTGGTAAACAGCGAACGGGTGTTAAAGTTCAGTGTACTGGGCTGGAAAGCCGGGAAACTGATGCGCGCACGAAACCCCGCATGGTTAAGCTCTTCTTTTATACGGGTTTCAATGGGACGCATCGTATCGTTCAGGGAGCGAGTCAGCGTGTGCTCCAGTTCATCAAAACGCAGAGCCAACCCGCGGCTGATGCGCTCCTGCGCCGCCAGTAAAATCGTCTCACAGCCTGAGCGGATTTTACTGATCACAATCTGCGCCTGACCTTCATCTTCCAGAATAAGCTGGTCCGGGGTTAATCCCGCGTTCAGACGCAGATCCGCCTTGCTGTCACGCGCTATGCGCACCAGTTTTCCCTCGTGGAACCAGGCATCAATCGCCTCGACGATTTCAAACTGCTGACCATGAAGAAAGGTCTCCGCCGCAGCCAGCGCCTCTTCCACTTCATGCGCAATTTCGTCGCTAACGCGCTCCTGGCTGGTACGCAACAGCGCCATATCCTCTTCCAGACGCGTAATATTATGCTCCAGCTCCTCATACGCCACCGTTAATCCCTGGTAGCGAAAATCGAGATACTCGCGGGCGCTCTGTGTGTAATTCAATAACTTATGCGAAGCCGAGCGCAGCGCGAACAGCGATGCGTTGGCATGGGCCGCGTGCAACAACTTGCGGATCGGCTGCTCGAAAAGCGAGTCTTCCCACAACAGGTTGGCGGCATGATGAATATGTTCGATATCGTCTAAATCGGCTGTGCGCCAGCGCCGCCCCAAAGCGGCTTCGGCAAAGTCCTGTACCCAGCGCTGATCCTGCGGATGTGGCAAGCGTCCCTGGCTTTTAAGCTCGTGGCGCGCCCGGTTAGCCAGATATCCCCACATAGAAGAGACCGGGAAAATCTGCGTCGGATTAATTTGCCCCTTCATCAGCGTGCCGGAAATCAGCGCCCGAACCTGCTCTTCATCGTCGCTATTGCGATCTTTCTGGTCGAATTTATTCACCAGCGCATAGAGCGGAACCGAGCGGCCAACCGCGGAAATCGCGCGACGCACTTCTTCATCAGAAATCGATTTAAGCTGTGTATAGTCCATCACCGCCAGTACGGCGGAGGCACGGGCTAACTGCTCACTCAACATTTTTTGCAGGTGGGGCTGCCCGGCTTCGTTTGGCCCCGGGGTATCCAGCAGCGTCAGTTGACCGAGTTGCTTATCGAGACCGGCCAGATGCACGAATTCGACTTCAATCACCGGAATATGCTCAATGGAGGCATACGCGGAAAAAGGAAAATCCACATCCAGCGCTTTCGAGAGCCGCACTAAGTCGTTGAGACTTTTCAAACAGTGAAATATCGGCTGTGCGCCAAGGTAGTGTTTGTCAAACGCATTCCCCTGGGCAATACGATCCAGCAGACCGGCCATGTCTTTATCGATTTCCAGCTTTTGCGCCAGCTTTTCGCGATCGTACTTAAACAGTCGTGTCTGCAACTGTTGCGACAACGCATCGATCGGCCCCACATGAGAAAAATGCAGCACCGGCTCTTTCTGACCCGGCGTGTGGCGAATCAGTGTCGGCAATGCCGTCATGGGACGGTTGCGATTTGGCAACACCTCAGTACCCACAATCGCATTGATGGTGGTCGATTTGCCGGCTTTCATGGTGCCAACGATCGCCAGCACCATTTCCAGACGGGTGATTTTCCGTAATTCATTGTGCAGCGTGGCCTGTTGTGCCTCAACGCCGCGCGAACTGAAATGTAAAGGCAGTACGTTGGCATTTTCTGCTGTGCCAGGAAGGCTCGTCTCATCAAACGTCGCCGTCGGCATTTTTTTCAACGCCTGGAGATTATGCAAAGAGAGTTGTAACAGCCTCTCTGCCTCCTGGCTTAATTCAAAAATTGTCTGTGTGTGCATGTTAAAAGTCTTTCCTTAACGCAAATTTCTTACTTTTATTTAGCCGCGCAGTTATTTGTTAAGTTTCGGCTTTTATAATTACGTGTGGAAAATATCTTCGAAAAGATAAATACCTGATGGGAATCAGGAAATGATATTTTTATCTCAAAAAATGACAGCAACACCCCTCCGGTCATAAAAAACCAGAGAATTTCAGCGTAGCGCATTTTTGGAAACAGCCAGGATATATCGTCATGTATTTACCCACCCAAATTGAGAGGTAATTATCCCCCAGTGGCGCTGGAGGCAGCAGGTATGACAGTTTGTAGCTAATTACATCAGGTACTCCCTGCCACCATATCTGAATTAGTAAATGCTGGCAATTTCCACCCGTAAATATTCCGAATATTAAGCATGAGATAATCCTCACAACGTTTCTGCGATAAGCATCGCTTAAGCTAATGACAGGTTATGTCACCGCTATCACTTTTTTATCCTTTATGAAAAAAAACAATAACAACGGCAAATGTGCGGTTTTGCTGTATAATTGCGGACTTTTCAGGCAATGCGCCTTTTGTGTCAGCTAAATGCTGGCCGTGTATGTACTTTTGAGGAAATCCCCTATGCAACTCCCGCACTGTCCACAATGTGATTCCGAATACACTTACGAAGATAACGGCATGTTCATTTGCCCGGAATGCGCACATGAGTGGAACACCGCCGAATCCAGCCACGACGCCGACGAATTAATCGTCAAGGATGCAAATGGCAACCTGTTAGCCGACGGCGACAGCGTAACTGTAATTAAAGATTTGAAAGTAAAAGGAAGTTCTTCAATGCTGAAGATCGGCACGAAAGTGAAAAATATTCGTCTGGTGGAAGGCGATCATAATATTGATTGTAAGATCGACGGCTTCGGCCCGATGAAGCTGAAATCTGAATTTGTTAAAAAGAACTAATGTATCGGCGGGAAGTTAGCTTCCCGCCAGATAATTTCCCAACCCCTCCCAGCATTCATCCCTTCGCAATCCGCGTATAACGTAAATGAAACATTAACGCTGCAGCATAAGGCCACACCTTATCTGGCCTACGGGGCGTTGATGACCATGCACTTATCCAGACATCCGACCAGTTATCCTACACGTTATCAGGAAATTGCCGCCAGACTGGAGCAGGAACTGCGCAATAACTATCGTTGCGGCGACTGGCTCCCTGCAGAACAGCAACTGGCGGCACGCTTTGAGGTGAATCGCCACACCCTACGCCGCGCCATCGATCAATTGGTAGAAAAAGGTTGGGTACAGCGCCGTCAGGGCGTTGGCGTACTGGTGCTGATGCGCCCGTTCGATTATCCCCTCAATGCGCAGGCCCGCTTTAGCCAGAACTTGTTGGAGCAAGGCAGCCATCCTACCAGCGAGCGCCTGCTGGCAGTGTTGCGCCCGGCATCCGGCACCGTGGCGGATGCGTTAGGCGTACAGGAAGGCGATAACGTGATTCATTTGCGCACCCGCCGACGCGTCAATGGCATAGCACTCTGTTTAATTGATCACTACTTCAGCGACATGACGTTGTGGCCGGTGCTGCAACAGTTTAATAGCGGTTCGCTGCACGATTTTTTGCGCGAACAATCCGGTATCCACCTGAAACGTACCCAGACACGCATCAGCGCCCGTCGCGCGCAGGCCAAAGAGAGCCGTTGGCTGGAGATCCCCAATATGGCGCCGCTGCTCTGCGTGCGCACCCTTAACCACCGTGAAGGCGAAATCAACGCAACGGAGTACTCCGTCAGCCTGACACGCGCCGACATGATTGAATTCACCATGGAGCACTGAATGCATTTCGATACCCCCACCCGTCAGCGTTGGATGGCAACGCTGGCCCGCTCCACCCCGGAGATACTGCGGGCGAGGATGCGCACGCTTGGACTGGCACCGGAATATGAACAAATACGGGCACCGCAAACCGGGCTGGTGCAAATTCAGGCGCGCATGGGCGCGACCGGCGACCGGTTTTTTCCCGGCGATGCGACTCTGACTCGCGCAGTGGTTCAACTTGCTGGCGGGCAACTCGGTTTTAGCTGGGTATTGGGCCGCGATAAAGGCCATGCCGAGCGCTGCGCCGTGTGCGATGCACTGTTACAGGATCCCACCCACTATCAGACCCTGATGGAAACCCTTATTGCCCCGCTGGAAGCAGACCACGCTGCGCGTATTGACGCGCGCCAGGCCGAAGTCAACGCCAGCCGGGTCGACTTCTTTACTCTGGTTCGCGGAGATAACGCATGACCTTACAACCCGCATTCGCCTCAGCGGTTCACGATGCCCAACACTGTTTTCGCCGTTTGCTAAAAGCCATGAGCGAGCCGGGCGTCATTGTCTCGCTGCCGCAACTGAAACACGGCTGGCCGCCGCTCAACGCAGCTTCTACCAGCGTACTGTTGACGCTGGTAGACAACGACACCCCAATCTGGCTCTCCGGTACGCTCAGCAACGATCTGGTCCGCCAGAATCTGCGTTTTCATACCAATGCACCGTTGGTGGATCAACCGCAACAGTCGCTGTTCGCAGTGGCGGACCACACCCTAAGCGCCTTGCAGCTCAGCGCACTGCCTGGCGGTACTGCCAGCAGCCCGGAAACCAGCGCCACGCTGATCTTGCAACTGCCGGGTTTGAGCGGCGGACGCATGCTGCGCCTCACCGGGCCTGGCATTCTGGAAGAGCGCATGATTGCGCCACAACTGCCGGAGTGTATTACCGATGAGTTTACCGACCGTCCGCACTCGTTCCCGACAGGCATCGATGTGATCCTGACCTGCGGTGACCGCGCGCTGGCTATCCCCAGAACCACACTTGTGGAGGTGTGCTGATGTACGTTGCTGTCAAGGGGGGCGAAAAGGCGATTGCCGCCGCCCACGCTCTGCAGGAACACAAACGTCGTGGCGACAATGAACTGCCGGAACTGAGTGTCGGGCAAGTTGCCGAACAGCTCCACCTCGCGGTGGACAGGGTGATGACCGAAGGGGGCATCGCCGATCGCGAGCTGGCGGCACTGGCGCTGAAACAGGCAAGTGGCGATAACGTCGAAGCCATCTTTCTGCTGCGCGCTTACCGCACGACGCTCCCGCGTCTGGCCGTTAGCGAACCCATCGACAGCGCAAACATGCGTTTAGAACGCCGTATTTCAGCAATCTACAAAGATATTCCCGGCGGGCAGTTGCTTGGCCCTACTTATGATTACACCCACCGGTTACTGGACTTCGCCCTGCTTGCCGAAGGCGACATTCCCCCGTTGCGCACCGCAGAGCCCCGCCCGCAGGAAGCCACACCGCATGTTTTCAGCCTGCTGGTCAATGAAGGACTGGCAAAAGCCGAGCAGGACAGCGGCACAGCACCGGATGACATTACCCGCCAGCCACCGGTTTTCCCTTGTTCGCGGGCGTCACGTTTGCAGCAATTGGCGCGCGGCGACGAAGGATATTTACTGGCGCTGGCCTACTCCACCCAACGTGGTTACGGGCGCAATCACCCTTTCGCTGGCGAGATCCGCAGTGGCTATGTCGAGGTGGAAATTGTACCGGAAGAGCTGGGCTTCGCCGTGAATATTGGCGAACTGCTGGTGACCGAATGCGAAATGGTCAACGGATTTGTCGCCCCGGAGAACGAGGCGCCGCATTTTACCCGTGGCTATGGGCTGGTGTTTGGCATGAGCGAGCGCAAAGCCATGGCAATGGCGTTGGTAGATCGCGCATTGCAAGCCGCCGACTACGGTGAACCGGTGCGTAGCCCGGCGCAAGACGAAGAGTTCGTGCTGGCGCATGCGGATAATGTCGAAGCGGCGGGCTTCGTCTCACACCTCAAGCTCCCCCATTACGTCGATTTCCAGGCTGAACTGGACCTGCTCAGACAGCTACAACAGGAGAAGCACCGTGGCTAACGCGCTGACCGGCTATAACTTTGCCTTTCTTGATGAGCAAACCAAACGCATGATCCGCCGGGCGCTGCTCAAAGCGGTAGCCATCCCCGGTTACCAGGTGCCGTTTGGCGGCCGCGAAATGCCCATGCCCTATGGCTGGGGAACCGGTGGCATTCAGCTTACCGCCAGCGTGATTGGCGAAGACGATGTGCTGAAAGTGATCGATCAGGGAGCGGACGACACCACAAACGCCGTATCGATTCGCCAGTTCTTCAGTCGGGTAACGGGGGTGGAAACCACCGAGCGCACCGCAGACGCCACGCTGATACAGACCCGCCATCGCATTCCTGAAACGCCGCTGACCGCCGATCACATTCTGATTTACCAGGTACCGATTCCGGAACCATTGCGCTTTATTGAGCCGCGCGAAACCGAGACCCGCACCATGCATGCGCTGGAAGAGTACGGTGTAATGCAGGTGAAGCTGTATGAAGATATCGCCCGCTTCGGCAACTTCACCACCCGCTATGCCTGGCCGGTGAAAGTCAATGACCGCTACATCATGGATCCTTCGCCTATTCCGGCTTTTGATAACCCGAAAATGCACATGATGCCTGCCCTGCAACTGTTTGGCGCCGGGCGAGAAAAACGGATTTACGCCGTGCCGCCTTATACGCAGGTGGTCAGTCTCGATTTTGAGGATTACCCCTTCGCACCGCAAAAATGGGATCACCCTTGTGCCATCTGCGGTTCGACCCACAGCTACCTGGATGAAGTGGTGCTGGATGATACCGGTAAGCGGATGTTCGTCTGCTCTGACACCGATTACTGCCGCCAACAGAGCGAGGCTTTACGTAAATGACCCAACCGCTGCTTTCGGTGAATCACCTCTCGCATCTGTATGCGCCGGGAAAAGGTTTTACCGATGTGTCGTTCGATCTCTGGCCTGGTGAGGTACTGGGCATTGTCGGAGAGTCCGGTTCCGGTAAGACCACATTACTGAACGCGATTTCGGCCCGCTTGCCGCCGCAACAGGGCGACATTCTCTACCAGAACCGCAATCTGTACGCCATGAGTGAAGCCGAGCGCCGCCGACTGCTACGCACCGAATGGGGCGTGGTGCATCAGCATCCGCTGGACGGCCTGCGTCGCCAGGTGTCTGCGGGCGGCAATATTGGCGAACGCCTGATGGCTACCGGTGCACGCCATTATGGGGCCATCCGCGCCACGGCGGAGCAGTGGCTAAGCGATGTAGAGATCCCGCCATCACGTATTGATGATCTTCCCACTACTTTTTCGGGCGGTATGCAGCAGCGTCTGCAAATTGCCCGCAACCTCGTCACACAGCCAAAGCTGGTGTTTATGGATGAACCCACCGGCGGGCTGGACGTATCAGTCCAGGCCCGGTTGCTGGATCTGCTGCGCAGTCTGGTGGTGGAAATGAACCTGGCTGTGGTGATGGTCACCCATGATTTAGGCGTTACGCGCCTGCTGGCGAACCGCCTGCTGGTCATGAAACAGGGTCAGGTGGTGGAAAGTGGGTTAACTGACCGTGTTCTCGACGATCCGCATCATCCGTACACCCAATTACTGGTCTCCTCGGTATTACAAAATTAAGGAGTGTCCAATGCCTGTCTTACGTGTGGAAAATGTCAGTAAAACCTTTGTCCTGCACCACCAAAACGGCGTGCGTCTGCCCGTACTGCGCGAAACCTCGCTGAGTGTGGATGCAGGAGAATGCGTGGTGCTGCACGGGCACTCCGGCAGTGGGAAATCCACGTTGCTGCGTTCCCTGTATGCCAACTACTTGCCGGACGCCGGTCATATCCATGTGAAGCACGGCGATGAATGGGTGGATTTGGTGCATGCCCCGGCGCGTAAAGTGCTGGAAGTCCGCCGTCACACTATCGGCTGGGTGAGCCAGTTTTTACGTGTGATACCGCGCGTCAGTGCGCTGGATGTGGTGATGCAACCCCTGCTGGAACAGGGCGTGCCGCGCGATGTCTGCACCCAGAAAGCGGGTCAGTTGCTGGCGCGACTCAATGTACCTGAACGCTTATGGCATCTCGCGCCTGCCACCTTTTCCGGCGGTGAGCAGCAGCGTGTCAATATCGCCCGCGGCTTTATTGTCGACTACCCGATTTTGCTGCTCGATGAACCTACCGCTTCGCTGGATGAGAAAAACAGCGCCGCCGTCGTTGAACTGATTGCGCAGGCAAAAGCGCGCGGTGCGGCGATTGTCGGCATCTTTCACGATGGCGCAGTACGTGAACACGTTGCCGACCGTCTGTATCCGATGGGAATTCACGCATGATCATCAACAATGTCAAACTGATCCTTGAAAATGAAGTGGTTAGCGGATCACTGGAGATCCGCGACGGCATGATCCGCACGTTCGCCGAAACCCAGAGCAGCCAGCCCGGCGCGCACGATGGTGACGGCGGCTGGTTGCTGCCGGGCCTTATCGAACTGCATACCGATAACCTGGATAAATTCTTCACGCCACGCCCGAAAGTGGACTGGCCGGCACACTCGGCAATGAGCAGCCACGACGCGCTGATGGTTGCCAGCGGTATCACCACCGTGCTGGATGCGGTCGCGATTGGCGATGTGCGCGACGGCGGCGATCGGCTGGAGAATCTGGAAAAGATGATTAACGCCGTGGAAGAGACGCAAAAACGCGGCCTGAACCGCGCGGAGCATCGTCTGCACCTGCGCTGCGAATTGCCGCATCACACCACGCTGCCGTTATTTGAAAAACTGGTCAGCCGTGAACCCGTCACGCTGGTATCCCTGATGGATCACTCGCCGGGTCAGCGCCAGTACGCCAGCTATGAGAAGTACCGCGATTACTACCAAGGCAAGTACCATCTCACCAACGAACAGATGGATGCGTTTGAACAAGAGCAACTGGCACTGGCGGCACGGTGGTCTCAGCCAAACCGCCTGGCGATTGCCGCCCACTGCCGGGAACGCCACCTGCCACTGGCCAGCCATGATGACGCCACGCGTGAGCATGTGGTGGAGTCCCATCAGTTGGGCAGCGTGATTGCGGAATTCCCCACCACTTTCGCAGCAGCAGAAGCCTCCCGTGAACATGGTATGAGCATTCTGATGGGCGCGCCGAACATTGTGCGCGGTGGCTCTCACTCTGGTAACGTGGCAGCGCACAAGCTGGCGCAGCTCGGCCTGCTGGATGTGCTGTCGTCTGACTACTATCCCGCCAGCCTGCTGGATGCTGCGTTTCGCATTGCGGTAAACGAAGAGAACGATTTCACCCTGCCGCAGGCGATCCGTCTGGTAACGAAAAACCCGGCGCAGGCGCTGAACCTTAGCGATCGCGGCGTGATTGGCGAGGGGAAACGGGCGGATCTGGTGCTGGCACATCACAAAGGCGACCATGTGCATATCGATCACGTCTGGCGTCAGGGAACTCGGGTGTTCTGATGGGCAGACTGATCTGGTTGATGGGGCCATCCGGTGCCGGGAAAGATACTCTGTTGGCGGCACTTCGCCAGCGGGAGCATCCGCAGCTATTGGTGGCGCACCGCTATATCACGCGCCCGGCCAGCGCGGGCAGCGAGAACCATATTGCGCTGAGCGAAAAGGAGTTTTTCACCCGTGCTGAACAGCATCTTTTTACGCTGAGCTGGCATGCCAACGGCTTTTACTACGGCATTGGCGCAGAGATCGATCTCTGGCTGCAAACCGGGTTTGATGTAGTGGTGAATGGTTCTCGTGGGCATCTCCCCCAGGCGCTGGCACAGTATGGCGATGTGCTGGTGCCGGTGCATGTACAGGTATCTGCGGAGATTTTACGCCAGCGGCTGGAAAGACGCGGGCGGGAAAATGCGGCGGAAATCGCCGCACGACTGGAAAGAGCAGCCCGCTACCCCCCGACAGGTTGCCTGACACTCAATAATGACGGAAGTTTGCTACAGTCAGTCGAAGGACTGGTCACGCTGATACGCGCGCAACAAGGGAAAAGTGCGTAATGATGGCGGCGCAGTGCGTCTGCGCCGATTACGTGAACCCAACCGTTGTAAGGGGTCGTATGAGCTTAACAATCACCCTCACTGGCACGGGCGGCGCGCAGTTAGTGCCGGTATTTGGTTGCCACTGCGCCGCCTGCCATCGCGCGCGGCAGAACGCGGCGCATCGCCGCAAGCCCTGTAGCGCCGTCGTTCAGTTTAACGACACGGTAACACTACTGGATGCGGGTATCCCAGACCTGATGGAGCACATTCCGGCAGGCGCGTTTCAACAATTTTTGTTGACCCACTACCATATGGATCATGTGCAGGGCTTGTTTCCGCTACGCTGGGGCGTGGGCGATAAAATCCCGGTCTACGGCCCACCAGATGAGCAAGGCTGCGACGATCTCTTTAAACACCCCGGTTTGCTGGATTTCAGCCATACCGTTGAGCCGTTTGTGGTCTTTGATCTGCAAGGGTTGCAGGTCACGCCTTTGCCGCTGAATCACTCGAAAATAACGTTCGGGTATCTGCTTGAAACCGCGCACAGCCGGGTGGCCTGGCTGTCAGATACGGCGGGTCTGCCCGACAAGACGCTGAAGTTCTTGCTCAATAATCATCCGCAGGTGGTTATCATAGATTGTAGTTATGAACCCCGCCCGGAAACGCCAAAAAATCACAGTGATTTGACCACAATTATCGCCCTGAATGCGGTGATTCGCTGTCCGCGAGTGATCCTAACCCATATCAGTCATGTCTTTGATCAATGGATGATGAAAAACCCGCTGCCGACGGGGTTCGAAGCAGGGTATGATGGCATGCGGATTGTGCTGGATTAGACCGCACAATATGGATATATTCGTCCCGGTATTTCCCGATGGAGCCGGGAGAAGCAAACGCAGCCTGTAAAGAGGTAGTTTGAGGGATAAAGCGTACAGACTCGCACCGAAAAGTTGTTGCGCGCAACGCAACGGGGTCTTCAATACCCGCGTGTGATCAGGTAGTAATTCGCACTACGCGGCATTAATGAGTAATAACTTGCCATGAATGTGCTTTTTATTTGTAGCCGAAACCAATGGCGCAGCCCGACGGCTGAGCAGGTTTTTCGTCGCTATCCCGGGCTCAATGCCCGCTCCGCCGGGACTCAACGCCAGGCAAGAAAAACAGTGTCGCCCGCCATTCTTTCCTGGGCAGACGTTATTTGTGTAATGGAAGAACAGCACAAGAGCCGGATCATGGCCGACTTTGGCCGGTTGATGCAGCATAAACCGGTGCATGTGCTGGATATTCCCGATCATTACCACTTTATGGATCCGCAGCTGGTCGCCCTGCTGGAAGATATAGTTCCGGCGCGCCTTGGGCTTCGCGTACGCGTTCCGGCCTAGCGCCGTTAGCGGTCGTAATCGTCTTCCAGCCTGCGCTGTTCATCATCAAGCTGGCGTCGCTCCTCATCGAGCTGGCGCTGGCGGTCGTCGAGCCGCTGGCGTCGGTCTTCCAGTTGCCGGCGGCGATCTTCATAGCGCCGGCTGCGTTCGTCACGACGCAGGCTATCGTCCTGATAGCGTTGATCGTCATCCCGACTGCCATCGGTGTTATACGCATCACCGATCGCGCGCTGAATATTGCCAATGGCATCGTCGATAATATCGGCATGGGCCATCTGACCACTGAGAGAGAGTGCGCCGACGAACAGCGCTGTCGCGTAACGTTTCATAAAGCCAGTCTCAAAAGGTGACTGGCTGTACGTTAATTTACGCCATAGCGGGCGAGTAGCGGAGAAATCTCAAATCCCCGGCGTTACGGAATAAGACGCACGCGCGGTTGCGGCGTCGGCAGATTGGTATGCTTATTCACGTATTCGCGCAGCAGAGAAGCCATCGTCACCTCATACCGATCGCGGATGGCAATCTCGCGGATACCGTAATCGCTTACCTGCTCGTTACAAGCGACCCGGTAGGTTTGATTGACCTCCAGCGGCGCGCCATTGATGCGAATGTCGATCATCCTGTCACCCACCGGCCGGCTGAAATCCACCGCAAAGGTCATGCCACTCACGTGAATATAAGCACCGGAAATCAGCTGCTTTTCCGTATAGTTATGTTCGATAAAATCCTTAATCTGTTTCCCACTCATCTCCCGGGTAACCAGCGGGAGCGTAAAAGGCAGCGCCTTCAACAACTGCCCGTAAGACACCGGCCCGGCACTGAGGCTGTCGCGCAGAAAAGCGCCCACGGTAAATGCGATATCCGCGCGGGCGTATTCCCGTTCCGCGTCGGCCAGCAACGCGCCAAAATTGGTTTGCTCTGAACGTACATGCTCGCGTTTTCCATCCAGTGTAAAGGGCAATGTCATCACGATACGGCTTAACGTTTCTGCGTTCCGGGCCTGTTGCTGGTGGATAAACGTTTCAACATCCCGATCGGCGGTCACACCGGCAAGCGCCGTTTTATCCAGCAGGCGTTCATGCCAGCTCACCCGATGGTGATTCCTGAAGGTTAACGTCAACTCGCCCAGAAAGTCGCCATACTGCCCGGCATTGACCATGATGGTATGACCCACTTGTACACCGTTTCTCACCTCAATATGGTCGTGACCGTCTACAACGACATCAATATCCGGTACAGCGGCAATCAATTTGTCGATATTCACATCCGGGTCAACCTTGCCCAAATGCGCCAGCACAATAATCACATCGGTTTTATTTTTGATTGCAGCAACCGTCTCTTTCACCGCCGTAACAGGATCGGTGACCGAAAAACCGGACAGTTTATTGTCTGTTGTCGCCATCATGGCATTCAATGGAGAAACACCAATAATCCCCACATTCATCCCATCAATATTTTTAATAATAAAAGGGGGAAATGCAGGCTTGCCTTGATACAAAATATTCGCAGAGATAAAAGGGAAACGGGCTTTTTTATTTAGTGTCAGCAACGCCTGCCCGCCAAAAATAAAATCGGCATTACCTGGCGTAAAGGCATCATAGCCCATCATGTTCATGGCGGTAATATTTGTCTCGCCGAGCGATAAATCCGTAACCGGTACGCCGCTAACCGCATCACCGACGTCCAGAAACAGCACGTTATCTGTTGTATTACGCCGTTCCTTTACATAACCACTTATTTTTCCGTACCCAATTCCCTCTTTGCTCATCCCCCGGCCGTGCGTATCACCGGTATGCAGTATCGTTAGTGTGACGTCGCGGGCGCTGAGTGAAAAGGAGGTAATAATAAGCACACTACAACACAGCCATTTTTTCATTTTATCTTCCCTATATTATTTACAACTATACTTCGATATTACCCATGTTTATTCATGATGAATAAAAACAAAAAAAAACCTGAAATCCAAAAACCGTCGAAACGGAGTGTGCGGATTTCAGGTTTAGCCTTAAGAGAGTAACAATCCTGATGTAAATAATTTATCGGGCATTAACATGAAGAACAATAGTGTTATTTCCGGGTATGTGAAGACCATCACCGGAAATAAGATACTTAAATTCATTCTGCTCTTTTTTCTTCGCCAGCAACAGGGTCCCCTATTTAAACACCGTTTTATGCCGCAATTCGCCGCAGCGCCTGCGCGAGCTGGATACGAGTAAAAGGTTTACGCAACAGTTCAACATCCGGCAGTGCGGGGTTATGCGCCGGACGCAGATCCTGGCCGCTAATCAGCAGCAACGGTAAATGCGGGTAGTGCTGGCGCGCGGCGCTAATCACGTCGGCCCCGCTTAAACGTCCGGGCAGCATCAGATCGCTTATCACTATGCCAATCTCTTGCGAGGCTTCCAGCAGTTGCAACGCCTGTTCACCGTTTTCCGCCTCCAGCGTCAGATAGCCCAGTTCATGGAGCTGTTCACAGAGCGTCTGGCGCACATCGGCTTCATCTTCCAGTACCAGGATCAGCGTGTCGCTGGTGTCGCGCACCTGCGCCTGGTCAGCTTCTGCATGACTGCGTGCCTGCACCGTCGCACGCGGGAGTTGCAAACGCACCGTCGTGCCCTGCCCTGGCGCACTCTCAATTTCAACCCGACCGCCAGACTGACGCACAAAGCCGTAAACCATCGACAACCCCAGTCCGCTCCCACCGCCGGTCTGTTTGGTGGTAAAAAAGGGCTCAAACACCTGTGCTTTAACCTCCTGCGACATCCCGCAGCCATGATCGATCACTTCCAGCGCTACCATATCCTGTTTGCGTCCGTCACGGCGGGTTACGCGCTGGTTCCAGGTCCGGATCTTGATGACTCCGCTTTGGCCTTCCATCGCATCGCGGGCATTCATCACCAGATTGATGATCGCATTCTCCAGTTGCCCGACATCTATCCAGGCGGGCCACGCCGGGTGCTGCGCTTCAATGTCCAGCGCCAACGTGGTAGGGAGCGAGTGGCGCATCAGCTCGCCAAGGTTCTCTAACAGAGGTTGCATATCCACCGCATGGGGATGCAGCGACTGTTTGCGGGAAAATGCGAGTAGCCGCTGCGTGAGCAACGCCCCTCGCTCAGCAGCTTTCAAGGCGCGGGAAATGCGCGGGGCATCCGGTGAAGCGGGATCCACCAGTTCGAGGCTGCCGATAATCACCGCCAGCAAGTTGTTGAAATCATGCGCCAGACCGCCGGTAAGCTGCCCCACTGCTTTCATTTTCTGGCTGTGCAACAGCGCTTCCTCCAGCCCCTTACGTTCCGTGCGATCCAGCACCACGTTAACCATCCCGCGCCCCGGCACCGGGCTGAAACGCAGTTCGATAGTGCGGTTGTCTGCCAGCCGCAACTCCTGCGCTTTCGGCAGCGGGCGGGCAAGATTCTCCTGCACGTGCGCAGGGAAATCGCTCACCTGCCGCAGCAGCATTTGATAATGCTGACCGCGCTGTAATGCCTGCGCCGTTAAGCCGAGCAACAGTGGATATTGCGGATTCCACACCACCAGGCAGCCCTGGTTATCAAACAACGCAAACCCATCGCGCATGGCGTGAAAGGTGGTTTCCAGTTGCGTACTTTTCTCTTTTAGCAGCTTCGACGTGTGCTCCAGCGAGGCGGTATTACGCGCAAAAACGTTGAAAGCGCGCGCCAGCTCACCCAGTTCATCACGGCGTTGCAGCGCAGGCACCGACACATCCTGTTCGCCATGCGCCAGCCGCGACATAGCGCGAGAAATCGCCGTCAGATTGGAACCAAGATTACGGTAGATATACCACCCGGCAAACCCGGTGATCACCAGCGCCAGCAGCGCAAATCCACTGATAAAGAAGATGATGGAGCGCATCTCCTGATGACGCTGAGCGGTGCGCAGATCCGAGGCCTGCGCCACGGCGGCAACATAGCGGTTGATATCACTGTTCAGCAGCGCCACCAGCGCTTTGATATGAAACATCGACCAGTTGATCGCCAAATCACTCTCTTCAAGCTGGAGCGACAGCGGCCCCAGCTTGCGCAGTTCGGCGCTGAAATCCGGCAAAATAAATCCTACCGCGGAACTATCGATACGCTGCGGTAACTGCCCCATGATATCAGTGAGTTGCCGGACGGTGGGACGTGGTGAGGGGGTCTGAATCGCAGCGATAATGAGCCGATCCATCTCCTCCAGCAGTTGCTTATCAGGAACATTGCCGCCATCACGGGCATTCACCTCTTGCAGGTGGCGCAAATAACTCTGGTTCTGGTAGAGCGAGCTGAGCAGCGCATTACGCTCCAGATGGCGGCGCTGCCCGCGTTGCAGCATCTCGGTGACGCTCTGTTGCAACTCATGGCTGCGCCGGGTGATTTGCGCCACCAATTGTGGCTCCTGATGTGCCAACGGCGCATTCGCCAGTTGGCTTAGCGAATACTGGAGCGCGTGTTGGGTTGCCTCCAGCCGTTCCGCTTCACCTTTGTATTCCAGCGCGCCAACCACCTGCGACAACCGCACCGCTGCCGTGGCAACGCTGGCGGTATCCCGCGCCAGATTCATGCTGCTGGTCATATCGTCCAGCGTCTGCTGCTGCACCTGCTCCTGGATCTGGCTGGCATGGCGAAAACCCAGCACCGCCACGCCGCAGACCATTAACGTTACCGCCACGACCAGCAAGTTGAAGAACAGCAGTCGCCCACGTGTGCTGACGAAAAACGAATTCGCGCGATACGGCATAACAGCTCCAGGAGAGAGTTAAAACAGTTTCTTAACGTCACTATGACAAATATGAACAGCTTCTGACATTTTGCATTTACTAACGTGTGATGAAGTGCGGATATCGTTCTTCTCAGGAGCCAAGACATGAGCAACATGCCCGTGCTGGAGATGCGCAATATTGCCAAAGCATTCGGCAAATTCTTTGCGCTCAAAGGGGTGGATTTGACCGTCTGGCCCGGTGAGATCCACGCGCTGATGGGCGAGAACGGCGCAGGAAAAAGCACGCTGATGAAAATCCTTGCCGGCGCTTACAGCGCCACCAGCGGCGAGATCTTGATCGACGGACAGCCCTACGTCATCAAAGGGCCGAAAGATGCACTGGCAGCGGGCATTACCCTGATTTACCAGGAGATGCAGCTCGCTCCTAATCTGACCGTGGCGGAAAACATCTTCCTGGGCAGCGAACTGGCGCGCGGCGGGCTGGTACAACGCAAAGAGATGGTAGCCCAGGCACAGGCGGTCATTGACCGTCTCGGTGCCCACTTTAAGGCCACCGACCGGGTGATGAAACTGACCATCGCCGAACAACAGCAAGTGGAAATCGCCCGCGCACTGCACCGCAACAGCCGCATTCTGGTAATGGATGAACCCACCGCCGCCCTCTCCTCCCGCGAAACGCACCGCCTGTTTGAACTCATTTTGCGCCTGCGTGACGAAGGAATGGCCATTATCTACATCAGCCATCGCATGGCGGAAGTGTATGAACTTTCCGATCGCGTCAGCGTGCTGCGCGACGGGCAGTATGTTGGCAGCCTGACGCGCGACAAACTGAATGCCTCCGAACTGGTACGCATGATGGTCGGGCGTCCGTTAAGCGACCTGTTTAATAAAGAGCGCGATATTCCACTCGGTAACCCGCGGCTGAACATTCACCACCTGACCGACGGTGAAAAAATTCAGCCCGTCAGTTTGTGCGTTCGCGCCGGGGAAATTGTCGCGCTGGCCGGGCTGGTGGGTGCCGGGCGTTCAGAGCTGGCGCAACTGATCTTTGGCGTACGTAAAGCCACCGGCGGCATGATCGAAATCGACGGTGAACCGGTAGTGATCCACTCCCCGCGCGCGGCGATTGATTTAGGTATTGGTTTCCTGACGGAGAACCGCAAAGAACAGGGCTTGTTCCTTGAACTGGCTGCTCAGGAGAACATCACCATGGCAACGCTGGAACGCGACGCGGCCTGGGGCATGCTTAACCGTAAAAAAGCGCAGACTATCTCCGATGACGCCATCAAATTGCTCAACATTCGTGTCCCGCATGCGCAGGTTCGGGCAGGCGGATTGTCCGGCGGCAATCAGCAAAAATTGCTGATCTCCCGCTGGGTCGCAATAGGTCCGCGCATTCTGATCCTTGACGAGCCCACCCGTGGCGTCGATGTCGGCGCGAAAAGCGAGATCTACCGCATCATGAACCAGATGGCGCGCCAGGGCGTGGCCATTCTGATGATCTCCAGCGAACTGCCGGAGGTGGTCGGCATGAGCGACCGCGTCTACGTCATGCGCGAAGGCAGTATTGTGGGCGAGTTGCATAACGACAACATCACCCAGGAAAACATTATGACGCTGGCCACTGGCGTTAACGACTCTCATCACCAGGCGGTGCCTCATGACTGACTCCAAAAACAATACCGCTATGCCGGTGGCGAAATCAGCCTCCGCTAAAAAGATGCTAATGGGCGATCTGATGCAAACGGTCGGTATCCTGCCAATTTTGATACTGATCGTTGCCGTTTTCGGTTTTATCGCACCGAACTTCTTCACCGAAAGCAACCTACTGAACATCACCCGTCAGGCGTCGATCAATATTGTTCTGGCGGCCGGGATGACCTTCATCATCCTCACTGGTGGGATCGATCTGTCGGTCGGCTCGATTCTCGGCACCACGGCGGTAGCGGCAATGGTGGTGTCACTGATCCCGCAATTCGCCATGCTATCGGTCCCGGCGGCGCTGATGCTCGGTCTGTTACTCGGCATGTTTAACGGCGCGCTGGTTGCGTTTGCCGGGCTACCGCCGTTTATCGTCACGCTCGGCACCTATACGGCGCTGCGTGGGGCGGCGTATTTACTGGCCGATGGCACTACGGTTATCAACTCCGATATCAGTTTTGAGTGGGTGGGCAACGACTACCTCGGCCCGGTGCCGTGGCTGGTGGTGATCGCGCTGGCGGTGGTGGTGCTGTGCTGGTTTATTCTGCGCCGCACTACGCTCGGGGTTCATATCTATGCAGTCGGCGGCAATATGCAGGCCGCACGGCTGACCGGCATTAAAGTGTGGCTGGTGCTGCTGTTCGTGTATGGCATGAGCGGCCTGTTATCGGGGCTGGGCGGCGTGATGAGCGCCTCGCGCCTGTACAGTGCCAACGGCAACCTTGGTATGGGCTATGAACTGGATGCGATCGCGGCGGTGATCCTCGGCGGCACCAGTTTTGTCGGCGGCATTGGCACCATCACCGGTACGCTGGTGGGGGCGCTGATTATCGCCACGCTAAATAACGGGATGACGCTGATGGGCGTCTCCTACTTCTGGCAATTGGTGATCAAAGGGGCGGTGATCATCATTGCGGTGCTGATCGACAAATACCGTACCCGGCATCATCAGGCAGCATAACGAAACCCTACAAAACAGAAGCGAGGATTACAGCATGCGTCTTAAACCTCTTGTCACTGCGCTCTGCGCTGGCGCTCTGCTGGCCAGTGCACCTTTTGCGCAGGCCAAAGATTTGAAATCCATCGGCGTCACGGTGGGCGATCTGGCGAACCCGTTCTTCGTGCAGATCACCAAAGGCGCGGAGCTGGAAGCACGCAAACTGGCGGGCGATAAAGTCAAAGTTACGCTGGTCTCCAGCGGTTACGATCTGGGCCAGCAGGTGGGACAGATTGATAACTTTATTGCCGCAAAAGTCGACATGATCATTCTCAATGCCGCCGATTCCAAAGGCATTGGCCCGGCGGTAAAACGCGCCAAAGATGCCGGTATTGTGGTGGTGGCGGTAGACGTTGCCGCAGAAGGCGCTGACGCGACCATCACCTCCGATAACACCCAGGCGGGCGAAATCGCCTGTAAATACATTACCGACCGCCTGAAAGGCAAAGGCAATGTGGTGATCATCAACGGACCGCCGGTTTCCGCAGTACAGAACCGTGTCGAAGGTTGCCAGACCGAGTTTAAACGCCACCCGGATATTAAGGTGCTGTCTGATAACCAAAACGCCAAAGGCAGCCGCGAAGGCGGGCTGGAGGTGATGACCTCACTGTTGGCTGCGAACCCGAAAATCGATGGCGTCTTCGCGATTAACGATCCGACGGCGATCGGCGCAGATCTGGCCGCGAAACAGGCGCAGCGTAACGAGTTCTTTATTGTCGGCGTCGATGGCAGCCCGGACGGTGAAGAGGCGCTGAAACGTAAAAATTCACTGTTTGTCGCCACCCCGGCGCAGGATCCGCAAGTGATGGCGGCCCGCGCGGTGGAAATTGGTTATGACATCTTGCAGGGCAAACCCGCACCCAAAGAACCGGTACTGATCCCAGTGACCCTGATCGATAAACAGAATGTCGGCAGCTACAAAGGCTGGACGGTTAAATAAGGTACATCTCCCTCTCCTGCAAGGGAGAGGGAACGCCAACCCAGGGGATACCATGAAACGCTCTGCGATTAATGAAATTCTCGGTCATACGCGGCAGTTTTTCTCGATGCATGATGTGCACCTGCCGCCGTTCGCCAGTTTTCCACCGACCAAATGGCAACAACTAGACCGGGAAGCCTGGCGCGAAGTCTTCGATCTGAAACTGGGGTGGGACGTCACCGCCTTTGGTGGATCAAACTTCGCCGCTCAGGGTCTCACACTGTTTACCCTGCGCAACGGTTCGCCCAACGGCACACCGTATGAAAAGTGCTATGCGGAAAAGATCATGCATGTGCGCGACGCGCAGGTCACGCCGATGCATTTTCACTGGCGTAAACGTGAAGACATCATTAATCGCGGCGGCGGTAATTTAATTATTGAACTGTGGAACGCCGACGCGCACGAACAAACAGACATGCGTGACGTTACCGTGGTCATTGATGGCTGCATTCAGACTCACGCAGCAGGCAGCCAGTTGCGCCTCTCACCAGGGGAAAGCATCACACTGGCACCAGGGCTGTATCACAGCTTCTGGGGCGAACCGGGCTTCGGCGATGTGCTGGTTGGCGAAGTGTCGTCAGTGAATGATGACGAACATGACAACCGCTTTCTGCAACAGTTTGATCGTTTCAATCACGTGCTGGAAGACGAACCGGCACAGCTGGTGCTGTGCAACGAATACCACCTGTTTCTGAGCTAACTATCCGGTGTAGAAGGAGGCCATTATGCCGATGATTTCTCTTGCCGACGGGCTGGCGCACGCCCGCAAGCATCACTACGCCTTAGGTGCGTTCAACGTGCTCGACTCCCACTTCCTGCGCGCCCTGTTCGCCGCAGCAAAGCAAGAGCGCTCGCCATTTATTATCAATATTGCCGAAGTGCATTTTAAATATATCTCGCTGGATTCGCTGGTTGAGGCCGTGAAGTTTGAAGCCGCTCACCATGACATTCCGGTGGTGCTGAACCTCGATCATGGTCTGCATTTTGAGTCGGTCGTGCGCGCTTTGCGTCTCGGTTTTAGCTCAGTGATGTTCGATGGCTCCACGCTGGAGTATGAAGAGAATATTCGTCAGACCCGGGAAGTGGTGAAAATGTGCCACGCCGTCGGCGTTTCGGTCGAGGCAGAGCTGGGCGCGGTAGGCGGTGATGAAGGCGGCGCGCTCTATGGTCACGCCGATGAAGCGTACTTTACCGATCCTCAACTGGCACGGGACTTTGTGGATCGCACCGGTATCGATACGCTGGCTGTGGCTATCGGCAACGCCCACGGCAAATACAAAGGTGAGCCGAAACTCGATTTTGAACGCCTGGATGCGATTCGCCAACAGACCGGACTGCCGCTGGTGCTGCATGGGGGGTCCGGCATCAGCGATGCGGATTTCCGGCGCGCCATTTCGCTCGGCATCCACAAAATCAATTTTTACACTGGTATGTCGCAGGCGGCACTGGGCGCCATTGAGCGGCAGATGGCGAACCGCCAGCCGCTGTACGACGAGTTTGCGCAACTGCTGCTGGGTATCGAAGAAGCGATAACCGATACCGTTGCCGGGCAGATGCGTATCTTTGGCAGCGCGGGGCAAATCTGATGGACCGTAAAGGGGTTATCGCAGCGGGCAATATGCTCGTCGATCATGTTCACCAAATTGTGCAATGGCCAGAGCGCGGCTGGTTGGCGGAGATCACCCACAGCGAGCGGTCGACCGGCGGCGCACCACTTAATGTACTACTGACCCTGGCGAAAATGCACACCGGCATGCCATTGCAGGCGGTGGGGCTGGTGGGTGAAGACAGCGACGGCGACTATATTATGGCGATGCTTGAGCAGTACCATGTCAACCGTCAGCACGTGCAACGCACCCACGCCGCGCCGACCTCCATGTCACAAGTGATGACCGATCCCACCGGGCAGCGCACCTTTTTCCATTCACCAGGGGCTAATCGCCTGTTGGATCTGCCTGCTTTCGAGCGCCTTGATAGCAGCATGAAAATCTTCCATCTCGGCTATTTACTGCTGCTCGACAGCCTGGATATGCCGGACGAGACATTTGGCACTCGCAGCGCGCGGCTGCTGGCGCAAATGCGTGAACAGGGTTACGAAACGTCGCTGGATTTGGTATCCCGCAAGGGCGATCCTCGCTACCAGCCACTGGTGCTGCCGTGCCTGAAGCATCTCGATTACCTGGTGATTAACGAACTGGAAGCCGGAGAATTCAGCGGTCTGGAGATGCGTACCGCAGACGACGGGCCGCATATCGATAATATTTCCTGCGCGGCGGCAAAACTGCTGGCAGCAGGGGTGAAACAACGGGTGGTGATCCACTGCCCGGAAGGCGCGTGGGGCGAGGCTGCCGGACAGGCTGGCGAGTGGATCCCTTCGCGCATGTTAAGTCAGGCGGAAATTATCGGCAGCGTTGGCGCTGGAGATGCGTTCTGCGCCGGGTTTTTATATGGCTGCCATGAAGCATGGCCGTTGCAGGCCAGCGTCCGTCTGGCGCACGCCTGCGCCCGCGCCAGTCTGCTGTGCGCCAACGCGATTGATGGCGCAAAAACGCTGGAGGCGTTGCAACAGGAGATGGATCTTTCGGCATAACGCCAGGCGCGAATGAAGGAGCTACGCTGCCTGATGGTTATGGGAAACATCCGCCGCAAACACGTAGCCCAGGCCGCGCAAGGTTTTGATAAAACCGGGTTGGTGAGGATTCGCTTCGATTTTGCGTCGCAGCCGCATAATCAGTACGTCGATGGTACGGTCAAAGACCTCCACGCTTTCGCTGTGGGTTAATGTCAACAGCTGTTCGCGGCTCAACACACGGCGCGCGTTCTGCACCAGCGCCAGCAACAAACTGTATTCGCCCTGCGTCAGGGCAACCCGCTGCTGCTGCGGGTTCAACAGTTCGCAGCGTTCAGGATCGAGATGCCAGCCATTAAAAAGGAAACCGGCGGATTTCGCCGCAGGCGTTTCGGCGGCCAGTACGCCAGTGCGGCGCAACACTGCTTTAACCCTCGCGACCAGTACGCGTGCATTAAACGGCTTGCCAATGTAATCGTCTGCGCCCATCTCCAGCCCGACCACGACATCCGACTCGCTGCCTAAACCGGTAAGCATCACAACCGGCAGGTCGGGCCGCTGTTTTTGCAACTGCTGCAATACGCGCAACCCGTTGAGATCCGGCAGCACCATATCCAGCAGTACCAGCGCGATATCCGATTTTTCGCCAACCAGCGCCAGCGCATCCAGCCCGTTATGACAGACATAGACCGTAAAGACATGCTCGTTAAGCACATCCTCCAGCAGTGCGCACACCGCCGTATCATCATCCACCACCAAAATCGCAGGTTTCATCAGTTGCGTCCGCAGGCTTCGTTGGGCTAAGTGTGATCCATTCTGTTGGTAGCCAGAGATAAATGCAGTGAATAAATGCCGTTTTTTTAATCACGGTCACATCCCCTCGCCTTTCGACACGTCACTTTTGACGATGAGCTGCGTTTCGTCAGTATTTTGACCAAAAATCCACCGTAATATCAGGCAATACCCCCAATAACGCTATGGCATAGAAGATGCATAGTGGGGGGCGACAATGTTAACTGGAGCGAAAGTGATGAAAAAAGTCGTCACGGTTTGCCCGTATTGCGCCTCGGGATGCAAAATCCATCTGGTGGTCGATAACGGCAAAATCGTTCGGGCGGAGGCAGCACAGGGGAAGACCAATCAGGGCGCCCTCTGTCTGAAGGGCTATTACGGTTGGGATTTCATTAACGATACCCAAATCCTGACGCCTCGTCTGAAAACCCCGATGATCCGCCGCCAGCGTGGCGGCAAACTGGAGTCTGTATCCTGGGATGAGGCCCTCGATTATGTCGCCGGGCGCTTAAAAGCGATCAAAGAGAAGTACGGTCCGGATGCCATCCAGACTACCGGCTCTTCCCGCGGTACGGGTAATGAAACCAACTACATAATGCAAAAATTCGCGCGCGCCGTTATTGGAACCAATAACGTCGACTGCTGCGCTCGTGTCTGACACGGCCCCTCGGTTGCAGGTCTGCACCAATCGGTCGGTAATGGCGCGATGAGTAATGCCATTAATGAAATAGATAACACGGACTTAGTGTTTATCTTTGGTTACAACCCGGCGGATTCTCACCCCATCGTCGCCAATCATATTATTCGGGCGAAACAGAATGGGGCGAAAATCATCGTCTGCGATCCGCGTAAAATTGAAACCGCGCGCATTGCCGATATGCACGTCGCATTGAAAAACGGGTCGAATATCGCCCTGCTTAACGCAATGGGGCATGTGATTATCGAAGAAAACCTGTACGACCAGGCGTTCGTCGCCAACCGTACAGAGGGGTTTGAAGAGTACCGGAAGATTGTCGAAGGCTACACCCCGGAATCCGTTGAGGATATTACCGGTGTGAGCGCGCAGGAGATCCGCCAGGCCGCCCGCATGTACGCTGGCGCGAAAACGGCGGCGATTCTGTGGGGGATGGGCGTCACTCAGTTCTATCAGGGCGTTGAAACCGTGCGTTCACTGACCAGCCTCGCCATGTTGACGGGGAATCTGGGGAAAGCCCACGTTGGGGTTAACCCGGTGCGTGGTCAGAATAACGTTCAGGGTGCCTGTGACATGGGTGCGCTGCCGGATACGTTCCCTGGCTATCAGTATGTGAAAGAGGATGCGCACCGCGAGAAATTCGCTAAAGCCTGGGGTGTGGAGAGTCTGCCTGCGCATACCGGTTATCGCATCAGCGAGTTGCCGCATCGCGTGGAACATGGCGAAGTCCGCGCTGCTTACATTATGGGCGAAGATCCTCTGCAAACGGATGCCGAACTGTCAGCCGTGCGCAAGGCGTTTGAAGGGCTCGAACTGGTGATTGTGCAGGACATTTTCATGACCAAAACCGCCTCAGCGGCGGACGTCATTCTGCCGTCCACGTCGTGGGGCGAGCATGAAGGTGTCTACACCGCAGCGGATCGCGGCTTCCAGCGCTTCTTTAAAGCGGTCGAACCGAAGTGGGATCTGAAAACGGACTGGCAAATCATCAGTGAGATCGCTACCCGTATGGGTTACCCGATGCATTACAACAACACGCAGGAAATCTGGGACGAATTGCGTCATCTGTGCCCGGACTTCTACGGCGCTACCTACGAAAAAATGGGTGAGCTGGGCTACATTCAGTGGCCGTGTCGCGATACATCGGATGCCGATCAGGGTACGTCTTATCTGTTTAAAGAGAAGTTCGATACCCCGAACGGGCTGGCGAAGTTCTTCACCTGCGACTGGGTTGCGCCGAAGGATAAACTGACGGAAGAGTATCCGATGGTGCTGTCTACCGTACGTGAAGTAGGCCACTACTCCTGCCGCTCCATGACCGGTAACTGTGCCGCGCTGGCCGCGCTGGCGGATGAACCGGGCTATGCGCAAATCAACACTGCCGATGCCGCAAGGTTAGGCATTGAAGATGAAGCGCTGGTGTGGGTGAACTCGCGCAAAGGGCGGATCATCACCCGTGCGCAGGTCAGTGAGCGTCCGAACAAGGGTGCTGTGTACATGACCTATCAGTGGTGGATTGGGGCCTGTAACGAGCTGGTGACGGAAAACCTCAGCCCGATTACCAAAACGCCTGAGTACAAATACTGCGCCGTGCGTGTGGAGCCGATCGCCGATCAGCGCGCCGCTGAGCAGTATGTGATTGATGAATACAATAAGTTAAAAACCCGCCTGCGTGAAAGCGCTCTGGGTTAATAACCGAACGTAATCATCTAATTAAAGCGGAGTGATTAATTCACTCCGCTTTTTATTTATTTCAGTACAGATACGAAGCGAATTAATTATTCTGGATCGCGATGACATATAAAGAGGAATGACGCCTTTCTTTTTCGACGTGTGAAATTATGATGCCAGGCAGGGGAACGGGCACGCCAGATGGGTTGATACTTCCCTCTTCAATGATTGTCGCCGCGAGCAACAGTGTCATCCGGGATGTGAGTGCAGCGACGCCTTCGCTCGTGTAATGTCGTGGACAGGATCCTCCGGAGTATCGCCTTGAAATTAGCAGAAACAGAGCTGCCGGTAAGTCAGCAGAATAAGAACATCATACGTCTGGCAACGGCGCAGGCGCTGGCCGGGGCGAATTCAGTGGTCTTTTACGCCACCGGGGCAATTGTCGGCAACACCATTGCCCCGAGCAGCACACTGGCCACACTGCCGGTTACGGTCTTTGTGCTGGGTATGGCGGCGTGCATTCTGCCGTTTGGCGCACTTGCCCGCCGCCACGGCAGGCGGGCTGCATTTATGACAGGTACGGCGCTGGGAGTGCTGACCGGGTTGACAGCTGCGCTGGCGGTCGTGCTGGGCACATTTACGCTCTTTTGTCTGGCGGCGTTTATGGGGGGTGCTTACGCCGCCGTGGCCTTGTCGTTCCGTTTCGCGGCCACAGATGGCGTGGGGAAAGAGCGACGCGCCAGAGCGTTGTCACTGGTGATGGGAGGTGGCGTAGCGGCAGGCGTGCTCGGGCCAATGCTGGTCACCGCCACGCTGGATCTTTGGCCTGCTCATACCTTTGCCGTCACCTTTCTCGCCCAGGCGGCAGTGGCAGCCCTCTCCGCCCTGGTGCTGATGGGCGTCACATCACCGCCCCCCTCGCCGGAAGCCACCAGCGGTGGGCGGCCACTGTCTGACATTGTCCGCCAGCCGGGTTTTGCGCGCACTGTCTTCGGCGGCGCGATTTCATATATGGTGATGAATTTCCTCATGACCGCCGCCCCTCTGTCGATGCATATGCACGGCATTTCGCTACAGGCCTCCAATCTCGGTTTGCAGTGGCATGTGATCGCCATGTACGGCCCGGGGTTCTTTACCGGTAAGCTGATTAACCGCTTCGGCGCGAATCAGGTTGGCGCTGCGGGGTTGCTGATCACCGCCCTGTCGGTGGCGGCGGGCCTGTCGGGAACCGGGGTGGTGCACTACTGGGTTTCGCTTATTCTGCTGGGGTTGGGCTGGAACTTCGGCTTCACCGGCGCATCGGCAAAAATCATCGACTTCCACCGCCCCGAAGAGAAAAACCGGGTGCAATCGCTGAATGATTTTATTGTTTTCGGCGTGATGATCGTCGGCTCCTTTTCCTCCGGCGCACTGCTGAATGCGTTTGGCTGGAACGCTGTACTCTGGGGCTCGCTGGTGCCCGTGGGTGTGGCATTTCTGGCGATTATTCACAAAGGGGTGAGAGGAGTACGTTAAAAAGGGTCACCTGGCCGCGCAGAGGGTAAAACCCACTGCGCTTTTTTTATGCACGCTCATGTCCTTACCACCTGCAACGCAAACTTTTTGCGTCCTCACTTGAAAATTGAAACATTATTTCAATAACACATTGTTTTCACATACTTTCCTGTCTGGCCGCATAAAAAACAAGGATCGATTAGCTCACAGAATAAAAACGCAAAAAATTTTCGTATTGCGCATTAAAAAATCAAAGTGATTTAATCAGGTCATGACGTGTTTTTTAATGACAGGAAATAAAATGAAATCAGCTTCTCTTGAGAATCAGTTAGCGTTATTACTACGAGGATTTACCACCCTGAAAGATGAAGGTAAATTCAATGAACCAAATCTTGATGGAACACGCGGCGACTATATTTCCTTTTCCAGTTGGGAGTGGCCTCAGGGGGTCGGCTTATTTGGTCTGGTAAGACTGTGGGAATTTACCCGACAGGACGACATCTATAATATCATTGATCGCTGGTTTCAGGAAAATATTGAAAAAGGGCTCCCTTCATTAAATATTAATACCACTGCCCCCATGTTGCCGCTGTCGTTATTCTGGTCGCACAATCAAAACCCGGAATACCAACGCGTGTTGGATGCCTGGGCCGACCGTGTGATGAACGAACTGCCGCGTACACCGGAACAGGGTTTCCAGCACGTGGTGTCAGACGGTATCAACGAGAAGGAAATCTGGGACGATACCCTGTTTATGGTGGTGTTGTTTCTGGGTCATTACGGCACCGTTTCTGGACGTCAGGACCTGGTTGATGAAGCCGTTCGCCAGTTCCTGCTGCACGCCCGCTACCTTAACGATCCGCAAACAGGATTATGGTTCCACGGCTGGAGTTTCGCCGAAAAAAGCAATTTTGCCCGTGCCCGCTGGGCCCGAGGCAATGCGTGGATCACCGTTGGCATCCTGGAGTTTATCGAACTGACTGACATCAGCGGTGGCGTGCGCGACTACTTGTTGGAGTGTCTGAAAGCGCAGGTCAATGCGCTGCTTGCGCTGCAAGCAGAGAGCGGTGCGTGGCATACCCTGCTGGATCATCCGGACAGCTATGAAGAAATTTCGGCCACCGCCGGATTCGGTTATGGCCTCTTAAAAGGTGCCCGGCTGGGCATTGGCGATGCACGCTGGAAAGACGCCGGATTAAAGGCGCTGGCATCCGTACAACAGAATATCGATAGCCACGGCACGGTAAACAATGTGTCCTACGGCACACGTATGGGCCGCACTTTGCAATTTTATAAAGATATACCGCTACAACCGACAGGTTATGGTCAGGCGCTGGCTATTTTATGTTTAAGCGAAGGCATCCGCCTGTCAGAAAATAAATAAAAAAACACCTCTGCTATCTGGAGTAAATAATGACCATGCTTCAACACAGACATTATTGTTATTTCCCTTTACCGAATA
Organism: Kosakonia oryzendophytica; assembly: GCF_900094925.1. GTDB lineage: Bacteria > Pseudomonadota > Gammaproteobacteria > Enterobacterales > Enterobacteriaceae > Kosakonia > Kosakonia oryzendophytica. Next base: position 115,564 of record NZ_FMAY01000002.1, on the reverse strand, counting down.
ATAATGCTATTCGCTACTGGCAATTATCAGCAATTTCTTCGCAGTGTTACGACGTCGCTGACGCGCCAATGCAGGGAGAAATGGACCCGTTCTTCTTTTTAAGCAAGCATAAAAATTTCATTCCTCATACATATCCATGTCGTACGGAATTCCGTCAACAGTTTGCCGGGATAAAGCCCGTACCCTTTGGCGATGTACGGATGACGAAATGGTGGTTTCCCTTCGGTTCAGATCGCGTCGATCTCTCCGGTTTCTGGTTTCGTCCAACCCGTGTCGGTGCGCAGGCAGCAACCCACCTGGTTGCCGAACAGGACGGCGACTATACCTTTCGTCTGACTACCTGTGGTGCGGCCATTGTCACGGTTAACGGTGAAGAGGTCGCATGGAAAGCCGACTATCAACGCAACCTGGAAAGTCAGTTTGAATTTACTGTGCCGTTACAGGCCGGGCTCAACGACATTGCCGTCTGGTTTGATGACCTGGCGGAGCGCGATATCCGCTTCTTCTTTCAGTTAGATTTCCTGCACGGCGCGCCATTACACGTGGCGCTGGCCACGCCGGTTGTCGACACCCTTGCCCTGCAAATGGAACACTTGCTGGAGGGTATGTCGTTCGAGCACTCCACCTATACGGCTGGCATCATTCGCTTATGCTTCCCCACCGTCGCGCCGGAAACATTGCAGCTCCATGTGCGCATCGTCGGCGATTTTATCTCCCTTGATCAACCTGTCGACATTGCGCTAACGCTGGAAAAAGGTGAGAAGGTAGTCGACATTGCCCCGAGCGAGTCCCTCCCGGCGGATTTCCGTAATTTTATCATTACCTTAGAAAAGGATGACTTTCGCATTACCCGCACACTGGGTGTCGAGATTTGCCACGCGCAGCAACAGCGCCAGGTTCCGGCAACACTCGATGCGCGTATTGATGAAGCGCTGCACTATGTCGCGACACAGGGGGAATACAGCAGTGTAAAAGCCCTGGCACGGCTGGCCTGTAACCTGAACGACACACAAACACACGCCATGCTGGAAGGGGTACTGCCCTCGGTGGAAGCATGCCACGATTGCGCCGACTTCACGCTAGTGCCGCTGCTATGGTGCCGCATTGTCTGGGGTGAGCAGATTGCCGAAGCGACGCGTACTAAAATCGATCATGCCATCCTCAACTTTCGCTACTGGATGGATGAACCCGGTAATGATGTGCAGTGGTACTTCTCGGAAAACCATGCGCTGCTGTTCCATACCGCCGCTTACCTCGCGGGCAGTTACTTCCCGCAAGCGACCTTTGTCCGCTCCGGACGTACCGGTCGCGATCAGGCCGATGTCGGGCGCACGCGCGTGCTGGCATGGCTCGATCATTTTGAGCAGTGCGAAATGGCGGAATGGAACTCCGCGCCCTACTTCCCCATTGATTTAAAAGGTCTGAGCGCACTGGCGGCGCTGGCCGAAGACCCAGAGATTGCTACGCGTAGCCAGCGGGCTATTGCCCGTCTGCTGGAACAAATAGCCCGTTCTGCCCACCAGGGAATCCTTACCGCCTCTCAGGGGCGTTCATACGAATACACTTTACGCGCCGGACGCTCGCTGGAGCTTTCCGCCATCGCCCGTTTGCTGTGGGGAAAAGGGAACTACGGCTGCCGTTTCCATGCGTTACCCCAGCTCGCGCTACTGATGCGCCAGCAAAAAATTACCTTACCAGCCGCGTTAGCCGAGGTCGCGGTCTGGCAAGGCGATAACGCACTGGAGTGGCATTTTGCTCAGGGTGCTAACCGCATTGCCCGGCTCTATCACTACAAAACCCGCCACGTCGCCATGGGCTCCATTGCCGGGTATCGCTGGGGAGAGTGGGGTTACCAGGAGACGCCGGTGCATATGCGCATTGGTGATATTCCGGAAGCACAGTTGTGGATTAACCATCCTGGCGAAACGCTACACGGTGGCTTTGGCCGCCCCTCTTACTGGGGAGGCTGCGGTACCCTGCCGCGCGTACAGCAGTATCGCGGGCTGGCGGTGGTCTCCTTTCGCACCCATCCGGGGCAACCCGACTTCACGCATGCCTGGCTTGCGCAAAGCGCATTCAGCGAGGTACGTATCGCTGGCGATCGCATTCTGTTGCGCGGTGGCGAAGGCATGGTGCAACTCAGCGGCAATGTGCCGTTCGGGATCGTCACACATGGGCCAACGCGCCATTGCGAGGTCCGCCTGACAGGGCGCGAAACCTGCTGGTTAATTCGACTGAATGACGACCCACACATCACGTCGCTGGACGCCTTTGAGCGCGACGTTGCCGGTCTGGCGGTAGAAGAACAGGCGGATGGCGTGCTGCTGGTGCGCGATCCGCAATACGGAGAGGTGTTCTTCCACGCCGACGGCAGAGTACAGGCGCAAGGCCGGGTGCTGGATCCCAAAACCTGGACCGTTGCAGGCGAAAGCCGCGAACTTCCTCTGTAGTCCCCTGTCGCTTAATGACCTGGCCAGAGGCTGTCCGGGTCTGGAGAGATCCTATGGAAACACAGATTGATAAGCAGGCCAGCGTAGCTGGCAAACCGCAACAAGACGTTAACCCGAATGCTATCCATAACCCGGCACGCGCGGTCGCGAAGCCAAAGCGCAATTACCGCTGGCTGGTTTGTTCCATGCTGGTGTTTGCCACCACCGTCAACTATATGGATCGGCAAATTTTGGGCTTGCTGGCCCCCATGCTGCAAAAAGACATTGGCTGGACGCAAATCGAATACAGCTGGCTGGTCAATGCCTTCACCATTGCCTATGGCGTCGGTACGCTGGTTTGCGGGCGTATTATCGACAAGCTGGGCACACGTATCAGCTATGCCATTGCGATGGTGGTCTGGAGCGCTGCGGCCATGCTGCATGCTGTGGTGGGTACCGTGGTGGGATTTATGGTGGTGCGGGTGATCCTCGGTTTGGGGGAGTCGGCTAACTTTCCGGCGGCAATGAAAGTCATCTCTGACTGGCACCCGAAAAAGGAGCGCACACTCGCCACCGGCATTCTTGGCGTAGCGGTGAATATCGGCGTGGTGATTTCGCCAGCGCTCATTCCTTTTATTGCACTGCACTATGGCTGGCATGGCGCATTTCTTATCCTCGGCGGCGTTGGGTTTCTCTGGTTGATCCCGTGGTTCCTTGCTTTTGGCAAAGCCAGCGACAAAGCCGATGCCGAAGAGTTGGCTTGGATCCGGCAGGACAAAGAAGAAGTTGTGAACGTGTCGGCCATTAAGTGGACGCACTTACTCAAATACCGGCAGCTCTGGGCGTTCGCGCTGGGCAAAATGCTGACGGACCCAATCTGGTGGTTTTTCCTGTTCTGGCTGCCGAAATGGCTCAACGAGTCGCGCGGCATCCAAATGGAAGGTCTGGGTCTGCCGCTGATTGTTATCTATCTGTTCGCCATTGTCGGTAGCCTCGGCGCCGGGTGGTTGCCCGGTAAGCTGATGAGTATCGGCTTCAGCGCCGCCAAAGCGCGTAAAACCACCATGCTGATTTGTGCCTGCCTGGTGATCCCAATCTTTGCCGCAACGCAGGTTGAAAGCCTGTGGGCAGCCGTCGCTATCGTCGGATTAGCCGCCGCCGCACACCAGGGCTGGTCGGCCAATATACTGACCTCTGTTTCAGATTTGTTCCCCAATGCGGCGGTCGGTTCCGTGGTCGGCATTGGTAGCACCTTCGGCATGATCGGCAGCGTTATCTTCTCTACGGTGATTGGCGCAGTGCTTGAGGCATCCGGAAACTACTGGGCACTGTTCGCCATCAGTTCGGTCGCTTACCTGGTGGCATGGGGTGTGATGTATTTGTTGTTAGTACCAAAAATGGAACGTGCGAAGTTTGACTGATGTACCGCCCGGCAGGTACGCCTGCCGGGTGATTTATGGTGCGACCGAAACCGACTGACGCTCCACCATTGAACAAGCCAGCTCAATACGGCGCGGGATCTCAAGGGTTCCCGCAATCATGTCCTGCAACAGCTCAAGCGCCAGCGTTCCCATTTCCTGTACTGGCAGGTGCACGGTGGTGAGTGCCGGTGAGGCAAATTCCGCTTGCGGCAGATCGTTCATTCCGACCACAGAGATATCCTCCGGCACGCGAATACCCAATTTGTCCAGCCCCGCTATTGCCCCCAGCGCCAACGAATCATTGGCGCACAAGATGGCGGTATGCGGGTGTGAATGCTGAGCAAACCACGCCATCACCGCCTGTTCAGCGAGTTCCGGCAACCAGTCAGTGACGCTCAAAATATCCACACTTTCGCAGGATAATTGCGCACAGCGCATCGCTTCGCGCCAGCCCTCTTCTCGCTGTTCAATAGTGCGCCGCCCGGGATGCGTCAGAAACAGGATATGGCGGTGACCACGGGCGATCAGGTAGTCGCAGGCCATGCGGGTCGCCGAACGGTTACAGGGCAAAACGCTGGACAGGCGCATCAGGGGATCTTCGCTATTGACCAGTACCGCTGGTTTTTTCAGGTTAGCCATCGCATTGAGAAAAACCGGATCATCGACGGTCAACGCCAGCACACCGCCAATGTCGGGTTCGTTTAGCAGCGCTTGCATCGCATCGTCATCTTCCCCACTCAGCGCGTGTGTCGTCAGTTCCACGCCGATCACTTTCGCTCGCTCTTTTAACCCTTGCAGAACATACCAACTGAACTGATAGCGACTGTAATCAAGCATCGCCACCTGTGACACCGCCAGGACGATGCGCGTGCCCCCCATCTCTTGTGCCGGCGCGTAACGCATCGCACGGGCCACGTCCTGAATGCGGGTACGGAGCGCCTGGCTCACGCCCTTTTCCCCGGATAACGCGCGGGAAACAGTGCTCAGCGAGGTGCCACAACGCGTGGCGATATCTTCCAGCCGGACGCGACGATACGCCGCATCGCTGTTTTCCTCATCGGGTTTACGCGTGGTCATTTCAGCGTTAATCCTTCTGGTGAATATATCGAACCAGCATGGCATTAAGATAAGCGGTGTCAATCAGTTAGGTATACGGAAGAGAAGAAATGAGAGGCGTAACGGAATAACAGAAAACCCCTTTTCGTGCGGATGCACCAAAAGGGGTTCAGTAAGCTTACTGATCGGCGGTTTTGTCGAATTTACCCAGCACTTCGCGCTCATACGCCAGCGCTTTTTTGCGGTCAAATTTGTGTTCCCACTTCGCAATCACCAGTACCGCCAGCGCGTTGCCCACCACATTCAGCGCGGTACGGCCCATATCGAGGATACGGTCAACACCGGCGATGAACGCCAGGCCTTCCAGCGGAATACCGACGCTGCCCAGCGTTGCCAGCAACACCACGAACGAGACACCCGGTACGCCAGCAATGCCTTTTGAGGTCACCATTAATGTCAGTACAAGAATAATCTCCTGCCCGAGCGACAGATCAATGCCGTACAACTGGGCAATAAAGATCGCGGCAATACTCTGATACAGCGTGGAACCATCGAGGTTGAAGGAGTAACCGGTCGGCACCACAAAGCTGGTGATTGATGCCGGTGCGCCATAGGCTTCCATTTTCTCGATAATGCGCGGCAGCACGCTTTCCGAACTGGCAGTGGAGTACGCCAGAATCAGCTCTTCTTTGAGGATACGAATCAGAATCCAAATGCTCAGCCCGCAGATTCTCGCCACAATGCCCAACACCACCAAGGCAAAGAACAGAATGGCGAAATAGACGAGGATCACCAGCTTCGCCAGCGGCCACAGCGAGGCAAAACCGAAATTCGCCACCGTCACTGAGATCAACGCAAACACACCTACCGGCGCGTAGCGCATGACCATGTGGGTCACTTTGAACATGGTTTCAGAGATTGAGCGGAACACCGTCACCAACGGTTCACGGTGCGATGCTGGCAGAGAAGAGAGCCCCAGACCAAACAGTACCGAGAAGAAGATAACCGGCAGCATATCGCCTTTTGCCATTGACGCGATGATATTGGTCGGCACCAACGATAAGATCGTCCCCATCAGGCCGTGGGCGTGACTTTGCACTTCCGCGGTGGTGCTTTGGTATTTCGAAATATCCACCGTCGCCAGCTGCGACATATCGATACCCGCACCCGGCTGGAACACATTCGCCAGCGTGATGCCAAGAACAATAGCAACCGTAGTGATCACTTCGAAATAGATGATGGTTTTCGCGCCGATACGCCCGAGCTGTTTCGCATCACCGACACCGGCAATCCCGACAACAAGCGTGGAGATAACAATCGGCACCACAATCATTTTGATCAAATGGATAAAGATATCGCCTGCCGGAGACAGGAGATTGGCAATCAGCCATTCACGGCTGTCGCTTTGGTAATGCAGATAACTACCCAGAAGAATCCCCAGCACCAGGGCCAGCAAAATCTGCCAGGCCAGGCTGACTTTCATGTTTTTCATAACTACAGACATCCTCAATGAAGCACCATTCCATGCTCAGGAACGACACATACTGAAAGGGTATGATTAGCGTCGCACGGTATTGCGGGGTTTTTTAATGCGCATTATCAGTACCATTTGCGGGGTGTAACGCGCAACCCTATACCGGGAGGGGGTTTGACTGAATTTTTATCTAAAAACCGTCTTTTATTTTAGTTACGTTAAATAAGTTTTTGTTATAAAAAACTTTTTAGCCAGCCCAATTCCAATATTTACGTTTGGAAATTATTAGCGCGTATTTGTTCATTTGCGTATTTTTTAGGCAGGAAAAATGCCGTGCTGACAATTTATTGCGGGAAGCGTGCCTGCGATTGTTCAGTAGAAAAGTGAATAGTTGACACAAAAAATAATAAACACCCTATCTATCAGGCGATAAATTTTCAGAGACTTATCTTCACATACCGCCAGGCCACCCTACCAGGGTAATCGAATTGTCACTTTTCATAACCTGCTGTTATGAATCTATTTTATCCCCGCGCCGCTTTTTTTTGCTTCCAATGCACGCTAGTGCATTTATTTTGCTGCTTTTTCATACCATACAATTAATGCGTGATCTGTCGCGCAAATAATAAACAAAACGGGTAAGGGCTCTTCAATTAACTTTTACGTGACATATTATTAACATCCTACAAGGAGAGCAAATGCCATGAGCCAAATACATAAACACGATATTCCCGCAAATATTGCGGAACGTTGCCTGATTAATCCGGAGCAGTATGAGGCCAAATATCAGCAATCCGTAACAGACCCTGACGCTTTCTGGGGCGAACAAGGCAAGATCCTCGACTGGATCACGCCTTATACGAAGGTGAAAAACACCTCCTTCGCCCCTGGCAATGTTTCCATCAAATGGTATGAAGACGGCACGCTAAACCTTGCCGCCAATTGCCTGGACCGACACCTCGCTGAACGCGGCGACCAGGCAGCGATTATTTGGGAAGGGGATGACGCAAGCCAGAGCAAAACCCTTACCTATCGCGAGTTGCACCGCGACGTATGCCGTTTTGCTAACGTGCTGGTCGATCTCGGCATTAAAAAAGGCGATGTGGTGGCGATTTATATGCCCATGGTGCCGGAAGCCGCCGTCGCTATGCTCGCCTGCGCACGCATTGGCGCTGTGCATTCGGTTATTTTCGGCGGTTTCTCGCCGGAAGCCGTTGCCGGGCGCATTATCGACTCCAGTTCACGTCTGGTAATCACCGCCGATGAGGGCGTCCGTGCCGGACGTACTATCCCGCTGAAGAAAAACGTCGACGACGCGCTGAAAAACCCGCACGTGAATAGCGTTGAACATGTGGTGGTGTTGAAACGTACCGGTGGCAACACGGAGTGGCATGAAGGCCGCGACCTGTGGTGGCACGATCTGACCGCTAACGCCAGCGACCAACATCAGGCTGTCGCCGTCGGCGCAGAAGATCCCCTGTTTATCCTCTATACATCAGGCTCGACCGGCAAACCGAAAGGGGTTCTGCATACGACCGGCGGTTATCTGGTGTATGCCTCATCAACTTTTAAATATGTCTTCGACTACCACCAGGGCGATGTTTACTGGTGCACCGCCGATGTCGGTTGGGTCACCGGTCATAGCTACCTGTTGTACGGTCCGCTGGCCTGCGGCGCAATTACGCTGATGTTTGAAGGGGTGCCAAACTGGCCGACCCCGGCACGAATGAGCCAGGTGGTCGACAAACATAAGGTGAACATTCTTTATACCGCGCCAACGGCGATCCGTGCACTGATGGCTGAAGGCGATAAAGCGATTGAAGGCACCGACCGTTCGTCACTGCGTATTTTAGGCTCCGTGGGCGAGCCCATTAACCCGGAAGCCTGGGAGTGGTACTGGTCCAAAATCGGCAATGGCAAATGCCCGGTCATGGATACCTGGTGGCAGACCGAAACCGGCGGCTTTATGATCACCCCGCTGCCGGGCGCAACCCAACTGAAAGCCGGTTCCGCCACCCGCCCGTTCTTCGGCGTTCAGCCTGCGCTGGTCGATAACGAAGGCAACACGCTGGATGGCGCAACAGAAGGCAACCTGGTGATCACCGATTCATGGCCGGGCCAGGCCCGTACCCTGTTTGGCGATCACGAACGCTTTGAACAAACCTATTTCTCGACCTTTAAGAACCGCTACTTCAGTGGCGACGGTGCCCGTCGTGATGAAGATGGCTACTACTGGATCACCGGACGCGTGGATGACGTGCTCAACGTCTCCGGTCACCGTCTGGGCACGGCGGAAATTGAGTCGGCCTTAGTGTCGCACCCGAAAATCGCCGAAGCCGCCGTGGTGGGCATTCCGCACAACATCAAAGGCCAGGCCATTTACGCCTATGTCACCTTAAATCATGGCGAAGAGCCTTCGCCAGAGCTGTACACCGAAGTGCGCAACTGGGTGCGTAAAGAGATTGGCCCACTGGCAACGCCGGATGTCCTGCACTGGACCGACTCGCTGCCGAAAACCCGCTCCGGCAAAATTATGCGCCGTATTCTGCGCAAAATTGCCGCAGGCGATACCAGTAATCTGGGTGATACCTCGACGCTCGCCGATCCGGGTGTCGTGGAGAAACTGCTCGAAGAGAAGCAGGCAATCACCATGCCATCGTAATTCCCCTACAGCCCTCCCCTTCGGGGGAGGGTACAAAAAAACGCCTCGACCTTACCTCTGGAGAATTCTGTGATGAATAATATTTATCAACAGATTGAAAACAGTGCGCATTTCAGGGAGTTAGTGGAAAAACGGCAACGGTTTGCCTTCATCCTTTCCATCATCATGCTGATTATTTATGTCGGCTTTATCGTGTTGATTGCCTTTGCGCCACAGTGGCTCGGTACGCCGCTGCATGAAGGCACCAGCGTAACGCGTGGTATTCCGATTGGCATTGGTGTGATCCTGATTTCGTTTGTGCTGACCGGCGTGTACGTCTGGCGGGCAAACGGTGAGTTTGATCGTCTGACAAAAGCGGTGATGAACGAGGTAAAAGCATCATGAAGAGAGTCCTGACGGCGCTTGCCGCCACACTGCCTTTCACAGCCAACGCCGCCGATGCCATTACCGGTGCAGTACAACGCCAGCCCACCAACTGGCAGGCGATCATCATGTTTGTGGTGTTTGTGGCGTTAACACTGTGCATCACCTACTGGGCGTCTAAACGCACCCGCACACGTAGCGACTACTACACCGCTGGCGGCAATATCACTGGCCTGCAAAACGGGCTGGCCATTGCCGGTGACTACATGTCGGCGGCCTCTTTTCTTGGGATCTCCGCACTGGTTTACACCTCCGGTTACGACGGTCTGATCTACTCGCTCGGCTTTCTTGTCGGCTGGCCGATCATCCTGTTCCTGATTGCCGAACGCTTGCGTAACCTCGGGCGCTATACCTTTGCCGATGTTGCCTCGTATCGTCTTAAACAAGGTCCGATCCGCTCACTCTCCGCCTGCGGTTCGCTGGTGGTGGTGGCGCTCTATCTTATTGCGCAGATGGTCGGCGCCGGTAAATTGATTGAACTGCTGTTCGGCCTGAACTACCACGTTGCGGTCGTACTGGTGGGTGTGCTGATGGTGATGTATGTGCTGTTCGGCGGCATGCTGGCTACCACCTGGGTACAAATCATCAAAGCGGTATTGCTGCTGTTCGGTGCCAGCTTTATGGCCTTTATGGTGATGAAGCATGTGGGCTTTAGTTTTAATAACCTGTTTAGCGAAGCCATGTCCGTGCACCCGAAAGGCAGCGCGATCATGAGTCCTGGCGGGCTGGTTAAAGATCCTGTCTCGGCCCTCTCTCTCGGGCTGGGGCTGATGTTCGGCACTGCGGGTTTACCGCATATCCTGATGCGTTTCTTCACCGTCAGCGACGCGCGTGAAGCCCGTAAGAGCGTCTTCTACGCCACCGGGTTTATGGGGTACTTCTATATCCTGACCTTTATCATCGGCTTTGGCGCCATCATGCTGGTGGGCGCGAACCCGGCGTTTAAAGATGCGGCGGGCGCGCTGATTGGCGGCAACAATATGGCGGCAGTGCATCTGGCTAATGCGGTCGGTGGCAGCCTGTTCCTCGGTTTTATCTCCGCTGTCGCCTTCGCCACCATTCTTGCGGTGGTGGCCGGGCTGACGCTGGCGGGTGCATCTGCGGTTTCTCACGATCTCTACGCCAACGTATTCCGTAAAGGTGCAACGGAGCGTCAGGAACTGAAGGTCTCGAAAATCACCGTGCTGGTGCTTGGCGTGGTGGCTATCCTGCTGGGTATCCTGTTTGAAAACCAGAACATCGCCTTTATGGTCGGACTGGCCTTCTCGATTGCCGCCAGTTGCAACTTCCCGATCATTCTGCTTTCCATGTACTGGTCGAAACTGACCACTCGTGGCGCAATGGTTGGCGGCTGGCTTGGCCTGTTAACCGCCGTGATCCTGATGGTGCTTGGCCCAACTATCTGGGTGAAGATCCTCGGTCATGCTACCGCTGTCTTCCCGTATGAGTACCCGGCGCTGTTCTCCATTGCGATTGCGTTTATCGGCATCTGGATCTTCTCCATCACCGATAACTCCGAAGAGGGTAACCGCGAGCGCGAACTGTTCCGCGCGCAGTTTATCCGTTCGCAGACCGGTATTGGTATCGAACAAGGCCGCGCACATTAATGCTCTACCCCGGCCAGTAATGGCCGGGGATCACATTTTCCCCACCTGCCAGTACCCCTCTTCCGCCATCGCGCTACAGTAAAAAATCCAACCTGAAACATCGTTTTTAATACATCAACACGTTAATTCATTTATGACTTGCGAGGATGCGATGAAAAAATATGCGCTGGTAGGTACAGGCGGACGCGCCGGATTATATATCTCCGCCATTGGTGGTCAGTGGAAAGAGAATGCCCGCATGGTAGCGTTTTGCGACAGCAACCAGACACGGATGGAGTACGCCAATCAGCTGTTAAAAAACGAAGGCGCTGCACCGGTTTCTACCTGGAAAGCCGCGCAGTTTGAAACGATGATTGCGGAAACCCGGCCGGACATCATTATCGTCACCACCCTGGACCGTACCCATGATGACTATATCGTGCGGGCGCTGCATGCCGGCTGCGATGTGATCACCGAAAAGCCGATGACCATTGATGAACAGCGCGCACTACGCATTCTGGATGCCATTGAACAGACCGGGCATACCGTGCGCGTGGCGTTTAACTATCGCTATGCGCCGCACCACAGCAAAGTGCGCGAGTTGCTGATGAACAACACCATCGGCGAGGTCTACTCGGTGCATTTCGAGTGGCTGCTGAATACCGAACATGGCGCGGACTATTTTCGCCGCTGGCATCGGGAAAAACGCAACAGCGGCGGATTGCTGGTGCACAAATCGACCCATCATTTTGATTTGATGAACTTCTGGCTCGACAGCTATCCCCTTCGGGTTTATGCCGAAGGCGGGCTGCGCTTTTACGGTAAAGAGAACGCGGAAAAACGCGGCATCAGCCACTTTTACCCACGCGCCCATGGTTATGCTGCTGCGAAAAACGATCCCTTTGCCCTGCACATGGATGAGAATCCACAACTGAAAGCGCTGTACCTGGATGCGGAGCATGAAGACCACTACTGGCGCGATCAGAGCGTCTTCAGCGATGGCATCACCATTGAAGATACGCTGTCGGTACTGGTGAAATACCAGAACCAGTGCCAGTTGAGCTATTCACTGAACACTTACCTGCCGTGGGAAGGGCTCAACGTGGTTTTTAACGGCAGTCAGGGGCGGCTGGAGATGAAAATCGTCGAAAAATCTTACGTTAACGCCGGAGGCGAGCGCGCCAATGAGGGCAGCCTTGAATCCTGTGACATTACCGTCTTCCCGATGTTCGCCGCACCGTGGAAAGCAGACTTTATCCTCGGCGAGGGGGGACATGGCGGCGGCGATAATGCCATGCTGGCGGACCTGTTTGGCGAACCGGGTCATGATCCCTTAAAACGCGCCGCCGATCACCGCGCGGGTGCCATGTCGATCCTGACCGGCATCGCCGGGAATATCGCCATGCAGCAACAGCGCCCGGTTAATTTTAACGAGTTTGAACTGGTCGCCCGCCTGAAAAAACAGTAACCCCTGCCCCCCGTCAGCGCTGGCGGGGCGTTAAAACATCACCCATGCCACCAGCGGAGCACTCAGCACCATCACCACACCAGAGAGCATCATCACCAGGCTGGCAACGACGCCTTCCTGCGGCCCCAACTCATACGATCGCGCCGTGCCCGCACCGTGGGAAGCCGCGCCAAAGCCTGCACCTTTTGCCATCCCTTCGCGGATCGACAAGCGCAGAAACAGCATATCGCCCACCGCCATGCCGAACACGCCCGTCACCACAACGAACAGCGCCACCAAATCAGGCTGCCCGCCAAGGGGTTTCGCGGCGGCAAGCGCAAACGGCGTGGTAACCGAACGGACCGCCAGGCTACGCTGGATCGCATCCGGCAATGTGAATAAGCGCGCCAGCCAGACCGAACTGGTGACCGCCACCACGGTAGCGGTGATCACCCCCGCGGACAGCGACATCCAGTGGCGGCGAATGATCGCCAGGTTTTCATACACCGGGACGGCAAAAGCGATGGTCGCCGGTCCCAGAAACCATATCAGCCAGTGCGACTCGCCCATATAGCTTTGGTACGAGATATGCCCAAACACCAGCAGCAACACTAACAGCACAGGCGTGCAGACCAGCGGCATTAAGGGCAAGGTGTGGAAACGCCGGTAAATACGCTTATTGAGAAAATAGCACCCCAGCGTCAATAACAGGCACAGTACGCTTAATGAGAACTCACTCATTTTTTAGCCTACTCACTTCAAAGCGATAGACCTTATCCACTACCCAGGCCGTCGCGCCAAGCACCAGTAACGTACTCAGGCCAATGACGGCAAAAATACGCCAACCGTCCACCATCAACAATTGCGCATAATTCACCACTGCGACCACGGCAGGCACAAAAAACAGCAACATTTCCGCCAGTAGCCAGCGCGCCCCCTCCCGTACCCAATTCAGCGGGATCACCCGGCACACGATTAAGCCCAGCATAAGCAGCATGCCCACCAGGTTGGCAGGTAACGGCAGATGCAACCACTGGACAAGGTATTCAGCAACGATGAACAGCCCGGCGTACAGTACGACCTGAACCGGGACCTGAAGACGACGCACAAGGGCAGGCGTAACACGTCTTAACGCCACGTCCATATTGATTTCCCATGAAATATGCAGGCGCTCAGTATAGAGAGCCGCCAGGCGTGACAGAAATGAATTAAAATCATCGCGGGCATAGTTGAAAGGAATAGTTATGGACATCCGAACGCTGCGTTATTTTGTGGAGGTGGTTCGCCAGCAAAGCTTCACTCGCGCGGCGGAACGTCTTTTTGTCACCCAACCAACCATCAGCAAAATGCTGAAGAATCTGGAAGATGAACTGGATTGCACGCTGATCATCCGCGATGGCCGCAAACTTCTGCTTACCGATACCGGGCGGGTGGTGTTTGAGCGCGGCGTGGCGATCCTGGCGGAATTTCGTCAACTGGAAGCCGAACTCAATGACATTAACCATCTGAATAAAGGCGTGTTACGCCTTGGCATTCCGCCGATGGTCGGTATGTTGATGGCCGGACCGATCAGCCTGTTTCGCCAGCGCTACCCTGGCGTAGAGCTTAAAATCTCTGAATTTGGCGGTTTGGTGGTGCAACAAGCGGTGGTCAGCGGCGATCTGGATCTGGCCATGACGGCGCTGCCAATAGAAGAAGAGAGCGGTCTGTCGACGCTGCCGCTGTTCAGCCACCCAATGTGTGTGCTGGTGCCGCGCTCCGGAGAGTGGGTTGAACGCGAGGTGGTCACACCGGAAGAGCTGGGAGAGCACCCGTTGCTGATTTATAACGAAGATTTCGCCCTCAGCCGCCAGTTAATGCAGTTGTTCAATCAGCACGGCGTGAAGCCGCGCATTGCGGTGCGCAGCGGCCAGTGGGATTTCCTTGCGGCCATGGTGCAGGCCGGTGTGGGTATTGCGATATTGCCGGAGCCGATATGCCAGCGGTTAGATAAGCAGACGCTGCGCTGGCTGCCGTTACAGAGCGATTTACACTGGCAACTGGGGATGATTTGGCGCGAAGGGGTTTACCTTTCACGTAGTGCTCAGGCGTGGCTGGAGTGCTGCAAAGGGTTCTGGCTCTAACCGCCGGACGGTGTGACGCGGAGTAAACCGACAAACCTGTCTGAGTTTGTCGGCTGCGCAACGTCGCCATCCGGCACGTTTTTTTACTTATGCTCCAGCAACAACGCTTCCAGCAGGTCGAGATCGTGCAGCAATTTTTGCAGCGTCTCGTTGCTGATCTGACGGGTAGCGCGCAAATGGTAAAGCTCGGCGCGTTCAGAGCGTAGCGCCGCCAGGCGAAAACGGCGCTCCAGGTTCTCTTCCTGTAGCGAGCTTTCCACGTTGTTACGCCCATCAGCACGTCGCCGCAGATTACCAATCACCCGCGAACTGACTTCAGTCAGCAGTTGATCATCGATATTCTCTTCGGTATCCGCGGCCAGGCGTTCCTCCATTTTCTGGATCGCCACAATCGCCACATCGGCCGTGGCGGCCCGCGCCATCCGCTCCTCTTTATGCTGCTGCGCGTGATCGCGCACCTCAATATGCTGCAACAGCGACGGCAGCGCGATCACACCGACAAACAGCGAGAACAGGATCACCCCGGCGGCCAGGAACACCAGCTCATATCGCGCCGGGAAGACATCGCCGCTGGGCAGCAACAGCGGAATAGAGAGCACACCCGCAAGGGTGATCGCCCCGCGCACCCCGGCAAAGGTGGCAATCAATAATTCGCGATCGCTCCAGGAGGCAAACTCCATCGGTTTTTTGGAAAGGAAACGGCGGCTGAATCTTTTCATCGTCCACAACCAGCCAAAACGCACCAGCATTAACGCGGCGTAAATCAGCACGATATCGGTGAACAGCATCCAGGTTTCAACATTCGGGTCGGCTTCCGCCGCCACCAGAGAAGACTCCAGGATACCCGGTAATTGCAGCCCCAACAGCAGAAACACCATGCCGTTAAAAACGAACTCCAGCATCGCCCAGGTGCTGTTTGCACGCAGACGCATCGCCAGCGGCGCGGTACGCATCACGCCGGAACGGGTGATGGTCATCCCGGCCGCCACCGCCGCGAGGATGCCGGAAACGCCGATATGCTCGGCAATCAGATACGAGGCGAACGGTAGCAGAAATAGCAGGACGATTTGCGTCGCGGGCTCATCGCCGCCCCAGCGGCTGAGAAAGCGCAGCGAACGGCCATACAGCCAGCTTACGACAAAGCCCGCCAGCAAGCCGCCTATCGCCACTTTCATAAACTCAACCGTTGCGCCGCCCACGGTAAAGACCATGGTTCCCATCGCCACGGCGACGGCGAATTTCAGTGACACCAGGCCAGAGGCGTCATTCATTAACGCCTCGCCCTGCAAAATCCCCATGATTTTCTTAGGAATGCGCCCTTCGCCGACGATGCCGGAAAGCGCCACCGCATCGGTTGGCGACAGTACCGCCGCCAGCGCAAAAGCAGGCACCAGCGGGATCCCTGGCACCACCCAGTAAATTAAGAAGCCGATACCTACCACGGTGACCAGTACCAGCGCCAGCGCCAGACCGAAGATTTCACGACCATGTTCGAGAAACTCACGCGTGGGGGTTTTCCAGCCATCGGCGAACAGCAGCGGCGGGATAAACAGTACCAGGAACAGTTCCGGGTCAAACTCCACATGCAGGCCAAAGGTGGGAAAAGCCAGCAGTGCGCCAATGGCGATTTGCATCAGCGGTAGCGGGATTTGAAACGGCAGAACACGGGTGACGACACCCGAAAGCGAAACCACAAGGGTCATGATGAGAATGGTAAAGAATATTTCCATGCGTTCCCTGTTTGCGATGTGTTGTTATAAAGGCCTCAGACCTTGATGCCAGAACATCCAGCTTAACGCAAAGAAACCGGGCTGTGGGCAAAAAAAATGGGCGACCGGAGTCGCCCATTGTTAACACGTTTCGCGATCAGATAGCCCAGCCGCCTGCATAGAATATAACCAGCGCAACCGCAATCACCACGGTACCGATGTTCAGCTTACGCCACTCGCCGGAGACCACGCGGCCAATGACCAGCGAGGCAAAACCGATCATGATGCCGGTAACGATATTACAGGTCAGCACGATGAAGACGGCGGTGATCAGGCCTGACATGGCGTCTACGAAATCGGCAAAATCGATTTTCGCAACGTTGCTCAGCATCAGCAGACCCACATACATCAGCGCCGGTGCGGTGGCATACGCCGGCACCAGGTAAGAGAGCGGGGAGAGGAAGAGGATCAGCAGGAACAGTACGCCAACGGTGATCGCTGTCAGACCGGTTTTGCCGCCCGCCGCCGTACCGGCCGCAGATTCGATATATACCGCTGCCGGTGCTGCGCCAACCAGACCAGAGAACACGCTGCTCAGGGAGTCGGTGGTCAGCGCTTTGCCACCATCGATAATCTGACCGTCTTTATCCAGCAGATTTGCCTGCCCGGCTACCGCACGGATAGTCCCGGTGGCGTCAAACACCGCGGTCATCACCAGCGCCAGCACGCTTGGCAGCACAACCGGGTTCAGCGCGCCCATAATATCCAGGCTACCGATCAGGGAATTACCCTTGTCATCGCTCAGCGAAGGCATGGCGAAAATACCGGAGAAGTGTACGTTCGGATCGAAAATCAGCCCCACAATCGACACACCGATAATAGTCAGCAGAATGCCACCCGGCACTTTCAGTTTTTCGAGACCAATAATGACCGCCAGGCCAATCAGCGACATGATCACCGGGAAACTGGCGAAATGCCCCAGCGCAACCGGCAGACCATCCAGCGGGTTTTTGATAACCAGGCCTACGCCGTTTGCAGCGATAAGCAGCAGGAACAGGCCGATACCGATGCCGGTTCCGTGCGCAACGCCCTGCGGCAGGTTGCGCAGGATCCAGCTACGAATCCCGGTCGCGGAAATCACGGTAAACAGCACACCCATCAGGAACACGGCACCCAGCGCAACCGGCACGCTAATGTGCTGACCCAGCACCAGACTGAACGCGGTAAACGCGGTAAGAGAGATAGCGCAACCGATAGCCAACGGCAGGTTCGCCCACAGCCCCATCACGATGGAGCCAATGCCTGCAACCAGGCAAGTGGCCACAAATACAGCCGCAGGTGGGAAACCCGCTTTACCCAGCATGCCGGGAACAACGATGACCGAGTAGACCATCGCCAGGAAGGTGGTTAAACCAGCAACGATTTCCTGACGAACAGTACTGCCGCGGGCAGAGATTTTAAACAGTGCGTCAAGCGAACCGCCGGTACGCGCAGAAGGCGTAGACATAGGAAACATCCCCTGAGAATTTTATTGTTCGTTCGCATGCGTGGTGGACAGTCCACTGCCGGTTAAACGTCATCTCCCTGTGCTGCGTTGTGGCAAGGGGGCCACAAAAAAGCAAACGTTTAACTCCGCGCATACAACGGTTGGTCGAAAAAAGGCAAACGATTATCCAGCGTTTAGATACCGCTTTTCAACTGAACTTTGCCGCTTTTCGCTAAATTTCGCTTATGGTGATTAAGAAGTCACCGACCGATGCGCAAACGTTATCGTCGATGCGCAACTTTGCAACATTTTCGGATCATTTTAACCACCGGGAAGATCGAACGGACCGCCCTGCACGATAGCGCGTTGCCAGGCAGGGCGCATTTCGATGCGTTTTTTCCACGCCCGCAAGGCAGGCAGGTTATCCACCCCACCGCGCGACAGCAACGCGAAGACCGGAAAGCTCATCTGCATGTCTGCCATACTCAGTTGCTCACCGGCAAACCAGCTATGGTGCGCCAGTTCCTCTTCAAGAAAACGCGCATGCGTGGTGATTTGGCGGTTCAGCCAGGCTTTCTGAACACCATACGAAAGCAGCTTGCCGATACTACGAACACCAAAGGGTACCGGTGGTTTACCCAGACTGGCGAAAACCAGCTTCATGAGTAACAGCGGCATCAGCGACCCTTCTGCATAGTGCAACCAGAAACGGTAATCCAGCTTTTGCTGCATCGCCTGCGGCTTAAAGCGCTGCGCTGTGTCGTAGGTTTCCTGTAAATACTCCAGGATTGCGCCCGACTCCGCGAGGATCAACCCGTTATCTTCGATGACAGGCGATTTGCCTAACGGGTGAACCTGGCGAAGTGATGCCGGCGCGAGCATCGTTTTTTCACGCTGGTAGCGAACAATTTGATACGGCACGCCCAGTTCTTCTAAAGCCCAAAGAATGCGCTGTGAGCGGGACTGATTCAGATGATGCACCGTAAGCATGTTTTTCTCCCGAGGATCCATATGAATTAACTATAGAAAATCGGCATCGTTGCGGATGAAAGAGCGAAGAAAAAAACCTGAAAAAAATTGCTCAAAAAAGTGGCAATTCTGCTACGGTGACCTAGACTAAAAGTGTCAGCACAACCCGGAACCTCCAACATGACGAGGGGTGCTGATGTCGGGGGAAACCCTCCTGCAGAAGAGCGGGATAGAGAGAAAGACAAAGACCGGAAAACGACTAAAGCGCCCCAACGGGCGCTTTAGTTTTTTATGCGTCTCAGTCGTCTTCCAGCAGGCGCGCGCCGGTACCCTGTTGCCCAAGCTGGTCGCCAGGGTTACGTAACGGGCAGTCGCTGCGCGACAGGCAACCGCAACCAATACACCCATCCAGCTCATCACGTAGCGCAACCAGCGTATGAATGCGGCGATCCAGTTCGTCGCGCCATTGAGACGACAACTGTTTCCACTCTTTTGCACTGAGCGTGTGCCCTTCCGGTAAGACGCCGAATGCTTCACCGATGGTCGCCAGTGGAATGCCAATGCGTTGCGCAATCTTAATGATTGCCACATAACGCAGCACATCACGGGTATAGCGCCGCTGATTACCGGTATTACGGGTACTTTTAATCAAGCCTTTGCTCTCATAAAAGTGCAGCGCCGAGACAGCCACCCCGCTACGTTTCGCCACTTCACCGGGGCTCAGCAGGGCTTTTATACGCGGCATTCTCTTTTCCATAAAACCTCTTTACCTCAAGTTAACTTGAGGAATTATACTCGCTCCCAGACAAAACGACGAATCGGGAAATGAGGAAGCTTTATGTCCCATCAGCAGATTATTCAGACCCTTATTGAATGGATTGATGAACATATCGACCAACCAATGAACATTGATGTTGTCGCAAGAAAGTCAGGTTATTCAAAGTGGTATCTGCAACGAATGTTCCGTACCGTAATGCATCAAACGCTTGGCGACTATATTCGTCAGCGCCGTTTGCTGCTGGCAGCGGAAGCACTGCGTACGACACAACGCCCTATTTTTGATATTGCGATGGATTTGGGGTACGTCTCACAGCAGACGTTTTCGCGCGTATTTCGCCGGGAGTTTGACCGCACCCCCAGCGATTACCGACATCATGCCTGATGGGCAATCAGTTTAACGACGGCGGCTGCTGCACCCAGCGTTTGAATTCCTGTGGCGGCAGCGCCTTCGCAAAGTACCACCCCTGGCAAAACTGAACGCCCCGTTTTAGCAACCAGGTCACCTGTTCCGCCGTTTCCACCCCTTCCGCAATGATCTTCAGACGCAGACTCTGCGCCATCTCGATAATGTGTTCGGCAATCAGGTGACTGGTACTGTTGGTGGTGAGCGTATCAATAAAGGATTTGTCGATTTTCAGGATATCGACATTAAGGGAGTAGAGATTGTGCAAATTGGAGTAGCCGGTGCCGAAATCATCTATTGCCACTTCGTAGCCAGCCTGGCGAAACGCCTGAATCACCGGCGTGGTTTTCGGTACATCGATAAACCCGCGTTCGGTCACTTCAATCTTGATTTGCCCGGCGCGCACGGCATGCTCCCTGGTTTTGTTGGCAATTAACGAAATCAGGCGTGAAGAGTGGAAATCCGCAGCAGATAAGTTGATGGAGATGTAGAGATCGGGAACTTGCGGCAGAAAATCGCCCAAATCATTAAAGACTTCATCGACGACATAATCGGTCACACGTTCGATCATGCCCTCTTTTTCCGCCAACGGAATAAATTCAGCCGGACTCATGACCTGGCCGTTAAAACCCGGCCAGCGCAACAACGCTTCTGCCCCCACGCAAGTGCCACTTTTGATATCAATAATAGGTTGGTAATGAAGGCAGAGTTGGCGCTTCGTTAATGCCCGATGGAGCAGACGGCGCGGGGAATTAAATTCCTGCCGTGTTCGTGACCATATTAATAAGATGATCACGCTGCAGACCATCCCCAGCGGCAGGGTGAACGTCACCTGGCGGTAAAAGGCCTGAAGATAGTGGTCGCTGGAGGTGGACACGATAATAGCAATCGGCCGTTTGTCAGAGTGGGCAATGGTGTAAAAACGCGTGCCCTGCTGAAATGTCGCGTCGTTCCGGTTCACCAGCTTTGACAGCGTGCCGATATCCGTCGAACGACTCACTGAGAAGAATAAATGGGTTACCGTATCGTAAACACCGTATGCCAGTTCATTATCTTCTGACATGACATCGCTATAGGCGAGCGGGTTAACCACCGCAACATAATTTCCACGCTGCATGTAGACCATTTTATAGCCAGCGTAAAAAGGGGTATCCCGGTAGTAATAAATAGCAATATCAGGACGGCGTTTATACTCAGCTGGTGAAATAGCATACGGTTGTTCGGGCGTTATTACGCTCGAACATAAAAAATGTCCACTGCGTGCATAAATTAAATCGGAGACATACAAACTGCCGCGCACGATATTGAGCATTGCAGCCCGATGCTCTGGCGTACAAATTTGACCTTGATATTTCTCTGCGGCTAAACGAGCCGTATCCACCTGCTGAACTACCGCTTCTGTTTTATTTAACGCCAATTGAGCAAAGGAGTGGAGTTGCTCGCCTGTTTCTTTTACCGCACGGATATGCGCAAACCATAGCGAGAGCATCACTGGTAGTAGAACTACCAGGATTATCCCAATGACCCAGAGCATCTTGCGACGCACGCTATGATTCATGTCCGCCTATATCCATGCATTTTATGTGCCTTTTAATTGTACGGCAGGATGCTTTGATAAACAGGTGATTACGTTGCATGAATCATACGACATTAGCAACTGACTTTTATCATTAAAAACCTAATATTTGGTTATGACGATAATATTCGACCGTAAGCCAAACTAAAAGTCGGCTCGATGTTTATAT
Organism: Kosakonia oryzendophytica; assembly: GCF_900094925.1. Classification (GTDB taxonomy): domain Bacteria; phylum Pseudomonadota; class Gammaproteobacteria; order Enterobacterales; family Enterobacteriaceae; genus Kosakonia; species Kosakonia oryzendophytica. The sequence continues at coordinate 93,851 of NZ_FMAY01000002.1, read as the reverse complement.
TAGGGAAAATATTAATCCGTAGTTCAGGTTAGTTTTTACTTAATGCAACCAGGAATCGCTGATTAAGCCAAACTAACAACAGGATAAAAAAGAACAGGCCATGCGGAAATTTTTTCATGCGGATTTTGAGTTTCCTTCATAATTCCTCCTTTATTTATAAAAAGGCTCCAGCAATCACGGTTTTACTGCGTCCGGCACGCTTCGCATCGTACAACGCATTGTCTGCAAGCGTAAGTAAAACTGAAGTATCCACCTGGTCGCTCGTGACAAATACTAAACCAGCGCTAAAGGATAAGGTGATCTTTTCACCAATGCTTAATAATGGCGTTTGCGTTAAGGTAGCACGCATTTTTTGGCTAAAACGCAATGCCGATTTGCTACTGGTGTACGGCATCAAAATCAGAAATTCCTCACCACCCAATCGCCCAAACAACCAGGAGGGATCGCTATGCTCACGGATCTTATCGCAGAAATGGATCAGTGCCGCATCGCCCGTGAGGTGCCCCCAGCGATCGTTGATATTCTTGAAGTGATCAAGATCGAGCATTAACAGACTGAAATGACTACGCGGATCGCTTGGATTACAACTGACCAGCAACGCTTTTAAATGTTGCAGGATAGCAAATCGGTTGTAGCATCCCGTCAGATCGTCAATGGTGGCTTTTCTCTCCATCTGCTGCTCCGCCTTTTTACGCGCAGTGATATCCAGCCCGATACTGAGGATGGAATGATCGGGCAGCAGGATGTTTGACCAAAGTACCGTCAGTACCTGGCCGTCACGGCGTACAGGGTGCCACTCGTGCATGTCGACAGCCGGTGAAGTATTAACCGAAGCGCGAACTTGCTGACGCACCAGTGGATCAGGGAAAAACAATGCTAATGGATCGGGCTGCTGGTTGAGCTGCTCCAGCGTCCAGCCGAAGAGACGCTCGCATTCACCATTCCATAAAATACAGCGGTTATTTTTATCAAAGGAATTCATTAATACCGGGGCGCGATCAAATAACGCTTTATATTGTTCGATAACGTGTTGTATCTCTTTCGCTGCGCGATCCCGTGAAATAATCTCTACAAGAAAACTCTTTAGCTTTTCAACTAAAATGATGACGACATTCTTCATTACAGATAATGATAAAGTGGACTGCGGAAATGCCACAAAGAAATAACCACTAAGACCAGACTCCTGCACATGCAATTTACACAGGATGCCACTTTTTAATTTATTGCCGACGAGAGTATTCTCAGGGAATAATAGTGTACCGACATGACGTCGCCAACAAATAACGCGCCAGGCACGCAGATTCCGTCGTAACTGTGACTGTTCCAGCAACGTTACCGCATCCTGCAATGTGCACGTTATTTCACCCACGCGGGTGAATTGCGGCACGCCCTCTTGCTCGACCAGCACCCACACCAGGCTTGCGCCCAAAGCCGCATTGATAGCATGAAGAATCTCTTCCAGCGAATGTTTCCCGGTTAGCCACGGCATCAGTTTCGCCAGCAGCGCCAGCGCCGCAGTCCCATCTTCCAAAGGTGCAGCGGAAATCTCTGTTTTCATGTTTTATCATTCGCAGGTTATTAAGCACCAGGCCGGCCTGAAATGATTGAATCAGGAAGGAAAAGTCACACCCACGAATTAGCCCAGACAGCAGGCGAAAAAACAACACTGAACGACGTAACGAAATCGTGCCAGTAGAGAATATACCGCTTAAAATCAAATCCCCTGAATAATCACTCACAGGTAGAGACTACTGTCCAGAAAAGCATAATAGATGTTTTGTAAACTGTAAATATTGCAGTAATAAGTCTGCTAAATATTCACGGCGCGGTATCAATAAATTTAAGTTAAATCAATTTCCATCCTGGTTAAATATAACCGTAAGACAATCGCGGTATAACGCAGCCCAACATATCGACGAAAAAAGAGACAAAATGGCCTGTTTTCACGCTGGCGAATAAACAACCAAGTGTGATATAGTTCACACATTCGTGAAATGGAAAACACCGTTTCACTTTGTTGTGCTACTCCGCGGACGCCTGCGTCATCTCTGCCACTCGTGCATAACGCCAGTCCGCCCGGTATTTGATTCTTCTGAGGATGGTTTCATGGCTACCTTTACCACCAGCGTCGTGTTGTTGCGCTGGCAGATATTGAGCGCAGTGTTGATGTTTATGGCCAGTACACTGAACATTCGCTTTCGCAGAGCAGACTATGTGGGTCTTGCGGTGATCAGTAGCGGTCTGGGTTTGGCCGCAGCATGCTGGTTTGCCACCGGCCTGCTTGGCATGACAGTTGTGGACTTTTCCAATATCTGGCACAACCTGGTTGTGGTGATGGAGGAAATCTCCCGCAAAGCACCGCCAGAGTGGCCGATGGTCATTACCTGATGAAAAAAAGCGCCGACAGGCGCTTTTTTTCATTCCAAACAGCCGGTTAGCATACCTTCACCACACCAGCAGCGCACATATCGCCCCCTATTTCCCCAGCTTCGACAACATTTCCGGGCGCATAAATCTTTGAATAATGAGCATAAAGAGCACTGACGGCACCAAAAGGATCAACGCCGTAATGGATGAGACTTGGTAATTGCCGGACATACTGGCGGTATAGAGCAGGATCGGCAGCGTAATAATGTCCGGCGCGCCAACAAAGAAGGTGGCAGTAAACTCATCCAGCGACTCGAGAAAAACAAAGATACTGGCGGCAATCAGCCCGGGCGCGGCCTGCGGCAGGACGATATGGAAAAAGGTGTACACCGGCCCCGCGCCAAGATTGCGCGACGCGCGTGCCAGCTGCGGATCGACGGATGAAAACGCCGCCACGCTGATCCAGATGGCGTACATCAAACCATGCACACTGTGCACCAGTACCACACCGGCAACGCTGCCATTTAATCCCCACTGATAAAACAGACGCGCCACATTCATATACACCGTCAGGTTCGGAAATGCCTGCGGGATCAGAAATAGCAGCATAAAGAAGGCACGCAACGGCATGGATCGCTGCGCCAGCGCATACCCCGCCGGCACCGAAATGATCAGGCAGACGATCACCGCCAGCACTGCAATCAGTACACTGATCGACAACGATCCGGAAACATCGCTGTAAGGGCTAAAGACCTGGCCCCAGTACTTCAACCCCCATTGCCCCGGTAACGCATGGGGAAAGAACCAGCTCTCCGCCACCGTCCAGATCAACAGGTTAAGCAGCGGACCAAACAGCGCCAGCACCAGAAACGTCAACAGCAGCGTTTGCAGAATAAAGCTACCGTGAATTTTATACCGAATAGGGTTCATCAGTTGACTCCTTTGGCTTGCAGGCTGTGGCGTAAATAGAACCAGGACAACAGGGCGCAAATCAGGTATGAAATCACCCCCATCGCATTGGCAACCGGGTAGTCGCCATAGGAGTTAACACGAAACGCCATATCGACGGTCATCATCGTTGGCGTACCGGTGCCGATCATCAACGGCACCGAGAGCACCGACATCATGGTCACGGTGGAGAGCACTGTCGCCACGCCAATCGTCGGCATCACCTGCGGCAAAATAATATCGAAGAGCATGCGCAGCCGCGACGCACCCAGATTTTTCGCCGCCAGAATGTGCGACGGATCCACCGCCGACATCGCTCCGCAAATCAACAACGTTGAAAACGCCATCTGTTTCCAGACAAAGGTAATGATGATCCCGCTCCAGCCCAACAGCGAGGTAGTATCCATGGGGGTAAGTATGCCCGCAGCCACCAGCGCATTATTCATCAGGCCGTTTTTCGCCAGAAATGTCCGCATCATCTGCGCAGTGACAATAAAGGGAATGAACAACGGCAGGCGATATAAAAAGGCCAACGCTTTAACGATCCCCCGAAAGGGCGAAAGGACAATCACCGCCGAAAGGGTGATGGACAGCAGCAGCAGGATCGCCAGCGATGCCAGCACAATGACTACCGTGAACAGGATATCGTTCGAATACAGGCTCAGCACTTTCGCAAAGTGCATCAGCGTCAGGTGATGTGACTCGCGGGTAAATGCGGAAATCAGTGAAAAACCCAACGGCCAGAGAAAAAACACCGCAATCATCAGCGTGGCCGGGGCAACCAACAGTAAATATTTTATTGCGTGTCGCATGGTAAACCTGAGTCGTTGCCGCAAAAAAGATGCCCGCAGACACAGCGCTGCGGACACCAAGGTTAATCAGTTAGATACCTGGCTCTCGTAGCCTTCTTTGATATCGGTGAAGTACGGGTTAATCGGGAAGCTTTTACCGTATTTCGTCAAATCTTCCGGCGAAATTTCGGCAAACAGTTTCTGCCAGGTGGCCTCATCCAGCTTGCCTTTGACGTATTGCGCATCGATACCCGGATACCAGTTAAACTGTTTTACGATCCCCTGTGCCTGAACGTCCGGGCTGGTGGCCAGCGCGATAAACGCCTGTGCCAGTTTTGGCTGCGCTGCATGTGCAGGCACCACGTAATACATTGGCTGGCCTGGCATGCCGGGGGAGATCAACGCCAACTTGATGGATGGTGGAAGCTTGCCCTGATCTTTCCAGCTATAGAACATATCCACCCACACCGGCCCCATGGTGATCTCGCCACGGCTCAACATATCCAGCGTTCCGGCGTTGCCCGGCGTAAAGGTCACATTCTTATTAAATTCTTTCAGCTTGGCCCAGGCCTGCCCCCACTCTTTTTCCACACCTTTGTCATACGGCAGCGCAGACAAACGCTGTGCATCCGTGCCATAGGCATACATCCAGCCCACCACAAAACTCACACCGGACATGCCGTTTTTAATGCCGTTATAGCCAAACGCTTTCGGGTTCTGTTGCGACCACTGCACCAGTTCGTCATAAGATTTCGGCGGCGTTTTGATCATCTCGCTGTTAAACGCGATCGCCGTCTGACTTAAAAACATCGGCATCACGTAGCCATCAACATTCACGCCCAGAGCATTTTTGGCATTTTCCGCTGAGACCATCGAACCGGTGTTAATGGCCTGGCGGTATTTCTCCAGCAATCCTTTTTCCACCAGTTGCCCCCCGACAGCCTGGTGAACCACCGCCACGTCGATATCCCAGTTTTTCGCGCCGCTTTGTTGCTGAGCGGTCAGTTTCTCCATGATTTTGTTTGATCCGGCATCTCCCGGCCCGGTTCCGACCACCTGCACTTTCACACCAGGATGCGCAGCCTCAAACTTCGGCCCCAGCCAGGTTTTCACGTAGTCCACCATATTTTGATCGCCCGCCGTCGCGACATTGAGTACCGTTTCGGCGTTCGCAGCGTGTATTCCATAGCCCAGACAGAGAGTGGCCAGTACAGCAAGTTTCGTTTTTACGGACATGATGTATCCCCAGGAAAAGAGTGTGTCGGTTGGCATTACAAAGCGGTTTCAAAAACATGCAGCGCGGGCTGCGGTACATGCAAAATGACGTTCGTGCGGGGGGGCCAGCATTGTGGCGAATCCGCCAGTAATAACTGCCCGTCACAACGCACGCTATGGCGGTACTGGTGACCAAGAAATGCGCTCTCTTCCACCACGCCATCCAGCAATAATCCTTGTGCGTCAGGCGGTACAGATGCCCCGTGAATGGTCACATCAGCGCTACGAAAATAGAGTGTTTCCCCACGCGCATCCTGGCGGGTAATGCAGTTATCGGCCCCCATAAAATCGGCGACAAAAGGCGTCGCCGGGCGGTGGTAAATCGCTTCCGGCGTGCCGATTTGTTCAATGCGACCGCGGTTAAGCACCGCAATACGATCCGCCATGACCAACGCTTCCTGCTGGTCGTGGGTGACAATCAGCGAGGTAAATCCCAGCCGCTTTTGCAGCGCTTTTATTTCGTGGCGCACATTGAGACGCACTTTGGCGTCCAGGTTTGACAGAGGTTCATCAAGCACCAATACGTCCGGTTCAATGGCCAGCGCGCGCGCCAGCGCCACACGCTGTCGTTGCCCGCCTGAAAGCGCGGTGACTTTACTCTCCGCATAACCGTCAAGATTGACGATTTTTAATAATTCCTCTACCCGCTGTTGGATCGCCTCTTTTTTCCAGCGACGGACTTTCAACCCATAGCCAATATTTTGTGCAACGGTAAAGTGTGGCCACAGCGCATAACTCTGGAACACCATAGTGATATTTCGCTGTTCCGGCGTAGTGTGAGTAATGTCTCGACCGGCAATCGCTATTTCGCCCGACCTCACCGGAATGAATCCGCATAATGCATTGAGAAGTGTGGTTTTTCCGCAACCTGATGGCCCTAGTAGCGCAATCATTTCGCCTTTTTCTACCGACAAATGAATATCGTGCAAAACAATCTTATCGCCATAGCCAATTTTCAGATTTTCAATTTGCAAATAACTCACGGGCGATCCTTTTATTCGATTTTTTAGCGTCGATGAACACGTGTTCATTTATTTGTAAAAAAAATGCAACTTTGCACCGACATTATGTGAGCCTACTTTGTCGTCTATTTGTGACAATTTGATTAAGTCATCAATAAATTTGGTGGGCGAAATGAAAATAGATGTCCTGGGGTGCGGCAGCGCCTTTTCCGTGCAGCAAAATACCTCGGCAATTTGCGTGACTGACCCTGATCATCGCCAGTGGCTGATCGATTGTGGCCCCACGATCCCACGCGCACTCTGGCAGCGGCGTGGCGATGTCAATGACATCGATGCGATTTACTTTACCCATGTCCATCCGGATCACTGCACCGGGCTGACAGCGCTGCTCAATCACTGGAAGAGCTTTGGTCGCCGCAAACCGTTGATAATCTGGTCGCAACGCGAGCAACGCCCGGTGTTGATGCAACTGGCAAGCCTCGCGAACTGGCCTGAGAGCGACCTCTGTTTTCCTATTGACTGGCGAGACAGCGAACCCGAATGGCACTGGCAAGGCTGGAAAATCCGCACGGCGTTTTCCCATCATGAAATCCCCAACCTCGCGTTGCGCATTGAGATGGGTGATAAGGCACTGTTCTACAGTGGCGATGGTCGTCCGACACCGGAAAGCACCGCGCTGATGCATCACGCCAGCCTGGCCTTTCAGGAGTGCGCGTCGCTGACCGCACTCGCCAGTGATGCCTCGCACGGCGATTTTCCTGGCTGTCTGGCGCTGTTTGAACAATTGCGTTTACCGCGCATGGGCTTGTATCACTGTCATGATGCAGCGCTACCGGCACTGGCACAGGCGTGCGCGGCACATCCGGGGTTATTTCTCAGCCAGGATGGCATGACCATCGATCTCAATCCTTATGCGGAGGCGACAGATTGAGTCAGACAATGCGTAAGCAGACCGTCACCGCCGAGGACGTGGCAAAACGGGCGGGCGTTTCCCGCGCCGTGGTCTCTCGCGCCCTGAGCAGCAATGGCAGCATCTCCCCGTCCACCAAAGAAAAAGTACTGCGCGCGGCGCAGGAACTGGGTTACCAGGTCAATTTCCTTGCCCAGGGACTGAACCGCCAGCGCAGCCATTTGATCGGCGTGATCGTCGCACGTATTGGCGATCCGTTTCGCAGTAGCTTACTGGAGGGCTTATTGCACGAGATCCAGCGTCGCGGCTATCAGGCGTTGGTGACCGAAATCACCGGCGAGCAGGATCTGACGCCAACGCTGCGCCGCTTTACCCAGTTTCGCGTGTCCGGCGTCATCGTGACCTCCGGCAAGCCGCCGGAAACACTGGTCAATGAGTGTGTCAGTCAACAGATCCCGGTGGTCGGCATTAACCGCCAACCGGATATTCCGCTGGTGGACTTTGTCTGCTCAGATAATGACTCCGGCGCATATCAGGCCGCAGAACAGCTGTTTCACTCTGGCTGCCGCCGTTTTGGCTGGCTGAATAATAGGGGATCCACCTGGGCCGGGATGATGCGCGGCGAAGCCTTTTATCAGGCTCTGCATCAGCTCGGTGTGGATACGCAACGCCACATAAGCGACATCACCGCCAGCGAAGAGGGTTACGAGGGAGGTTTTCAGGCCGCTCGCGCATGGACAGGTGAATTACCGGCAGGTATTTTCTGCGCCAATGCGCAACTGGCGTGCGGCTTCCTCGACGGCATGCGCCAGCGCGGCAAATTCGCCCCACAGGATTTTCACCTGATTGGCTTTGATAACACACCGCAAAGCGGTCAGTTCAGTTACCAGTTAACCACCTTGCATCAGGATGTGTCTGAGATCGCCCGCCGGGCATTGACGCGTCTGCTGGAGCGGGCAAAAAATCCGTTGCAGCCTTCCCGCATTGAGTGGGTTAAGGTGGAACTGATTCACCGACAAACCTCACCACGCATTGGCTAAGAGTCCAGATATGACAGAACAGTTTACCCACGCGCTGTGCGCATTGATTCGTCGTCTCGGTCAGGAGGCGAAACAGCTACGCGATAACGGGCTGACCATTGAACAGAAAGGCCGCCAGGATTTTGTTTCACAGGCGGATGTGTATGTGGAAACCGCATTGCGCACCTGGCTAAAAGCGCAGCGTCCGCAGGACGGCCTGCTTGGCGAAGAGCGAGGTCTGGAGCCGGGCAGTGAAGGAGTGTGGGTTATTGACCCTATTGATGGCACCACCAACTTTATTCTTGGTATGGATTACTGGTGTATTTCCGTCGCCTATGTTAGCGGCAATCACATTGAACTGGGCGTGATTTATGCGCCTGATCGCGAGGAGTTTTTCTTCGCCGAACGCGGGAAAGGCGCGTTTTTAAATGACCAGAAACTGACGATCACCGACCCGGCACCCGATGCCGTGGTTCTGGGATTAGGGCGTTCAAGCCGCACTGCGCCGCGCGACTATACCCGCACCATTGAAACGTTGTTTGAACACGGCGTTGAACACCGCCGTTTCGGCGCAGGTGCGTTGATGCTGGCCCATGTTGCCGCAGGCCAGGTACACGGCTACTTTGAGGCGCACCTGCATAGCTGGGATGCGCTGGCGGGTCTGGTGATCATCAAAGAAGCAGGCGGCATGCACAATGACTTTCTCGCCAGGAATGGGCTGACGCAAGGCAACAACGCCTGGGCTGCCAGCCCGGCGGTATGGCAACGTCTGCAACCCATTTTATTGCCCGATAACTGAGTTAACCCGCCCGCTCATAATGGATCGCCAGCCAGATGGTTGGCGGTTCGGCCTGCGTCCAGTTCACCCGGTGGCGACAACGCGCCGGAATATTGACAAAATCCCCCACCTGCAACACACGTTCTTCCGTTTCGCCTTCAAGCTGCAAACCGGCGGCGCCTTGTAGTATCAATACCCATTCTCCTTGCTGCTGGCAGTACCAAAAATCCGGCGGACTGGCCTGCCCGGTAGAGATGATCCGTTCGATTTTCACATCGGGTCGCACCAGCAGATCGTCGAACGTCTCCTCTTCGCCTGCACGGGCAGTCGCGGGAAAGTGTTGCAGCAGATTGGTCAACATGGTCTTCGCCCTCTCTGGAAAGAGCACTCAGAATGGCAGGTTGCGCCCGCCACGGCGAGCGCTTTCACTGCGGTTTATTTTGCCGGCCACTGACTCAGTTCAATTCCCCGCTGCGGCGCGTTTTCGGCAAACTCGCTCAACACCGCTTTAACATCGGGATCGAAATAGTGGGCGTTGTCATGCTCAACAATCACCACACTGCGCTCCGGGATCTTCGCCAGTAGCGCCTGCAAACGCGGGTTGTGCAAAAACGTCAGGTTCTGATGAATACGCAACACATAGTGATCGTCAAAGCGGGCCAGTTGCAATGCATTGCGATGGCTGTAATAGATGCTTAACGCCACCTGCATTACCAACCCAAGGGCAATACCCACCAGCATGCCAAACGCGATGATCCCCACCACCGTGGTGAGAAACGGGACATACTGTTGTGGCCCGGCGCGGAATTGCTCAATAAACAAACGTGGCGTCGCCAGCTTATACCCGGTATAGAGCAGCACCGCAGCCAGGCTCGCCAGCGGGATCACCGACAAAAAGCCGCCGAACCACAAACCGCACACGAGCAACAGTACACCCTGCAACAGCACCGAGAATTTTGATTGCGCGCCGTTGCTGACGTTGACCGAACTGCGCACAATCACGGCCGTGATCGGCATTGCTCCGACGAGCCCCGAAAACAGGTTACCCACCCCCTGAGCCACCAGTTCTTTGTCGGGTGACGGCGGTGGGTTTTGCGGGCGCAGCTTCTTCAGCGCTTCCTGGCTGAGCAGCGTCTCAAGGCTGGCGACCAGCGCCAGCGTAATCGCCACGGTATAGACGGCCGGATTTTGCCATGCCATCCAGTCCGGCCCTTCCAGCTCGCCGAGCAGATCGCTAAACGAGCCAAACTCCGGCAACGTTATACGCGGCAACGCAGGTAACAGATGCGGCGCTGTGGCGATAAGCACCAGGGACACAGCGCACCCGAGAACCACTGCAACCAGCGGGCCGGGGATCCAACCCAAGCTTTTCAAGCGTTTAATTGACCGTGAATCCCAGCACCACAACAGCAACAATCCCCCTGCCGCCACGGCGAACGATGTCAGTGAAAACGCAAATTCACCGCTGAACATCGCGCGTAAACTGCTCTCTTCCACCGCACCAAAGGCAACCGGAATCTGCTGCATAATCAACAATAAACCAATGGCTGCCAGCATACCTTTGATAACACTGCCGGGAACCAGTGTAATAAAGCGTCCGGCGCGCAGAAGTCCCATCGCCAGTTGCAGGACGCCCGCCAGCACCAGCGCAAACAGAAAGGCGGAGAACGATCCCAGCGCATCAACCGAAGCCACCACAATGGTCACCAGCCCCGCCGCCGGGCCGCTGACAGCAAAGCGCGACGGGCTGAGCGCCGTGACCAACAAACCGCCGATAATGCCGGTCAGCAGACCAACAAACGGCGGTAACCCGCTGGCTTGGGCAATCCCCAGGCACAGCGGCAGCGCCACAAGGAAGACAACCACTCCGGCCAGCGTATCCTGGCGCAATGCATTGCTCTTCATACCGCCTCCTCCGCCGTTTTCTCAATCAACGTCTTCAGGTGGCCTGTCGCCAGTTCATAGACGCAGCCGTAAATATTCAGCTCGCGTTGACTGCGCCACACGTCCAGTACCGGTTGTGTCTGCACCAGCCGGGAAAACTGGGTGATGACGTTGGTTTCCACCAGGTGGTTGAGGGTTTCCGGATCAGGCGTTTTGGGCGCGGCGCCCTCAATTTTATGCCCGAGCACATCGCGCAGTTGACCAATACGCCGCGACAGCGCCGAAGACTCGTCCGCCAGTGCCATTTGCGGTAATTGCAATGCAGCCTGCACGCCACCGCAACCGTAATGGCCGCACAGCACGATGCGATGCACCTTCAGGTAATGCAGCGCGTACTGCAACACACTCATAAAGTTGTCGTCCGCCGGGTCGACCATATTGGCGATATTGCGGTGAACAAATAATTCACCGGGATGAGAGCCGGTTAGCACCTCAGCTGGCACACGGCTGTCGGAACACCCTATCCATAACGAATGCGGCTGTTGTTGATGAAGATGTTGCTCAAAATAGTGCGGATCGCTGTTCAGCTTTAATAGCGCCCAGCTACGGTTTCTGGCCAGCAGCGGTTTCAACGTGTTCACAGTGCGACTCCCTTATTGTCAATCGGCATATTGGCAGGTTTTATGCGGGAGCTTTTACTACTAGCACTGACTGGAGAAATATATGCGTAAGGAAAATCTTATTATGGAATTTAAATAGTAAAAAAAGTCAAAGTGTAAAAAAACGAAAATAGCGAAGCATTGCACTATACAGATATAGAGGTTTTTTTGAGATTATTGATATGTATGCTAATAGTCACAAATAACAACCCTGGCATTGGTAAGGAAAAGTATCACGGAAATATATCGACTTGCGAGGCTGAATGACTCAACCGTAAAAAGAAGTTGATAATAAGAAATATGATTTGCATCGCCATTCAGACCAGTTCGATAATTCTCTGGTCTGCGGCCATGCTTTCACTCCACTCTCTGTTACAGCAAGCCTGTATGCTGCTTATTGAGTGCTAAAAATCCGTTTTCAACCGTTCCGAAAAAGAACACCTACTTTTTTTTGCGTTCCAGCAGATAAAAGTCGAGATACTTTTTCTCGCGGCCCTGAAATGCCTTCTTTTTCCCATAACCGTAAGCAAGATGAAAATGTTCGTATGCTTCGTCATACTGCTTAAGTTCATAGCACACCATGCCCATGATGATAGCAGGTGCCGTATCCCTGTCGGTTCGCAGATTTAACAAAAACTGAGCCCAGGGTTTGGCACGGACGAAATCACCTTTATCAAACCAGGCGGAGCAAAAACCGGAAGCGATCCACAATGAAGGCATCAACCAGTCGCTTTTAGGCTCCGGCACCAGCCCCCAGGCGTTATCGTACAATGAGAGGGCGCTCTCCATATCGCCACGCTGCCTTGCGTTGTCGCCCTCTTTGACAATCTTATCGATGGTATCGCCTAAAACCGGGTTTACGTCGTATAAGTCATGCACTGGAATGCGCTCCTTAATAACAGGGTGGAGTGAAAAAACTCCGAACCATATTGTCGACCGCCCCAGGAGAATGAAATCGGGCGAACTCTTATTTGCTTTGACGCGATAAAAAGGCAAATTCTGCTCTTATCCTAAATTTAATCTGAGGCCACATTTATGCCAGACACATTGTGCCCTCACGCAAGACATAATTGGTAGTTGAATACATTATGTAACCATTCAGGGTTATCAGCGACAAGCACCACATCAATATCAGACAATAGTTTAAATAACATGCACCGTTCACTATGTTCTTAATAACCATGTTTAGCATGGTTTCATCAAATAATCAAAATTTTGCGAGCATAAAAAATAGGAAAATACAACTTAAGATAAATTGAGAAGGGAGTTTTCTGGCAGCAACGCGTTGTATTATCATCGAATAACACGTTTTTTTAAGGCCGTAAATCAGTATATCCGGCCTTTCATTTTATAAACAACAAGGCTGTTATTGTCTTTATCGATATATATCGAATATTTATCAATTTTCTTCCAGAACATTAACAAATAAATTATATATTTTCTGACAAAAATCCGCACTATCAATAAAGTCAGGTAAAATGAGCACATAATAATAAATATGATTAAAGCGTAGGTTTATATCATAAGGCTCAAAATCCGAGTCGTTTTCAAACTCAAATAAGGTCGCAGCGCCATTCAACGTGGCTGATTTCGCCTCAATGCAAAAACACCCTTCCCCGCCAATATCTAAATTATAACCATTCTCCAGATGGTAATTCAGCATTTCCTCATCTTTATAGAACAGCAAAAACTCTTCATCACGCACACTGTTGCGCTGATGTTGATAACCATCAGGTTTTACTTTCGCCGCCATCGAGGAAAAAACGTCCTCTAGCGGTTTATTGGTATAAAACCCATACATTACACCCGTCCATTCAGCCATATATCGCTCCTAAATTAGTTACATCCAGAAAGGCCATGAACAACATCATCGCGCAACTTATTATTGGCATTTCTCAGCGGTATATCTTCTTCGATATAGAGTCGCAGATACGTATTCTGTCGGTCTACTGTTTTTACCTTACTGCTATCAATCTCAAACGAAATATAATGTGTACTTTTATCTTTCGTCAGGCCCATTTTACCTCTTAACCCGGATGAATTTAATTCTTCTGGCGACAATTTGGTCACATAAACGCCTTTAGGTTTACCCTGAATCGACCCGCGTCCCCTGGCACCAGGATCACTGGATTTAATCACACCGGAACCCATAATCGCATTATATCCTTCTTTGCTTGTGTAGTGATAAACACGCACCACCTCTAAACCAAGAGGATCCATCCATGTGAGAGGATTTGGAGCATATTGATAAACATTTAATCCGCCCGCCAGCCCTATCGGATCCTGGCTGATATACGCGGCGATTGCCGGGTCGTAGTAGCGATAGCGGTTATAGTGCAGCCCGGTTTCCGCATCGTAATAGTGCCCCTGGAAGCGCAACGGATTATCGATGCGGTTAACATACACATGCCCTTTTTCCCCCCAGACACCGATATTCTCCGACCAGACGATTTCCCCGTCAGGCGAGGTCAGTCGCACTGGCGCACCGTTCGGATCGCAGTGATAGTGCCAACTCTGTTTTGCCTCTCCTTCCTGTGTCAGCAGCGCCAGCGGCCGGAAGCTGTCGGGATAGTAGATATATTCACGCATGCTGCTGAATAATGTTGCCTGGGCTTTCTGCCGTTTTAGCCTGCCACCGGCATCGAAAATGCTTAACGCCGCCAGCGGCTCTTGCGTAGCGGCAACGGTCTCGCCTGCCAGCGCATCACGCTGCCAGTAGAACCAGTGCGTTTCCGTGGCGGTCTGTTTGAATACCCGCCGCCCCAGTCCGTCATAACCGTAGCGCACCAGGCTGTCGCCTTTGCGCACAGCAATGAGCTGGCGGTGATCATCCCAGGTAAAATCTTCTTTTTCTTCGCTCTCGTCCTGCATATGGCGGCGCTGGCGCAATTCCCCTGCGCGGTCAAAGACATAGCGCACGCCATGATGGATGCCTTCACGGAACCAGCCGCCCGCACTGTCGTTCACATCGCGTGTCTGCGTCTGCAAATGGTTCCCGGTTGCATCCTGCACAAACTGCCGCAGCACGCCATCCGGTGAGGAATGCGCCATCAACCGACCGGCCGGATCGTAAGTATAACGATCACTGCCCCACTGACTCTCTTCGCGCAACGTCAGGTTACCTGTGCGGTCATAGGCAAAACCGCTGGCAAATAGCGGTAAATCGTTTTGCAGTACCTGCTGCGAGGTGAGCCGCCCAAGTCGATCGTAACTGAAGTTACGTCTCACTGCGTCGGAGAGCTGCTCGCTGATCCTGTACCCGCTGTCGTCGTAGGTGAAAATAATGGGCGCGTCATCGTTAAGCTGCACCTGCGCAAGGCGATCATGCTCATCCAGTCCATAACGCACCTGATGGCCGCTGTCGCTATCGCGCGCGATCAGCAACCCGCGATCATTGTAGCTGTAACGCAACTGGAAACCGTCCTGCTCTTCCAGTAGCAGCCGCCCGGCATCGTCATAGCGCCATGTCAGCCTGCGCCAGGGGTTCTCACATAGCACCATCCGGCCGCACAAATCATAGTGATATTTCGCTTGTAGCGTGTCACCACTGCGCCGTTCGCTTAGCCTTCCGGCTTTGTCATAGCCATAGCGCACGTTGCGCCCCAGTGCATCTTCACGGCTGATCAGGCGACTGGCCCTGTCCCAGCCGTAACGCGTCACCTGACCCCAGTAGTCGCTTTCCGCCGTCACTCTCCCGAGGGCATCGCGGGTCAATTGCCAGCGCTGACCGCGTTGATTAATCACCGCCAACAACCGATCTTCCGGGTCATACTGGTAACCGAGCGTCGTCCCATCGGGCGTTTCGCAGGCGGTCAGCATCCCGGTGCCGTTATAACGGAAACGGGTTACATTGCCCTGTTCATCGGTAAAGTGAACCGGGTTATCTTCCCGATCGTAAGCGATACGGACTTCGCCACCTGCCGGATTCACTGTCGCCACCAGCCGGTCTTTTCTATCCCAGTGATAGCGGGTGCTCCCCTCACCAGCATCAATACGTTCGATCAATGTGCCACGCACGGCGTGGCGGAAACGGGTGGTGCCTGCCCCACCAGGGCTTACCGATTCCAGAAAACCGAAACGATCGTAGCGATAGCAGCACGACGGCAAACCGGGTTTATGAGCCTCAGCAAGCTGCCCAAAGCGATCATAGTGATAACGTGAAGCAACGCCCGTCGGGTCAATCGTGACAATCAAATTCCCGTGCGCATCATACTCTGAACGCCAGATAGCGCCCTTCTCATCGGTCAGCGCCAACACCTCACCAAACGCATCATATGTCACCTGAATCACGCTTCCGTCCGCCATATATTCGGCTGTCATGCGCCCCAGTTCGTCATACTCCCAGCGATGGCTACTGCCGTCCGGCTCAATCAGCTCCAGCGTGCGGCCAAAATCGTCATAGCGGAACACGGTGTTGCCACCCAGCGGATCGATTTCCGACACCGGCAAGCCGTTTTCGTCAAAGGTAATGCGCGAGACATGCCCCAGTGAATCCGTGATCTCCACTTCGTTAAGCAGGCCGTGATACGCAAACCGATAATCCCAGACACCGCCGTCGCCCCAAGCATGCACCACTTGCCAGATGTCGTTGTACTGGTAGTGAAACCCTTGCCCATTGCGGTCAACGTGACTGACCAGGTGATGCTGCTGATAATAAAAACGGCGCGGATGCGACAGGGCATCGATCTCCGCACTCAATTGCCCTTCCTCGTCATATTCGTAGCGGGTCAGCGGCGTGATGTCGCCATCCAGCGCATTACGCAAACGCAGGGCGAGCAGGCGGTGATTCTCCTGGGTGACGAGGATTTCACGCGCGGTCATTCCCTGATGGGTGAACTCGCGAATTTGCAGCAGTTCGCTACCGTTCCACTCAAAACGCCAGCCATTGCCGTTACGATCGGCAAGCTGGCGGATCGGCAACACCCCCTGTTCGCCACTAAATTGCAGTTGCGGGCCACTCTCCTGCGCCACCTGCCACAGCACTTCGCCGTTAACCGTTTCCCGCCACAATCGGCTACCGTCCGGCAAACCCGGAATGCCCTGCTCATACCCGTCGACCTGCGGCAATCCGGCAAACAGCGTCATCCCTTCCGGTTGCGTCAGCATGGCAATGCCTTCATCCACCATCACCTCCAGGCGGATATCCGCTGGCGTCGACCAGCCGTGGCCGCACACCCCTTCAACATCAAGATCCGCCGAAGAGTAAGTGCGGTTCCACGCCAGCGGCAGACGCCCCGGCAACAGAAAATCCTGGTGCTCAAGGCTGACGCTGCCATCACGAATATCGACCGGTTCGGCGCGAAGGACCCGGCACTTCAGGAAACCAGGATCCATATTGCGGAACAGCTTTTGCCGAAGCTTGCGAAAACGGCGCATAAACAACCGCCACTGCGGCGTCTTCTTCAACTTTTTGAAGCCCTTACCCAGGCCGCTTAACCCGGCGCGCATCAGCAGCGCCATCAGGTTGATGGTCGGCGGCCCGCCCACAATCACATTGTTGGGGATAGCCAGGTTAAAGGTCAGCGGTAGCGTCAGTGACAGTGGCTTCGGCTTGGTGGCGCGTTTCAGGCGAAATGGCGGGATCAGGCCAAGAATATTACAACTCAGCACCGGCATGCCGATGCGGGAGAAGGGCTCGCCGTCCACAGAGACGGTTTTACTGCCCATAAACAACTCATCTTCGATTTGCGGACCACCCGGTGCACGCAGCGGTGGGATCCACGCTCCGCCCACGGGAATATGCACCGCAATCCCGCCCGTTCCGGCGCTGGCACGCTTAATGCTGTTGACGTGCACCGTGGTGCCAATCAGCGGGAGATAATCAAACACATCAAACACGATGCCGATATGGGGTGTCGGTAGCGGCCACGGGTAGGTGTGAATATCCAGCCCAAGCTGCGGATCGAAGTGAGCGCCGGAGTGCATCAGTCGCGCCTCAGAACATAGCCCGCAATAGCGCGCGCAGGAAGGTACGGATCTCGGTGGCGAGATCGCTATCGGAGAGACTCAAAAACAGCAGCGCGAGCAGCGTCACAACAACAATGATAATAATACGGGTCTTCATAAGGGGTTGCTTCCTGCAGATTCAGATAACAATACGTCGGTTTCCCCCCATGCGGGCAGGCTTTGCCACTCACCGGGTGGGGCATCAAAGGGGTGGGCGATATCCGGCAAACCATTCCAGTGCGGGTGCAGTTTCTCCCGCGCCAGCCGGATAACGCGTCGAAAACTTTCATCTCCGCGGCGAATAAGATTCTCCCGCTCTTCGCGGATCACGGTAAACATGGCTTCAAGCTGTAATTGCAGACGGCTTTCCGCCTGCTTCACCTGTTCAATACCCGGCTGCGCGGGCAATCGCGCTTCCGTCTGTTGGATTAAATCGCGTTTCTCGCGTTGCCAGCGCGCGGCACAGGCTTCAATGGCCTCGGTACGCCGTTTGTCATGTATACGCAGTAAATCCTGAAACACCAGCGGCAGCGTGGTTTGCCCGCGTTCGGGTAAAGGAACGCTTTCCGCCGCCTTCACCGCACGGGCGTACTCCTCCATCGCCGTTGGACGATGCCCGGCCAGCCAGAGGCAAAAGCCAGACATGCGCCAGCCTTCCATTTCAAAAACCGGGTGAGGGATCGCCTGCGCCTCCAGCGCGGCCTGACGGTAACGTTTCGCCGCCTGGAGATACTCTTTCTTTGCAAACCACGCACCGGCTTCACCAAACGTACTCTGTGTGCGCAACTGTCCTTTCAGCGTTGGCTCGGCAATCTCACCGGAGATATCCTGTGCTTGTCGGTAGTGCGCGACCGCCTGTGCAGGATCATTGCCCTTCAGCCAACCGCCCGCTATCAGGTTATGCATCATCGCCTGCTGATCGGCCCAGCCGCGTTGCCGGGCAATCGCCAGCGCGAGGTCGCCGCGCGCAGCCACTTGCGCGGCAGTGCCTTTTTCCAGCAGCAGCATCGCATCCGCCAGATAGCGGCGAAACAGCAAACGATCGCCATCGGGATCGGTCTGTTGCTGTGCGGTCTGGTGCATCACCTTCATGCCATCAATGTCATCGACTATCAGCTGAACCTCATGGGGATGTGCATCAAGCAGCGGTTGCCACACCGGCTGTTCAACGGTATCAATCAACAGCAATCGCGGCGCGGGTTCGCCCTGTTCCAGCCAACCGTTAAGCCAGCGTGTTAATGCGCTGTCGTCGCTTACGGCGGAAGGTTTGAGCACCAGCACCAGGTAGCGAAGATCTTCTGCAAACCGGTCGGCGAACCCTTGTAGCAACTGGCGCAACTGTGCAGGGGAGTAACACGGTAGATAGGGTTCCGCCTGCCACTCTGCGGCATCTGGCGTGGCCTCATAATGTTCAACAAATTCACGGCCCAGTGCCTCGCTGTAACCGAAGCCGGTTTCAAAAGGCGTTGTCAGCCCAAGAAACAGATCCGGCAGCGTGCGTCCTTCCGGGTGCTGTTGCAGCGCGATAAAACCGTCCAACAGCGATTCTCCTCCCGCCGGGATCCGCCAGATAAACAGGCGGGTCTGTGCTGAGTGCTCACTGGCATCCAGCCAGCTTAACTCCAGGTCGGTCATCACTTTTTCGGTGGGGTTTTTCGCGGTGCTCATTCACATTCCCCGTCAGGCGTTAAGCTCAATTTTTTTGCCATTCACCATAACGCCGGCGGCATTAATGGTGATGGTCGATCCGCCTGCGGTAATTTCCACGCTGCCGTTACCGATCAGAATGCCGCTTTCCCCCACATTGATGCGGAACGTATCCGTGGCGCTATCCGCCACGCTTCCTTGCGTAAAACGTGTATCGCCGCCGGTAATGCTCAACGTGCGCCCGGCACCAATGCTGACATCCTGCTTTTGCGTCACCGTGCGCACTTCACTGCTGTGCACCGTCACATTGCGGTTGCCGGTGACATCAAGCGTCTGGTTGCCGGTGACATTCACGGTCCGGTTCTGCTGAACGCTGACCGTTTCATTGCCCTGAACGGTACGACTGCGATCCTGCACCACTGTCAGTGTCTGATTGCCTTCGACCGTACCGGTGTTATTGCTTTTCACCGTGGTGGTGTGATTGCCGGTAATGGTTTCATCGCGGTTTTGATCCACGCTGAGGGTTTCATTGCCCTTCACGCTTTCGGTGCGGTTTTGCTGCACCGTGGTGGTCTCATTGCCGTTAATGGTTTTACTGCGATCCTGACCAATCGTGACCGTTTCATTGCCGTCGACGGTGCGGGTGCGGTTTTGCTTGATATGGCTGGTCTCGTCTTTGCCGACGGTTTTCGTCCGGTTACTGCCCACATCATGGGTTTCGTCGTTCTCGACTTCGGTATCCATGTTGCGCTCGGCATGCAGCCAAAATTGCTCTTCACCGGGTTTATCCTCAAAACGGAGGGCGTTGGCATTATCCGGCGAGCCATCCTTCGAACGGCTCATAAAGCCCATCTGCGTTGCCGCAGCAGGCAACTCCCACGGCGGCATGCTGGCTTCATTATAGACCCGGCCAATGATGATCGGCCTGTCCGGCTCGCCGTTGATAAAATCCACCACCACTTCATCGCCCACACGCGGGATCTGCACGCCACCGTAACCCTGACCTGCCCAGGCACTGGAGACACGCACCCAGCAGGAGCTGTTTTCATCCCCCTGACTTTCGCGATCCCAGTGGAATTTCACCTTTACGCGCCCGTATTTATCTGTCCAGATGGACTCTCCTTTCGGCCCTACCACACGGGCGGTCTGCGGCCCGTACGTGCGAGGCCAATCGGTCGTCACCGGCGGGCGAAACGGCGTCGCTGCGGGGATCACAGTAAAATCAATGCGGTGTTTTGCCTCACCCGTATCACCAGACGCATACTGGTTTTCTTCGAATGCGTAATGTGCGCCGACCACCAGCCATTTCGCGTTGTCGGCATAATGGGGCGCATTGATCAGCGTAAAAGTGTGCCCCGGCGCAATGCCGGTTGCGGTAGCCGTTCCCTGGGTTTGCTGCTGCTCCGCCTGCCATGACTGCTGGCGAATACGGGCATACGATTCACCATCGCCATGTTCAACGAAACGCCCCGGCCAGTCATAAACGTCAATGCGCCCTGGTGTTGGCGAGACCGGGTTTTGCAGCGTTTGTAGCATCCATGCGTGCGGTTTTCGAAAATCATAGTCGTCCGTGCTGTACAGGCCAGGCGTGACCACATGCCGCGCCAGTAACTGGCTGATACCCTCCTCGCTCACCGCCCCGCCGCTCGCCTGCGCATGCCAGGGAAGGGTCTCATAGCCAGGGAACGCTTCCGCCTGAGAGTAATCATCCATCAGCACCAGCGTGTGACCGTCTTTATGGTGACGGAAAAAATAGCTGATACCTTCAAGCTCCAGCAGACGGCTCAGAAAATGGAAACTGCTCTCTGCGTATTGCACGCAATAATCCCATTGCCGATAGCTGCGGGTAAGCTTGTCTTCGATGTTAACGTTGTATTCTGTAAACAGCGTTTTGGCGATGTCCGGTACGCGCTGCTGTTGGAAGATGCGAAAGTTGCGGTCGCGCATCATGGGCCAGAAATCCGGTTCCAGCGTGGTTTGATAAACAGCGTAGCGCGTACCGTCCAACTCTTCGGAACGAACGGCAACAGCGGTCACTTTGCCAGAAAGGTAACGCTCAGCGCCTGATTGACCCGGAATGACCACCGTCATGTTCTGACCGAGCAATTTTTGCCGATCAAGGGTGAAATCTTTACTTAACAGATCCACCTGAAAACGAAATGGCGCTGAGAGTTTCTCCTCTCCTGTTAACATCCAGAATAAGAGCGAATCACTCCCGGCGGACAACAGGACGGTTATCCGGTTAACCATACGAGTTCCTTACTGACAGAGGCGAATATTCCGGGAACAAACCTGTCTTCAGGCGACTTCAATACCGGAAATGACAATAGACAACAATGTGTACGCGGCTGTGAGTCCACTAACACTGGCAATGTAATTAATATTATCTGGATATAGTTGAAACTGAGATGTAATGAAAGATAAGAATAGTCCCATTTTTCATTATGAGAAATAATATATTTGAAATCAGTAAAATACTTATTTCCCTATTATTTTCGCGGTTGTCTGGTTATTCGATTCAGCCAACAGAACACCAACGCATGATATATTTTTTCGGCCTTCAATCCATATCGGGAAAAATAAATTTATTGCTGGGATTATTTTTGATGGGGTAAAAAGAAGGCTGTTAAATGCAAAGAATAAACGCATTACAGCACAGCTGGCCCGTTTCCGGGCCAGCTGTATTAACCCCGTTGGCTGGCAAACAGGCTCGCCGCACTGCTCGTCAATGTTGCGGCTGATCGATGCAATACCCTACATACTCCAGCGGAATCAGACGTCCATGCTCCTCAATGAAATGCGCATCGCCATGGGTTAATACCCGAATGATCCCCACCAGGGTGTATCCCTCAGAAAAAGCGGTAACCCGCAGCCAGTGTAATCGCCTCTTCATTGGCCTTAAACAATAACGCTGGCCTGTCGCCACCCAACTGCGCATGGCCGTTCTGCACGGTGATCCATCCCCCTTCCGGTAGACCGATCACGTTCAGTTCCGGTGCAACCACCAGCAGTTCGCGGATACGCTGCTCACGCGTCTCTCCCTGATGCCCGGCAGGCAACGCATTTGTAAAATGCGGGTTGATCTGCAATGGCACCAGGTTCAGCGCATCCAGTCCGCCCGGGTCGATAATCGGCATATCGTTAGTGGTGCGTATCGTCGGACAGGCCAGATTTGCCCCGGCGCTCCAGCCAACATACAACGCCCCGTTCTTCACCGCCTGGCGGATCGGGTCGAGTAGCCCGCGTTCACGGCACTGTTTCAGCAAATGAAACGTATTGCCGCCACCGACCATCACAACGTCTGCTGCGGCAATGGCCGCAGGCGCGTCATCAACGGTATGCACACCCGTGATCGACAGATCCAGTTCCGCCAGCGCAAGCCGCACCTTATCGGTATAGGCATCCCAGCTTTGTGTTACGCCAGCAAAGGGGATAAACACCACCTTACGACGCCCGCCAAACTGCGTTTTCAGCAGTGGGAGGGCATATTCCAGATATCCGGAACCCGGCAGCACCGAGTTACTCAACAACAGTAAATCCATCACAGTCTCCTTTTACCGCTACAGCAGGTTACGCAGCAGATCGGCCAACAATTTATTGGACAACACCACCGGCAGCGCAGTATGGCGCGCACAAATCGCCTGATGCCAACCGGTATAGCCCATACAATCAGTCAGGATCACTTCCGCGCCCTGTGCTTCAAGCGAACGGGCGGCCTTTGCCACCTCTTCTTCGCTGGCAGTATAGGGCGAAGCGATAGCAAATACGGGGGGCTGGTGCACACCGCGCCATTTCTCCAGCTCACTGGTGATTTGTGATTCGAGCGGCACGAGGATCCCGGCCCGGCGCTCCCCAACCAGCGCGTTCAACGCTGGCGGCAGGATCCGATCCGGCTCGATCAACCAGGCTTTTTGGCTGTGCAGGCCGTGAAACTCACCGGTACAGAGAATAGCGATCATCTCGCAGCCTTGTGCTTCCAGATCGACGATCTTTTGCTGCAACGCGGCACCAACAGCGGGTTTGCCCATCACCACGGCGCGCCCGTCCAGCAGGCGTGACGTCAGGAGGGCGTCGCCCGCTTGCGGCGAAAAACGCGCCGCGATGGTAGCGTCATCCAGCCCATCAAGCACACCGGCATGCAGACACCTCACATGGGAAGGCAAGGCGGCATCAAGTATCGGTGTGATATCGCTGCGCGGCGCCTGACCAATGGTCAAGGTGCCCATTGTGCGAATAGCCATCTCACACCCCAGGCTGACGTTTTTGCAAATGCGCCAGCGAACCATACAGGTCGAGCAGGCGCTGGTACTCTGCGCTATCGAAGAACTGGCAGGTGCCGCGGGTAAACTCTTTGGCCACTTCAACCGCAAATTTGCACGCCAGCGCAATATCCGTTTCATGGCTCGCGCCGGTGCCGCAGCCCGGCACTGCGCTCACCGCCGTGATCGCCACACCGACCACAGGCGCAGCGGTAGCAATCGACGGTTGCAGAATGCTGTTGAGATGGTAAACACCGTTGCCATAGGGGGTAATGTCCTGGGTGGTGATCGGGAAAGTGACAGGCAATTGCCCGGTGGTCATCTCCATCACCCGCAGCAGATCGTCTGACACACGCAGGATATAGCCCTGTTTTACCGTTGGCGAAATGGCAAAACCTTTATGGTTGATGATGCGGTTGCCTTTGGTGGTGTCGATAGAGAGCACGGCATCCATTTCATCCGAGACTTCCTGCTCGTTCATGTCTTCGGTTTCCACCGGCGAGTCCATAAAATCGACCGGCTCATGCGGGCGCGTCGGTGCATCCGGGCAGATATGTGTCGTGACAATGACATCGCCCGGCAGGCTATCGCCCTGACGCTGCATTTCCGCCAGCTTCAACGCACTGGCGACGGCAGCCACTGCGCCGTCAGCATCGGACACCAGGCCAATGCGCCCCGGACGTGCGCCAATCCCTCCTAAACGCCCGACAATCCCCAGCGTTGGTGCCGTACCGCCGCTGCGTTTCCCTTGTGTACCCGGAATCACGATTTTAACGAAGTCGGTGCTGCCTTTCGGGCCACTGACCGCTTTCACACTCACCGCGATATTGCGGTATTCGGCCAGTAGGGCTTTCACCTTATCGCCGCTGGCGTATGCGCTGTCGAGTAACGCAAAGACCTGTAATGTTTGTTGTAAGCTCATACTATTTTCTCTGATGTTGCGTGATTACTTTTTGCCACCCGGCAGGACGGAATTAAAGAAACTGAATAAGGCATCACCGGCGATCAATCCCGCCGCCAACACCTCGATTTTGTTACGCATCGCTTCGCCACCCGCACGCAAAACGATGGCGCGAATAGCAATCCCGATCAGTACCGCCCAGCCCGCCAGTGGGTTGTTGATTAACAGACCCGTAGCCAGCAGCACTCCCATCTGACGACCAGGACCGCCTATCAGCTGAATAATGGCCCCAGGGATCGCCCAGATCAGCAGTGATTTCGCAATATCCAGTGACACCCCGGCGTTGATCGCCGCGACATAGACTTTCGCCACCGGCGGCACCAGTCCCTGCGCGAAATAGTCGCGGAAAATAAACAACACCACGGGCATTGCCACCACAAAGGCCAGCATTGCGGCAAGCAACTGCTGGCGACGTCCTTCCAGTTCAAAACGGGTGTGCTCGCCTTTACCGCGCAGGATCCAACCCGCTTTCAGGTCATACCCCATATCAGCAAACGCCGGGCCGGTGGCGGCGGAAAAACCGCACAGCATCGCCAGCGCTTCCGGTGGGAAGCCCATCAAAATACCGATAAGCAGAGTGATTAATGCGACGGCAAACGCCGGGAACCAGCCGGAGTGCATCGCGGCGAGACCGACGATCATTTCGTGCAGGAAAGCAGCAAACGCGGCATAGACCATAAACGCCACCAGCCACGGCAAAGAAAGATGGGCATATAAACCACTGCCCAGCGCAATGAGCACGGAAATGGCCATAAAACCGAGTGCGCCAAAACGAATGGTTTGGCCAATTTGTGCATTCTGCGCCGACGACAGCGCTTCATCATCCTGATGTCGCTCCGCTTTGTCGCGGTTGCTCTGGCGGATCAAGCGGATAATCTGGAACAACGCCACAACGCCTGCGCCCGCCATAACGCCATGGGGAATATAGAGTTTATTGATATCAATGCCGAACAGCGGTGCGGAGTAACCACGCAATAAGAAACCGACACCCAGCATGCCAAGCGCCCAAATATTGCCGATAAACGCCGTACCCAGCGCCGCCATCGGAAACTTGAACCACGAGCCAATCGCACCAATCACAATACCTGTACCGAGCAATGCCGCCTGTTTACCGCCCTGATCACCGGCTTTAATGGATTCCGCCGCCGCAATACCCGGTGGCCATGCCCCTTCTGCCGGAAAGATACGGGTATTAAACAAACGGTACAGCAGCCAACCGTCCAGCAGCATGGCCAGCGCCACACCGATAAACATCGGCATCACCATTTCGTTATGGCCAAACAGCCAGGGAATAGAGATAGGCAGAAGCAAGGAGTTCGCGGCGCCAAATGTGGCGGCGGAGGTCGCGCTTTGCGCCAGGTTTTGAATATGGATGGAGCGGAAACGGGCAAAGCACTGTAATGGAATACGGGCAATGATCATGGCCGCCATCGCGCCGATGATGGCGGTATTCGGCGTCACACCAAGGGTCGTCAGTAACTGCACGCCAATCACGGCGCCGAAGATACTTAATACCAACAACAGCAACAACGTGGCAGGCGCAAAAGCACGCGGATGGCTCTCGCTGTGCGCTGGCAACGTTTCGGAAGGGGCGATTTGACTCACGGTTATTCTCCTGGCATTGGCAAAAGGAAAAAAATCAAAGCGGACCGATCACCTGCGTGTCGCCGGTTTTTCCGGCAATGGTGAGGGCAGTCTCTTTCAGTAATGTCGCTATCCGTTGCAACTCTTCAGGGGTGGCAAGCTGTTGGGGAAAAGAGAGGCAGAACGCCACGGCTTCGTGGGTGGCCGGGTCGCCAACGGCACAACTGACGGAAGCCGTATCGGCGACCGATTCGTTCACTGCCGTTGCGTAACCTGCATCCCGGGCGCGGGCAACCGCCGCCACCAGCATGCTGACATCGTGCGGCGTACCGCTGAGCTGCGAGACCACCAGCGGGCTGGCAAAAAAGTCGTGCAGTTGCGTATCCGTGAAGCGCGCCAGCAGCGCCCGGCCGGTCGATGTTCCCCATGCAGGGGAACGAGAACCCGGCCAGGTCACCACCGGTAGCGCCTGGCGACCATGAATCACTCGCAATACGAGGATTTCCTGGTTATCCAGCATGGAGATATAGCCGGTGTAACCGGTGCGTTCACACAGGCTGCGCAGCGCAGCGTCAACATGGTCGCTGAGGGTTATGTGGCGACTCACCAGATAGGATGCCGACATCAGCAACGGACCGGGCAGAAAAGTGCCCTGCCCGTCGTCTTTTTCGAGATAGCCATAGGACTCAAGCTGGCTCATCACACGGGAAGCCGTGCTTTTTGGCATCCCAAGATGGGTAATTACATCGCTGATGCGGATGCCGCGTTGCAGATCCACCATCAATTTAAGAATGCTGGCTGTCGTTTCTAAAATGGACATGGCAAGGTCTCATAAAATGGGACTTCAGTTTCACTAAATGGAACTGCAAGAAAAATGCCAGCCTGTAACTCACTGAAAAAATGGGGATAGAGATGGGTTGATCAAAAATTACGCACTGTGCATGGGCGTCATTTTGGTGCAGATAAAGGGGAAAAAAGAGGTAAAAGGTGCAACGGAAGCGAGAGTGGAAGCAGCGTAAAAGCGCCTATGTATCAAAAAAGCATTGCTTAGCTCATTTCTGCATAACGTTATTCGGATATATTTGTTTTCGCGTTCGGTTCAAGGCATATAATCCGCTCTAATACGGTGCCAGAATTATTAACTGGGCTAATATATATTCACATTCTGCCAGCATTTTTCTGGCAACACGCTCTGTCCGGAAGGTGCGCAGTGCCAACATGGTTACCCTTAGCAATTGATTCATTCTGGCCCATGCTTTCCGCAGGTCTGAAATTCACTATTCCCCTCACCCTCAGCTCGTTTGTTCTCGGCCTGACCCTGGGGTTTGTGATTGCATTATTGCGCCTGTACGGGCCGGGATTTTTGAAACCGGTGGTCCGGTTTTATGTCTGGTTGATCCGCGGTACGCCTTTGCTGGTGCAGCTGTTTTTGATCTTCTACGCACTGCCCAGCGCGGGCATTACGATCGATGCCTTCCCGGCCGCGGTGATTGGTTTCACCGTTAACATCGGGGCTTATACCTCCGAAGTGATCCGCGCTACGCTGTTGGCCGTACCGAAGTCGCAGTGGGAAGCCGCCCATGCCATCAGCATGACCTGGGCGCAGTCATTACGCCGTATTATCCTGCCGCAGGCCGCACGCATTGCGGTGCCGCCGCTTTCCAATACCTTTATTTCGCTGGTGAAAGACACTTCGCTGGCGTCGGTGATCACAGTGCCGGAAATGTTCCTGTCCGCGCAGCAAATTGCGGCTGTGACTTATGAACCGCTGATTCTGTATAGCGAGGCGGCCGTCATTTATTTGTTCTTCAGTTCCGTGTTATCGCATTTGCAGAACAAACTTGAACAGAAATTAGCGGGCACGACACCTAAAGGAGCCGTCAATGATAACGCTCTCCAACCTTGATAAGAGTTTTGATGGTCATCGTGTCCTGAAAAATATCAATTTAACCATTGAAGAAGGCACGGTAACCACGCTGATTGGCCCGTCCGGCAGCGGCAAAAGTACGTTATTGCGTTGTATTAACTTACTGGAGATCCCTCAGGCCGGGGCGCTAACCATTGGCAAAGAGAGCATCACCTTTTCGCCGGACGCGCGCATTAAAGGCCAGGATATTCGCCGCATCAGCCGTCAGACGGGGATGGTGTTCCAGAACTTCGCACTGTTTCCGCATATGACGGTTCTGGAAAATATCACCGAAGGGCTGATCACCGTGCACAAATGGGATCGCGACCGTGCGCGTCAGCGTGGTGAAGCGTTGCTGACGAAAGTAGGCATGCTGCACAAACGTGACGCTCTGCCGAATACGTTATCCGGCGGGCAGCAGCAGCGTGTGGCCATTGCCCGTGCGCTTGCGCCGTCACCGGCGGTGTTGCTCTGTGATGAACCCACGTCTGCGCTCGACCCGGAACTTTCCGGCGAGGTGGTGGCGGTCCTGCGCCAGCTGGCGCAGGAAGGCACAACAATGATCATGGCGACGCACGACCTGCGCCTGGCGGCCAATATCGCCAGTCAGGTGGTGTTTCTTGAAGCCGGGGAAATTGTGGAATCCGGTACCGCCAACGACCTCTTTTCACACGCGAAAAAACCGCGTACTGCGGAATTTATCGCCTCTTTAAGCACTGCGCTCCCGGAGATCGGGGCGAACCAATAACAATCACTTGGGGTAGATTTAGATGAAAGCACTCGCAACACTCGTTATTGCAGGGGTTATGCAGCTTGGTTTCGCCCACGCGGCGCTGGCGCAGGACGACCTGGCAAAAATCCAGTCCGCCGGGGTTCTGAAAATTGGTACCGAAGGCACCTATCCTCCGTTCACGTTCCATAACGCGTCCGGCACGCTGGAAGGCTTTGACGTTGAAATCGGCCAGGAAGTGGCCAAGCGCCTGAAAGTGAAAGCGCAGTTTGTTGAAGGTAAATGGGATGGTCTGATCGCCGGTATTGATGCAAATCGCTACGACGCGGTCATTAACCAGGTCGGCATTACTGAAGCGCGCCAGAAAAAATATGACTTCTCTGAGCCGTACATCGCCTCTAAAGCGGTGCTGATCGTGAATGACAAAAACAGCAGCATCAAGAGCTTTGACGATCTGAAAGGCAAGAAATCCGCCCATTCACTGACCAGTAACTACGCACAGATCGCCCGTAAATATGGCGCGGAAATTGTGCCGACCGATGGCTTTAACCAGTCTATCGATCTGGTGGTGCAGGGCCGTGCCGATGCGACCATCAATGATAACCTCTCTTACCTGGACTTCAAAAAACACAAACCGTCTGCGCCGGTGAAAATCGTGGCCACCGAAGACAATGCTGAAAAATCTGGCGTGTTGATCCGTAAAAACAATCCGGAACTGAAAGCCGCGATTGATAAAGCGCTGGAAGAGATCAAGGCCGACGGCACCTACGAACGTATTTCTCAGAAATACTTCGGTGCGGATGTGTCGAAGTAATGTTCAGCCGCTGAACAATAAAAAACCCCGCATTGCGGGGTTTTTTGTTTTCTGATGAAGAAAAATCAGAACGGGATGTCGTCGTCGAAGTCCATCGGCGGTTCGTTAGACGGTGCCGGAGCAGACTGCTGTTGCGGGCGGGACTGCGCGCCGCCGCTGAACTGGTTGCCGCCCTGCGGTTGCTGAGGCTGGCCCCAACCGCCCTGCTGCTGGCCGCCGCCTGCCGGTGCGCCGCCACCCTGACGTCCGCCCAGCATTTGCATGGTGCCGCCAACGTTCACAACGACTTCAGTCGTGTATTTTTCCTGACCGGATTGATCGGTCCATTTGCGGGTACGCAGTTGGCCTTCGATATAAACCTGAGAGCCTTTACGCAGGTATTCACCAGCGACTTCTGCCAGCTTGCCAAACAGCACAACGCGGTGCCATTCGGTCTGCTCTTTCATTTCGCCGGTCTGCTTATCACGCCAGGATTCGGAAGTAGCCAGCGTAATGTTGGCCACTGCGCCACCACTCGGCATATAGCGTACTTCCGGGTCCTGGCCCAGATTACCGACGAGAATCACCTTGTTTACGCCTCTGCTGGCCATGATCGTGTCTCCTGAAAACGTTTCTTAGTAGTGTAAACGCGCGAGTGTACCATTTCCATATGGCTTATTGATAGCTGCGAAGCAGGTTCCAGAGATCTCTCGCGGCAGCGCATTTTTACATATTCGCTGCCAGGATGCATGCAAATACTGTATATTCATTCAGGTTAAATTGTGTCATAATTAGCCGTTTCTGACCGCCGGTTGTCCTTCAAACATACCAGGCAAAATAGCGTTCCTCCGGGTAAAAGGTGAATGGATTGGATAAGATAGAAGTTCGGGGCGCCCGCACCCACAATCTCAAAAACATCAACCTCGTCATCCCTCGCGACAAACTGATCGTTGTCACCGGGCTGTCGGGGTCTGGCAAGTCCTCACTGGCTTTCGACACGCTTTACGCGGAGGGGCAGCGCCGCTATGTTGAATCGCTTTCCGCCTACGCCCGCCAGTTTCTGTCGTTGATGGAAAAACCGGACGTCGACCATATTGAAGGGCTGTCGCCGGCTATTTCCATCGAACAAAAATCGACCTCGCATAACCCGCGCTCCACCGTCGGGACCATCACTGAAATTCACGATTATCTGCGTCTGCTCTTCGCGCGTGTAGGCGAACCGCGCTGCCCGGATCACGATGTGCCGCTGGCGGCGCAAACCGTCAGCCAGATGGTCGATAACGTGCTGTCGCAACCGGAAGGCAAACGCCTGATGCTGCTGGCTCCGGTGATAAAAGAGCGTAAAGGCGAACACACCAAAACGCTGGAAAACCTCGCCAGCCAGGGCTATATCCGGGCGCGTATTGATGGCGAAGTCTGCGACCTCTCCGATCCGCCGAAACTGGAGCTGCAAAAGAAACACACCATTGAAGTGGTGATTGACCGTTTTAAAGTCCGCAGCGATCTGGCCCAGCGCCTGGCGGAATCGTTTGAAACCGCACTGGAGCTTTCCGGTGGCACGGCGGTGGTTGCCGATATGGACGATGCCAACGCCGAGGAGCTGTTGTTCTCCGCCAACTTCGCTTGCCCCATTTGCGGCTACAGCATGCGCGAGCTGGAACCGCGCCTGTTTTCCTTCAACAACCCGGCCGGGGCTTGCCCGACCTGTGACGGTCTGGGCGTGCAGCAATATTTCGACCCGGACCGCGTGATTCAGAACCCGGAACTGTCGCTGGCTGGCGGTGCAATCCGCGGCTGGGATCGCCGCAATTTTTACTATTTCCAGATGCTGAAGTCACTGGCGGAACACTATAAATTCGACGTTGAAGCGCCATGGGAAAGCCTGAGCGCCAGCGTGCAGAAAGTGATCCTCTCCGGTTCGGGTAAAGAATCGATTGAGTTCAAATACATGAACGATCGCGGTGACACCTCGGTGCGCCGTCATCCGTTTGAAGGCGTGCTGCATAATATGGAGCGCCGCTATAAAGAGACGGAATCCAGCGCGGTGCGCGAGGAACTGGCGAAGTTTATCAGCAACCGTCCATGCGCCGCCTGCGAGGGCACCCGTCTGCGCCGCGAAGCGCGCCATGTCTTCGTTGAAAACACGCCGCTGCCGACCATCTCGGATATGAGCATCGGTCATGCGATGGACTTCTTCAACAACCTGAAACTCTCTGGTCAGCGGGCAAAAATTGCCGAAAAAGTGCTGAAAGAGATCGGCGACCGCCTGAAATTCCTTGTTAACGTCGGACTGAACTACCTGACGCTGTCACGCTCTGCTGAAACACTCTCCGGCGGCGAAGCACAGCGTATCCGTCTCGCAAGCCAGATTGGCGCAGGTCTGGTAGGTGTGATGTATGTGCTGGATGAACCCTCAATCGGTCTGCACCAGCGCGATAACGAGCGCCTGCTTGGCACATTAATCCATCTGCGTAATCTGGGTAACACGGTGATTGTCGTCGAACATGACGAAGACGCCATTCGCGCAGCGGATCATGTGATCGATATTGGGCCGGGCGCGGGTGTACATGGCGGTCAGGTTGTGGCGGAAGGCACGCTGGACGCGATTATGGCAGTGCCGGAGTCGCTGACCGGGCAATACATGAGCGGCAAACGCAAAATTGATATCCCGAAACGGCGTGTTCCGGCCGATCCGAGTAAAGTACTGAAACTCACCGGCGCACGCGGCAACAACCTGAAAGACGTGACGCTGACGCTGCCGGTCGGTCTCTTTACCTGTATTACCGGCGTGTCCGGTTCGGGTAAATCCACACTGATCAACGATACACTGTTCCCCATCGCGCAGCGCCAGCTAAACGGTGCGACGATTGCCGAGCCAGCGCCATACCGCGATATCCACGGGCTGGAGCATTTCGATAAAGTGATCGATATTGACCAAAGTCCGATAGGCCGTACGCCGCGTTCCAACCCGGCGACCTATACCGGCGTATTCACGCCGGTGCGTGAACTGTTTGCCGGCGTGCCAGAATCCCGCTCGCGCGGCTATACGCCAGGGCGCTTCAGTTTTAACGTGCGCGGCGGCCGCTGTGAAGCTTGTCAGGGTGACGGGGTGATCAAAGTAGAGATGCACTTCCTGCCGGATATTTACGTGCCGTGCGACCAGTGCAAAGGCAAACGCTACAACCGCGAAACGCTGGAGATCAAATACAAGGGCAAAACTATCCATGAAGTGTTGGATATGACCATCGAAGAAGCACGTGAGTTCTTTGATGCCGTGCCCGCGCTGGCGCGTAAGCTGCAAACGCTGATGGATGTTGGGCTGACCTATATCCGTCTTGGTCAGTCAGCGACCACGCTCTCCGGCGGCGAAGCCCAGCGTGTGAAACTGGCGCGTGAGCTGTCAAAACGCGGAACCGGGCAGACGCTCTATATTCTCGACGAACCCACTACCGGCCTGCATTTCGCCGATATCCAGCAGTTACTGGACGTGCTGCACCAATTGCGCGATCAGGGCAATACCATTGTGGTCATTGAGCATAACCTGGACGTGATTAAAACTGCGGACTGGATAGTCGATCTCGGCCCGGAAGGCGGCAGCGGTGGCGGCGAAATCCTCGTCTCCGGCACACCGGAAACCGTTGCCGAATGCGAAGCCTCACACACGGCGCGGTTTCTTAAGCCGATGCTGAAATCGTCACACTGACAGCTGGTGCCGGACCTGTTCCGGCACCCGTTCCATCGCCTGTTGGTAGGACGCATCCACCAGATAGTAAATCTGCGAGTCCGGTAACGAACCATCCAGATACACCGTGCTCCAGTGCGCTTTATTCAGGTGGCGGCTGGGGCGTACATCCTGATGCTGTTCACGCAACAGTTCCGCCAGTTCCGGACTGGTTTTTAGCGACGCCGCAGGGCGACCCTCAACTTCCTTCACCATCGCAAACAGCACATCGGCGACCTTGATTTGCGTTGCCTTCCAGTCGCTATGTACGCTCTGTTCAGCGCCCGCCTTCGCCATGCAATATTGCAGTAACTCCGAAATTGTCACGTTGATTCTCCTCGTCGTGTTGCGATGGATCGTCCGATCGGCCCGGTTGACTTATTTAAGCGTAGTGTATTGATGAAAAAAACGGCGATCGTTACAAATCCTGACGATAGAAGCAGTAATTACCGGGAGAACGGCGCTACTCCCCTTGTAGCGTGGCGATAATGTTCCGCGCGCCGCCGTGAATGCGGTGCTCCCCCAGCCAGATCCCCTGCCAGGTACCTAACTGTACCCGCCCGTTTTGCACAGGCAGTAATAGTGATACGCCAAGCAGAGAAGACTTGATATGCGATGGCATATCATCCGGCCCTTCATAATCATGCTTATAGGGGGCGTTATCCGGCACACTGTCCAGAAAGTGCTGTTCCATGTCGTAACGCACAGTCGGGTCGCAGTTTTCATTCAGCGTGAGAGAGGCCGAAGTATGCTGAAGCAATAGATGCAACAAACCGATCCGCACACGGGAAAGATCGCGGATTTGCCCGAGCACTTCCTCCGTGACCAGGTGAAACCCGCGCGCCTTTGCGCCAAGCGTAATAGTTTGTTGATACCACATTCACTGCTCCTTAGCCGAAAAGATGATGTTGCTTAAGTGTGCAGCATAGCGCCGAAAGGTAAACCCCGGCTAATATTCGGAATCGACGATCACCTCTTCACCCATTGCTCCCGCCTGCGGTAGCGGGCGATATGTTGAGTTGGAGGCACGTAATACGCGGATCGGCCGTGCTTCGCTTTCGCGAGCGGCCGTGATGTCGCTATCTGAGTCACCATAGAAGATGCGGATCTGCTTCGCCTTCAGCCACTGCGTTTTGCTATTTTGCCCGGGCTGGTCACCGGCGAAAATCACCGGATTCATATTCGCCGCCGGGATCAGAAAATCGTCCTGCAGGGTTTTGCTGACGGTTTCGGTTTTTGTCTGGCTGCGTCCGGTGATGAACCAGATGCTGTCGCCGCGCTTCACATGCATGGCGATAAGCTGCCGCGCCACCTCTTTGGGAATACTGAACTCATCCCATCCGTTATTCATCTTTTCCCAGAATGCCGGGTTATGCAGATACGCTTCGCTGTCTGGCGACCAGGTTTTCTTCCCGCGCCAGAAACCAGGGCTGGAAAAGAGCACGGTATCATCAATATCAAACCCTACCGCCATCGGTGGGCGTTCAACCAGCGAACGTTCAATTTGTGCGACGGAAACCCAATGAATGGGTGCCTGTTCCGCCAGTTTGGCCACATTGGTGCCATCAGAAGAGGGTGTGGGGGCGGAGGCATAAACCGCAGCGCCTCCCAGCGTAAACCACAGACAGGCAGCGCCAAGGGCAAGTGTGAACTTTCGCATATTTATCCCTAAATTATCAGCTCGTTATGTTTTATAAATGGTGCGAACGGTCAAAAGTCTACCCGACCATAACCCCAGCGGCAGGTGAAACAAAGGATTTTCTGCGGATTAGCCATAGAATAAGAGAATACGGGGGAATAACCCCCTGCTGAAAAGCAGGGGATCAGGATGAAAATGTGAGCAAGTACTTACATCACTGATGCAAAAGCCTGCGCGACACGATGCACATTGCGACTATTCAGACCGGCAACACAAATACGCCCGCTGGCCACCAGGTAAATACCGAACTCTTCACGCAATCTTTCTACCTGCTGTGCGCTCAGACCGGTATAGCTGAACATGCCGCGTTGCTTGATCAGATAATCAAAATTACCGCCCGGTACCGCCTCTTTCAGAACCTTTACCAGTTCCTGGCGCATTGCCAGAATGCGGGTGCGCATCGTTTCCACTTCCGCCAGCCATGAGGCTTTCAACCCCGCATCGCCCAGCACGGTCGCTACCAACTGCGCACCAAAATTCGGCGGGCTGGAGTAGTTACGGCGAACGGTGGCTTTTAACTGACCGAGTACGCGATCGGCGGCAGCTGCGTCTTCACACACAATGGAGAGGCCACCGACACGCTCGCCATACAGGGAGAAAATCTTGGAGAAGGAGTTGCTGACTAACACTGGCAACCCGGCACGGGCCATTGCGCGAATCGCGTAGGCATCTTCTTCCATGCCTGCGCCAAAGCCCTGATACGCGATATCAAGGAAGGGGATCAGATTGCGTGCTTTTACAACCTCAACCACGTCATCCCATTGCGCGTTGGTTAAATCCGCGCCGGTCGGGTTATGGCAGCAAGGATGGAGCAGAACGATACTTTGTGCCGGCAGCGTATTCAGTTTTTCCAGGAAAGCAGAGAAACGCACGCCATTGGTCTCATTGTCGTACCAGGGGTAAGTACTTACTACAAAACCGGCACCTTCAAAAATGGCAACGTGGTTTTCCCAGGTCGGATCGCTCACCCATACGCCCGAGTCGGGGAAGTAACGTTTCAGAAAATCTGCACCCACTTTCAGCGCACCGGAACCGCCCAACGTCTGTACTGTCGCAACACGTTTTTGTTCCAGCACGGGATGGTCCGCGCCAAACAGCAGCGGCGCAATCGCCATACGGTAACTGTTCAACCCTTCCATCGGCAGGTACAGAGACGCGCCGTGCGGCTGCGCATTGAGGCGCGCTTCTGCTTCGGCGACAGCCTGCAAGCGTGGAATGATGCCGTCTTCGTTGTAATAGAGCCCGATACTGAGGTTAACTTTGTCGCTACGCGGATCGTCTTTAAACCGCTCCATAAGAGAGAGGATCGGGTCGCCAGCGTAGGCGTCAACTTTCTGAAACACGCGTGTATTCTCCAGGTTTACAGTAGGCATGAACTCACACAATAAACCGGAAGTCAGGGAAGGTCGAGAGCAGCAATGATAGTGGCGAAAAATAAGCGTGTTAGCCGCGAAGAGCCGTAAGGATTTGTGCCACGCGCTGGTTTACCGAACCCCGCACGCGAAGAAAAGGGATGCCGCGCTGTGTCAATTGGTCAACGTACCATGCCTGCTGACGCTGGCGGAACGTTTCATCCTGCCGCGTGCCGTCCTGCACAAAAGGAAAATCATCTTCACACAGCACCACCCAGTGATAGTGCCGCTCTGCCAGTGTGTATAGCTCATCCGGCGCCTTGCCGAACATCTCCAGCGTATAGAACAACGTCGTGAGTGGCGAGGTATCGCATACCAGCCAACGGGCCGCTAGCGCCGCGTCTTCACGCCTTACCTGTGTCTGCGCAATAATCAGCAAATCATCGTACGCCAGTTCACCGCCCTTTTCTTCCCAGCGCTCCCGGCCATATTCCGCCACGTAAACCGTCTCCAGCGCCTGCGCCAGGGCTGCGCTCAGAGTGCTTTTACCGGTGGATTCACCTCCCAGCAGGCAAATGCGTTGAACAAAATCCCGATAGACACTGGGCGAGAGCATCTGCCGCCAACGGTGGACATCGCTCCGGATCAGCGTGCCGGAAGGTGCCTGTGCGCCCTGCTCACGCTGTAAGCGTACATGCACCACAGGCTGAGCAAAACGTTCACAGAGCACGCGGGCAAAGCCGTCGCCGTAATCTTCAGCGGTGAAGACCGCTTGTGGGCAGCAGTTCAGAACCTGCAAACAGAGGTCGGCCATATAATGCCGATGCTGGTCACCGGGAGCATCGTTATGCGGCAACGCACCGAGCCCCCAGCTTGCAACGCGCTCCGGGGTCAGAACAACGATTTCACATTGCGGAAACCGCTCCCGCAGCCAGCGTTCGCGTTTTTCTGGCTCACAACCCGGCATTTCCGGTTGCGAATAGCTAATCAGCCAGACGCGGTCACACTGGGCCAGCGCGGCATTGATCAGCCGCTCATGACCACAATGCAGCGGGGCGAACTTCCCCACCACCAGTCCACTGGCGAAACGTGTCATCGCGCGACCAGCGCCTTGCGCCACTGGTACAGACCGTGCCATGCGTTACACCAAAAAACGAGATACAACCCGGCGGTCAGCCAGAGATCGCGCGCCGCATAAAGCGGTACGGCAATGGTGTTGACCAGTAGCCAGAAATACCAGCTCTCGAGCCTGCGCCCCATCAGCATGAACTGCGCAAGCACGCTGAACACCATGATGGCGGAATCCAGCCACGGCGACCACGCGTTGGTAAAACGGTGCAGCAACCACGCATAACCGCCCGCCACCAGCAGCGCGCCAGCCAGCATGGGCAACAGCCGACCGATCGGCGTTTTGCGCACCGCCAGTTCACTGCCATGATTCCCTTTTAACCAGTTGACCCACCCGGCAATACTGCTGGCGATAAAGAACACTTGCAGGGTGACATCCGCATACAACTGCACCGAGTAAAACACCCAGCCATACAGCACACAGCCAATAATCCCTGTCCACCAGGTGTGCATGTTATTGCGCGCGGCAAGCCATACAGAGAGGGCATAGGCCAGGCAGGCGGCGATTTCCATTGGAGACAAAGGACAATCCTTTTTAGTCGATGTAGGTCAGGGTCGCCCTGGCGGTCAGGCGCGTAATAAGTTCGTAAGCACTTACCTTCGTTATTTTAGCGATGCGTTCAACGGGTAACCCTGCGCCCCATAACACGACCCTATCACCGGCGCGATCTTCTGCTTCCGGCCCCAGGTCGACGCAAATCATGTCCATCGCTACCCGCCCCACAATCGGCACTTCACGCCCGTTAACCAGCACCGGCGTACCGGAAGGCGCAGCACGAGGATAGCCATCGCCGTAACCCATCGCGACCACGCCCAGGCGGGTGTCGCGTTCGCTCTGCCAGGTGCCACCATACCCTACAGCATCACCTGCTTTATGTTCGCGCACAGCAATAAGCTGTGAAGTCAGGGTCATAGCGGGCTGAAAACCGAAATCTGCACCCCAGGGTTTGTCTTCCAGCGGCGATACGCCATACAGAATAATGCCCGGACGTACCCAGTCGAAGTGCGATTGCGGCCAAAGCAACGTGCCGCCGGAGGCAGCAATCGTGCGCAGGCCTGGCTTACCGTCGGTAAAGGTGGTGAAAATATCGAGCTGGCGTTCCGTCGCGCCGCACTCCGGCTCATCGGCACGGGCAAAATGGCTGGCGACGTTCACTGGCTGGCGGACGTTTTTACACTGCGACAAGCGGGCATAAAAGGCCTCCGCTTCATTGGGGTGCACCCCAAGACGGTGCATGCCGGTATCGAGTTTCATCCACACGGTGACTGGCGCGTTCAGAGGGGTCGTTTCCAGCGCCTTAAGCTGTTCCTCGCTGTGGACGACGGTCTGTAGCTGATGTTCAGCGACCAGCGGCAACGCTTCGGCATTGAAAAAACCTTCCAGCAGCAGGATCGGTTGCGTTATGCCGCCTGCACGCAGGAGCAGGGCTTCTTCGAGACGGGCGACGCCAAAAGCGTCGGCATCAGGGAGCGTTCGCGCGGTCTCAAGAAGACCGTGTCCATAGGCGTTCGCTTTCACGACTGCAACCAGTCGACTGGCGGGGGCCAGTTCGCGCAGGCGTTGCAGATTGTGTCGCAGAGCGCGGCGGTTCACTACTACGGTTGCCGCTTGCATTTCAATTCCTTACTAAAAGAATTTCCTGAATCATTCGTGTCGCAGGAGGGAGATAAACCCGGGGATCGCCGGGAGCTTAGTAAACTAAGTGACCGGGTGAGCGGGCTCCGTCAACGCACCTGCGGCACGAAGGATGACGGAAATTTATTCGTCATCATATTGAGGCCCCGCATAGTTATCAAAGCGCGACCACTGCCCGTTAAATGTCAGGCGCACCGTCCCGATAGGGCCGTTACGCTGTTTACCAATAATGATTTCCGCAATGCCTTTTAAGTCACTGTTTTCGTGATAAACCTCATCACGATAGATAAACATGATCAAGTCCGCATCCTGCTCAATGGAGCCGGACTCACGCAGGTCGGAGTTAACCGGACGTTTATCGGCACGTTGTTCCAGAGAGCGGTTAAGCTGCGACAGCGCCACCACCGGTACCTGCAACTCTTTGGCCAGCGCTTTCAGTGAGCGGGAGATTTCGGCGATTTCCAGCGTACGGTTGTCGGACAACGACGGCACGCGCATCAACTGAAGGTAGTCAATCATGATAAGCCCGATGCCGCCATGTTCGCGGGCGATACGTCGGGCACGGGAACGGACTTCCGTCGGGGTCAGACCGGAGGAGTCATCAATATAGATATTGCGTTTTTCCAGCAGGATACCCATGGTGCCGGAGATACGCGCCCAGTCCTCATCGTCGAGCTGACCGGTACGAATGCGTGTCTGATCAACCCGCGACAATGACGCCAGGGAACGCATCATAATCTGCTCAGATGGCATCTCCAGGCTGAAAATAAGCACTGGTTTATCCTGCAACATTGCCGCATTTTCGACGAGGTTCATTGCAAATGTCGTTTTACCCATCGACGGACGCGCCGCGACGATAATCAAATCTGACGGCTGCAAACCCGCCGTTTTCTTATTGAGGTCGTCATAGCCGGTATTGACCCCGGTTACGCCATCATGGGGTTGCTGGAAAAGCTGCTCGATACGCGAGACGGTCGCTTCAAGAACATCGGCGATATTCTTCGGGCCTTCGTCTTTATTCGCGCGGCTTTCTGCAATTTTGAAGACCCGCGACTCCGCCAGATCGAGCAAATCTTCACTGGTGCGCCCCTGCGGATCGAAACCGGCATTGGCGATTTCATTCGCCACCGAGATCATCTCACGGACCACGGCCCGTTCACGCACGATATCCGCATAGGCGCTGATGTTCGCCGCACTTGGCGTATTTTTGGACAGTTCCGCCAGGTAAGCGAAACCACCAACGATCTCCAGTTGCCCCTGACGCTCCAGCGATTCCGCCAACGTAATCAGGTCAATGGGTTTGCCCATCTCCTGCAGGCGGTGCATTTCGGTGAAAATATGGCGGTGCGGACGCGTGTAAAAATCATCCGCGACAACACGCTCGGCGACGTCATCCCAGCGTTCGTTATCCAGCATTAAACCGCCCAACACTGACTGCTCCGCTTCAATGGAATGCGGAGGCACTTTCATCCCCTCAAGCTGTACGTCGCGGGATTCAGTCTGTTTGTTGAAGGGTTTATTTCCTGCCATAGTGAATGGAGCTACCAAGGTAATGAATGGTTCGAAAGATTATCACAGAGTTCAGGAGGAAGCATGGCGACACGAATAGAATTTCACAAGCATGGCGGCCCTGACGTGCTGAAAGCCGTGGAGTTTACCCCCACAGCACCAGCGGAAAACGAAATCCAGGTGGAAAACAAAGCCATAGGTATCAACTACATTGATACCTATATCCGCAGCGGACTTTACCCGCCGCCGTCTTTGCCGAGCGGGCTGGGCACCGAAGCAGCCGGCGTCGTCAGCAAAGTGGGCAGCGGCGTGACGCACATTAAGGTGGGCGATCGCGTGGTCTACGCGCAATCAGGGCTGGGCGCTTACAGCTCGGTACACAATGTCCCTGCCGATAAAGCGGCGATCCTGCCGAATGCCATCTCTTTCGAACAAGCCGCAGCCGCTTACCTGAAGGGATTGACGGTCTTCTACCTACTGCGCAAAACCTGGGAGATCAAACCCGACGAGGTATTCCTGTTTCACGCGGCGGCGGGCGGCGTTGGGCTTATTGCCTGCCAATGGGCGAAAGCGCTCGGCGCGAAACTGATTGGCACCGTGGGGTCAGCGCAAAAGGCGCAGCGTGCATTGCAGGCCGGTGCCTGGCAGGTGATCAACTACAGCGAAGAGAATGTGGTCGAACGCGTGAAAGAACTTACCGGCGGCAAAAAGGTGGGCGTGGTGTATGACTCGGTCGGGAAAGATACCTGGGAGATCTCGCTCGATTGCCTGCGTCGCCGTGGCCTGATGGTCAGCTTTGGTAACTCCTCCGGTCCGGTTACCGGCGTGAACCTCGGTATTCTCAACCAGAAAGGTTCGCTCTATGCCACGCGCCCTTCCCTTAATGGCTACATCACCACGCGGGAAGAGTTGCAGGAAGCCAGCAATGAGTTGTTCTCATTGATTGCCAGCGGCGTCATTAAAGTGGATGTGGCAGAGAGCCAGAAATTTGCTTTAAAGGATGCACAGCGCGCACATGCGGTGCTGGAAAGCCGTGCAACCCAGGGCTCAAGCTTATTGATCCCTTGAGTTCATCGCCGGAAAGAATTAGGGCTTCCCGCAGGAAGCCCTTTCTTTTTTTAGTTCGGCTGCATTGTAGGGTACAGCGCGATGAATTCGTTAACGTCGCGATAGTGACAGATTTGATAAGCAAATCCTATGCGGTTCTAAGCAATGCGCCACTAAATGTTTCAGGGTTGTGACGCACCACTCAATACTTTAGTAACGCCAACGGTTATTGCGTTGATAACGTGGGAGCTTCGGTTCTTTGATAGCGCGAATGATCCAGACCACGGCAACAGCCAACAATAGCCAGGGCAACAGTTTGATCATCAAAGCAAAAAGCCCGCCTAAAAACATCACTGCGGTTGCCACAACCAGCGCCGCCACAATACCCAGCAGCGACACGCCGGTCACCAACAACATAATAAAGAAGCCGATAATAAACAGTAGTTCCAACATAGCGCTCTCCACAAACCAGGTAACTCATTCTTCTATTACAAGAAATATGCCAACCTTAACTTACTGATTCAGCAATAAAAAAACCTGCACTGGTGTGCAGGTTTTAGTGAATTTGACCAGGTTTTAGTGAACTTTTAACGCGCCTGAGCAACAAGACTGAGCGCTTTCTCAACAACCTCAACATCTGCGCCGGCCTTGTGAGCATTCTCACTCAGGTAGCGGCGCCACTGGCGCGCCCCAGGGATCCCCTGGAACAGGCCCAGCATGTGGCGGGTGATGTGCCCCAGGTAAGCCCCCTGGCTGAGTTCACGCTCTATGTAGGGATACATCGCGCGAACAACCGCCACCGGATCGGCATCGCCGACCTCCGCGCCAAAAATTTCCCGATCAACCGACGCCAGAATCCCCGGGTTCTGGTAGGCTTCGCGGCCCACCATCACGCCATCCATATGTTCCAGATGAGCTTTGGCCTCCGCCAGCGACTTAATCCCGCCATTAATCGACATCGTCAACTGCGGGAAATCGCGCTTCAGCTGATAGACACGCGGGTAATCCAGCGGTGGGATCTCACGGTTTTCTTTCGGGCTTAAACCGGAGAGCCAGGCTTTACGGGCATGAATAATAAAGGACTCGCACTCACCTTTACCGGCAACCGTACCGATAAAGTCGCAGAGAAATTCGTAACTGTCCTGATCGTCGATACCAATACGCGTTTTCACCGTCACCGGAACAGAGACCACATCGCGCATCGCTTTGACGCAATCGGCAACCAGTTGCGCTTCTCCCATCAGGCAAGCACCAAAGCGACCGTTCTGCACGCGATCGGACGGGCAGCCGACATTGAGATTAATTTCATCATAGCCGCGCGCTTCAGCCAGCTTCGCACAATGGGCAAGCTGCGCCGGATCGCTGCCGCCAAGCTGCAATGCGACCGGGTGCTCTTCTTCACTATACGCCAGGTAATCGCCTTTACCATGAATAATCGCACCGGTGGTCACCATCTCGGTGTACAGCAGCGTTTGACGCGACAACAGTCGCAGAAAGTAACGACAGTGCCTGTCCGTCCAGTCGAGCATCGGCGCCACGCTAAACCTGCCAGGCCAGTGATAAGCAGAATCGGTGGGCATCAGGCGGGTTTGCTGGTTTTTTGTCATGTAGGATTACCGTGCAATTTTGGCAGTTAAAAAATAGAGGTATCAGGCCCGCCCAGGTCAGGCAAATAACGGCACCTGAAATAGCGGGGCGTCATTCTAGCATAATGGAACACCTTAAACCCGATGGCATTCAGTACAACCCGATAGCGCAATAACCGGCATGAACTTGTACAAAACACGATCGACACCTATCATTTTTGGTAGGCATAGGAAATGTTCGTCAATAGCCTGACGCTATTAACCACCGTAACGGGTAAAAGGAGTTAAAGAAGATGACTACACCGTATGTTCGCCTCGATAAAAATAACGCTGCTGTTCTCCTCGTTGACCACCAGACGGGTTTACTGTCATTAGTGAGAGATATCGATCCAGACAAATTTAAAAATAACGTTCTGGCATTAGGCGATCTCGCTAAATATTTTAAGCTTCCCACCATTCTCACCACCAGCTTCGAAACTGGCCCTAATGGTCCTCTCGTTCCTGAGCTAAGAGCGCAATTTCCTGATGCGCCGTATATTGCTCGTCCTGGCAATATCAACGCCTGGGATAATGAAGACTTTGTTAAAGCGGTAAAAGCGACCGGTAAAAAACAGTTGATCATTGCCGGTGTTGTAACGGAAGTGTGTGTGGCCTTTCCTGCACTATCGGCGCTGGAAGAAGGTTTTGAGGTATTTG
This sequence comes from Kosakonia oryzendophytica, assembly GCF_900094925.1. Taxonomy (GTDB): domain Bacteria; phylum Pseudomonadota; class Gammaproteobacteria; order Enterobacterales; family Enterobacteriaceae; genus Kosakonia; species Kosakonia oryzendophytica. The sequence continues at coordinate 50,058 of NZ_FMAY01000002.1, read as the reverse complement.
TCGTCACCGACGCATCCGGGACATTCAACGATATTACGCGGCATTCGGCCTGGGATCGGATGTCAAAAGCCGGCGCACAGTTGATGACCTGGTTTGGCATCGCCTGCGAGTTACACCGTGACTGGCGTAATGATATTGAAGGCCTGGGTAACCTGTTTTCGAACCATATTCCGGATTACCGTAACCTGATGACCAGTTTTAATACGTTGAGCAACAAATAACCGTGTAAAAAAACCGGAGGCCACGCGCCGCCGGTTTTGTCTTCGTCTGGTTGTACCTTAGAATGTCACGCTAAGTTGCGCACCAGCACCCCATGTTTTGTCTTCGCCTACCAGCCCCATTAAATCGACGTGAACCCGGTTAAACGGCGCGAAACCGACACCACCCGTAAAGACGTTTTTGTCATCGCCTTTCACATCAGCGCGATAACCGGCCCGAACCGCCAGCCAACTCAGCGGACGAATTTCACCGCCGACGCCCACATACTGGGAGTCCTTCTCGCTCTTAAAGCCTTTGGTTTCGGTTAAATCACCGTCGGCACTTAACGTCACCAGATCGTTATGCCATGACACCCCGGCCGTCACCACCGGGCTAATCTGGTAAGTGTCTTTATAATTGACCGTCTGCCCGGTTCTGCCGTTGCGGATCAGGACATCTTTGGTGTCGATATCACGGGAAATCAGGTTTGTACCGGTCAGACCAACAGAGATGTTTTCCCCTAAATCTGCCGCCGCACCCACATCCACGTTAAAGCCGGTGTCATCGGTACGATAGCGGCTATTGCTCCACTCACTGCTGTGATAGTCATAAATAGAGGTAGTGTAGTTCCAGACCCAGGTTTTCTGGAGCTTTGGCGTCACGCCCAGAGATAAAGGGATGCCGCCCACCTCGAACTGCCGGGCAACCGCAACGCCGTAATCCGATACAACAGCCGCACGACCGGATGCCGTGGAGTTGAGATTTTTGGTGATCTCATTGCTGCCATTTGGCGACACAACGGCATTTAGCGCTTCAGTTGCTGCAACCGTTGTACTGTTCTGAATACTGCGTAAATAGGTAATATCCTGCTGATCAACCGACGAGCTAACAATGGCATGCGCATAGGCTTTGGTGACAAAAGCCACCGAGAGCACATCGTTTGGAATGCTGACAGCAATACCCGCCGCCGCTTTGGCCCGCGCGGTTTTCCCGTTCAGGAAAGTCAGTTCATCCGCCAGGTCTTTGGCAGCACTCTGGAATTGACCGATGGTACCCAGAGGGTTAGCGAGAAATTGCGCGGCGGTGAGGTTATCAACGACATCGCGATAGCTGTCGATTTTGTCACTGATATTGTCGATTTCGTCGCGCAGATTGTCCTTATCGGTAATTTGCGCCTGCACACTAGGCAGAATAACGGTGATATCGTCTTCCGGTTTGGCTTTTGCCAGCAGTGCCGGGTTAATAAGGGCGCCGCTGCCATAGTTTGCGGAGGCAACACCGGTTCCCCCCATTGCATCATTACGTGCTTCCGCCCAGGTATTGGCTGCTCCCGCCTGATTTGCCACAACGAAGGAGACAGCTATCGCGACCACCGAAAATTTGAGATTTTTTTTCACAGTATGCGTCTCGTAGTCAGAATGAGTTTTTTTTAAACCTGATTAGTATTTGCTAAACAGGAAGGCTCTATTGCTGCGAATAACATAGGAAAAAGTAGCTAAATCTTCTGAACGAAAAATAATCGACAGAAGTGATTTTTGTGATTAATGACACTCATTATTTATAGAAGACGCTGATGAGTTCGTGGATATATCGGCGAAAAACGGATCCCAGGACGCGATCTCGGCGTTTCGCGCCGGACATGGTAAAGTACGGGTTTATTGCTTCCCCCGAAACAGAGAGCGCCCATGGATAAGACCACTTCGCAAGAGATGTTAGTGCAGGCTGAAAAGCTGTGCGCGCAGCGCAATGTGCGCCTGACTCCCCAGCGTCTTGAAGTGCTGCGATTACTGAGCCTGCAGCAAGGGGCAATCAGCGCTTACGATCTGCTCGACTTATTACGCGTCAGCGAGCCGCAGGCTAAGCCGCCAACCGTCTACCGCGCGCTGGATTTCCTGCTGGAGCAAGGGTTTGTTCATAAGGTAGAGTCGACTAACAGCTATGTGCTGTGCCATTTGTTTGATCAACCGACGCACACGTCCGCCATGTTTATTTGCGATCGCTGCGGGTCGGTGAAAGAAGAGCAGGCGGAAGGCGTGGAAGATATTATGCACGCGCTGGCGGCGAAGATGGGTTTTGCCCTGCGCCATAACGTGATTGAAGCACACGGTTTATGCGCCGCCTGTGTGGAAGTGGAGGCCTGCCGTCATCATGAGCACTGCCATCACGATCACAGCATTCTGGTAAAGAAAAAACCGCGTTAATAGCGCTGATAGTTCGTTCCGGGGAATAAGTATGTGACCCGGGCGAAAAAGCGCAGCCAACACCGGCAACACATCAAAGATAAAGGGACATCCCGAAAGATTTCGCGTTTTACCCAGGCGGCAAGCGTACGCGTTCCGGGGAGCATACATCAGTATGTGACCCGGGCGAGAAAGCGCAGCCAACACCGGTAAAACGTGAAAGATAAAGGGAGGGTACATCCGTGTACCACTTGGGCAGGGTAACGCTCACAAAATCAACACATTGAGGGTCAATGTCCGTTACCAGCGGTAATCATTACGGCTTTCCCAATCCGTAACTTCCTTTTCTGCCTCATCTTTTGCGTAACCGTAACGCTCCTGGATTTTACCCACCAGTTGGTCACGTTTGCCTTCGATGACGGTCATATCGTCATCGGTCAACTTGCCCCATTTCTCTTTCACAGTACCTTTAAACTGCTTCCAGTTACCGCCGATTTCGTCTTTGTTCATCGTTGACTCCTTATCGTTCGGTTAAAAGTTACGTTCCTGTTACGCTGAACGTACTAATCATTGTAGTCAGGAATACTGCCAGTTGGTTTACATTCGGAATCTTTAACCATTTACGACAAAGAAAGCAGTATTAACGAGGCGGGAGAAAGAAGTATAAGAAAAGAGAGGGGTCAGGGGTGGCCAATACCGGAAAACCAGGTGCCATTGCGCCAGTGACGACGCCACACCCATGCTAAAGTCAGCCCTCGCAGCGCCAGAAACACCGTCAGCGACAGCCACAGGCCATGGTTGCCCAGCGTCGGCACCGTCAACAACGTCAGGGCAAATCCTCCAGCGGCAACCGCCATGCTGTTGCGCATTTCTGCACCGCGCGTCGCGCCCACAAACATGCCATCCAGCAAATAACACCACACGCCCACCACCGGCAGGATCACCTGCCAGATAAGGTAGTGCCCGGCCATGTTTTGCAAGGCTGGCAGTGAGGTGAGTAACGCGATAATTGACTCCCCGGCCAGCGCATACACCGCTGAGAACACCAGCGCCACCAGACCAGCCTGCCGGCATGCCGCGTGCCAGATGAGCTTAAGCTGCGTGTCGTCACGCGCGCCATAAGCGTGCCCGGAATGGGCTTCCACTGCGTAAGCGAACCCGTCCAGCGCATAAGCAGTAAACGTCAGAAACATCATCAGCACCGCATTCGCCGCCACGGTTTCAGCGCCAAGACGCGCGCCGAACACGGTTATCGAACCGAAGCAGAGCTGTAGCAATAACGAGCGCAGCATGATGTCCCGATTAAGCGCCAACAAGCGTCCAAGGCCGCCACGCCAGGCCTTCTTCAGCACCGCCAAGGTGATACCGCGCATAAGCAGCACACGTCGTGCCATCAACAGGCCGAGCGCAAAGGTCGCGTACTCCGCCACCACCGTTGCTAATGCCGCTCCCTGAACGTTCATGCCCAGCCCCATCACCAACCAGACATCAAGCACAATATTGAGAACGTTGCCCACCACCAGCAAGATCACCGGTGCGCGGGCATACTGCACGCCCAAAAGCCATCCCAGCAGCACCAGGTTACCGAGCGATGCCGGAGCACTTAACCAGCGGATATCAAGGAAGCGCCGCGCCTGCTCCAGCACCGCAGCGCTGCCGCCGGTAATATGCAAAGCCAGATCGATAAGCGGCACGCGTAAGAGTGTAATCAGCACGCCAGCGCCCAGCGCCAGCAGCAGTGGCTGCACTAACGCCCGAGCCAGCGCAGGCGCATTTTTCGCACCGTATGCCTGAGCCGTGAGCCCGGTGGTGCTCATTCGCAGAAACAGCAGCAGCATAAACAGGAAGCTGGTCGCTGTCGCGCCGATGGCCACACCACCCAGATAGACTGCGCTATCCAGATGCCCGACCACTGCCGTATCCACCAGCCCCAGCAACGGGACAGTGATATTGGAGAAGATCATTGGCAGGGCAAGTCGCCACAGCGCTTTGTCGGATGCAGTCAGCAGCGGCATAGCAGTGTCAGAATCGATCGGGGAAAGGCATTAACGCTGCGGAGCGTAAAACAGCACCGCAGCGAATAAGGGAGGCGTTACAGCCACTCGCCATTGCGAATGACGCCTACCGCCAGTCCTTCAATGGTGAAGTTTTGATCGCGCAGATCAACAACAATCGGGGAAAACTCATTGTTTTCCGGTAACAGTTCAACTGTGTTGCCCTGTTTTTTCAGACGTTTAACGGTCACTTCGTCTTCAATACGCGCCACAACGACCTGGCCGTTGCGTACATCCTGCGTTTTATGCACCGCGAGCAGGTCGCCGTCCATAATGCCGATGTCTTTCATTGACATTCCGCTCACGCGCAACAGGAAATCCGCATGCGGTTTGAAGAGTGCAGGATCGACCTGGTAATGCCCTTCGATATGCTGCTGCGCCAGCAGCGGCTCACCAGCGGCCACGCGGCCGATCAGCGGCAGTCCGAGATCGTCTTCTTCTTCAAGCAGCAAGCGAAGACCGCGTGATGCGCCGGATACGATTTCGATAACCCCTTTGCGCGCCAGCGCTTTGAGGTGTTCTTCAGCCGCATTTGGGGAACGGAACCCCAATTGTTGCGCGATTTCCGCACGTGTCGGCGGCATACCTGTTTGGGAGATGCGATCGCGGATAAGATCGAACACCTCTTGTTGCCTGGCCGTTAATGCTTTCATTCCGCCCCCTGGGTGTATATACAGTTATGCTGTGAGTATATACAGTCAAAGGTGATTTTGGAACCAAATTTAAGCAAATAACCAGAGTGTTATCGAATTCTGGAAGCGTTATCGAAAATGCGACCAGAGCAGTGAGATCCAGGTAAACAGCGCCAGCAGGATAGACATCAGCACCGCTGCCGACCCCATATCCTTCGCTCGCCCGGAAAGTTCATGAAATTCCGCGCCAATCCGATCCACCACCGCTTCAATTGCACTGTTGAGGATTTCAACGATCATTACCAGCGATACCGAACCAATCAGCAGTACGCGCGTGATGGGATCCACATCGAGCCAGCAGGCAATAATAATGGCCAGCACGACCGCGACGGCCTCCTGGCGAAACGCCGCTTCATTTATCCATGCGGCACGAACGCCTTTCCAGGAATAGCCCGCCGCTTTAATGATCCGGGTTAATCCAGTGGTATTATTGGCCATGAAAAGAACCTTTTTATCTAATGAGCATCAATGTCTATGTAAGCACGAAGAGGTACAACAGAAATTATGCGCGCTTTCTGATATTCTTGCGGCGCAATGGCACTATTAACCCAGAGGCTTTACATCCTTTATGTCCGGCTGGCCACGAATTTACTACAAATTACTGAATTTACCATTAAGCGTGCTGGTAAAAAGTAAATCGATCCCCGCAGAACCTGCACAGGAACTGGGTCTCGATACCTCACGTCCCATCATGTATGTGCTGCCTTACAACTCCAAGGCAGACTTGATGACGCTGCGCGCTCAGTGTCTGGCGCATGAGTTGCCAGACCCACTGGAACCGCTGGAAATCGACGGCGCACTGCTACCGCGTTACGTGTTTATCCACGGCGGGCCGCGTGTATTTACCTATTACACGCCAAAAGAAGAATCCATCAAACTGTTCCATGATTACCTGGATCTCCACCGCAGTCATCCGGATTTGGATGTGCAAATGGTACCGGTATCGGTGATGTTTGGTCGCTCCCCCGGGCGTGAGAAGGGCGAAGTCAACCCGCCTTTGCGCATGCTCAACGGCATCCAGAAATTCTTCGCGGTGTCCTGGCTTGGTCGCGACAGCTTTGTGCGTTTTTCACCGCCGGTTTCATTGCGTCGCATGGCGACAGAACACGGCACAGACAAAATTATCGCGCAAAAACTGGCGCGCGTCGCGCGTATGCACTTCGCCCGCCAACGCCTTGCCGCAGTGGGCCCGCGCCTGCCTGCGCGTCAGGATCTGTTTAATAAGCTGCTCTCATCCAAAGCAATTGCCCGAGCAGTCGAAGATGAGGCGCGCAGCAAGAAAATCTCCCACGATAAGGCGCAGCAAAATGCTATCGCATTGATGGAAGAGATCGCGGCGAACTTCTCATACGAGATGATCCGCCTGACTGACCGCATCCTCGGCTTCACCTGGAACCGTCTCTATCAGGGCATTAATGTGCACAACGCCGAGCGCGTGCGCCAGTTGGCCCATGATGGTCACGAGATTGTCTATGTGCCCTGCCACCGCAGCCATATGGACTACCTGCTGCTGTCGTACGTGCTCTATCACCAGGGGCTGGTGCCGCCGCATATCGCCGCAGGCATTAACCTGAATTTCTGGCCCGCCGGGCCGATTTTCCGCCGCCTGGGCGCGTTCTTTATTCGCCGTACCTTTAAGGGCAATAAGCTCTATTCCACCGTGTTTCGTGAATACCTGGGTGAGCTGTTTAGCCGCGGTTATTCCGTCGAATATTTTGTCGAGGGCGGCCGTTCCCGCACCGGGCGTTTGTTGGACCCCAAAACCGGTACGCTGTCGATGACCATTCAGGCAATGCTGCGCGGCGGTACGCGTCCTATCACGCTGGTGCCGATTTACATCGGGTATGAGCACGTGATGGAAGTGGGCACCTACGCTAAAGAGCTGCGCGGGGCGACGAAAGAGAAAGAGAGTCTGTTGCAGATGGTGCGAGGCCTGAGCAAGCTGCGCAATCTGGGCCAGGGGTATGTGAATTTCGGTGAGCCTATCTCGCTGATGAACTACCTGAACCATCATGTGCCGGAGTGGCGCGAGTCGATCGATCCGATTGAAGCTATCCGTCCGGCATGGTTAACGCCGACGGTGAACGGCATTGCCGCCGATCTGATGGTGCGAATTAACAACGCGGGTGCGGCTAACGCCATGAACTTGTGCTGTACAGCACTGTTGGCATCGCGTCAGCGCTCTCTGACGCGGGAGCAGTTAACCGAGCAGTTGAGTTGCTACCTTGAGCTCATGCGTAATGTGCCCTATTCGCCGGATTCAACCACGCCGTCCGCCAGCGCCAGTGAGCTTATCGATCACGCGTTGCAGATGAACAAGTTTGAAGTCGAGAAAGATACTATCGGCGATATCATCATTCTGCCGCGCGAACAGGCCGTGTTGATGACCTATTACCGCAACAACATTGCGCATATGCTGATGCTGCCGTCGTTGCTGGCGGCTATCGTGACCCAGCATCGCGCCATTTCCCAACAGGAAATTCTGCGTCATGTAGAGCTACTCTACCCGATGCTGAAAGCGGAGTTGTTCCTGCGTTGGGAGAAAGCAGAGCTGGCGCAGGTGCTGGAAAACCTGACCCAGGAGCTGCTGCGCCAGGGGCTGCTAACGGTGAAAGACGATCGTGTGAGCATTAACCCGGCGCACTCGCGCACGCTGCAATTGCTCGCCGCAGGCGCGCGCGAAACGCTGCAACGTTACGCCATTACTTTCTGGCTGCTGAGTGCGAACCCGTCGATGAACCGCAGTACGCTGGAAAAAGAGAGCCGTACGCTGGCACAACGTCTGTCGGTGCTGCACGGTATCAACGCACCGGAGTTCTTCGATAAGGCGGTCTTCAGTACGCTGGTGCTGACACTGCGTGACGAAGGCTATATTAGCGATACTGGCGATGCGGAACCCGCGCAGACATTAAGCGTGTACCAGATGCTGGCGGAGCTGATTACGTCGGATGTGCGTTTAACGATTGAGAGCGCAACGCAAGCAGAAGCGTGAAGGTAAGACACCCCTCTCCCGAAAGGAGAGGGGTGAGAAACATCAATGCAGGTAACTGAACGCCAGGCCTAAAAACAGCACCAGGCCCACGTAGTTGTTGTTCATAAAGGCTTTAAAACAGGCGTCGCGTTCACGGCCTGCAATCAGCACCTGCTGGTAGACAAACAGCCCCCCCGCTATCAACACCGTCGCGTAATAGACCCAACTTAACCCGTTCAACCAGCCAATGGATGCCATCAGCACCATCACCGCAACCTGCAAAATACCAATAATCAGCGTGTCGAAACGGCCAAACAGGATCGCTGTCGATTTGATACCAATTTTGACATCGTCGTCCCTGTCGACCATTGCGTATTGCGTGTCGTAAGCCACAGCCCACAAAATATTGGCAAGGAACATGATCCAGCAACTCAGCGGTACTGACTCGCTGACCGCGGCAAACGCCATCGGAATCGACCAGCCAAACGCCGCGCCCAACACCACCTGCGGCAGATGCGTGTAGCGCTTCATAAACGGATAGACCCATGCCAGCGCCAGTGCAGCCACCGACAGCAGAATGGTCATCATGTTGAGCGTCAGCACCAGCGCAAACGCTAACAATACCAGCACCACAAACAGGGTTCGCGCTTCATTCTCCGTCACGGCACCACTGGGCAACGGACGGTTCGCGGTGCGCTTAACATGGCCATCAAACTTACGATCCGCGTAATCGTTCACCACGCATCCGGCGGCGCGCATCAGCCAGACGCCCGCCACAAAGACCAGTAAAATCCACAGCGGCGGCACTCCCGGCGTCGCCACCCATAACGCCCACAGCGTCGGCCACAGCAGTAGCAACGCACCAATCGGCTTGTCCGTACGCATCAGCCGGTGAAAGGCCAACAGCTTATTCTGCGTGAGACTCCACTCCATTTTCGATTCCTCTTAATACAACGGCGACGCAGGCAAAAACAGTTCGGTCAGCATCAACGGTTTCCCGCCCAGACGCAGGCGGGAACGGCGTCCCCAGAGCTGCTCATGACGACCAATTTCAATAAAGTCACGCGTAAGCGTAGAAGAGGTAAAGAGATAACGCCCAAGCGGCGTTGTTCCCAACTGTTGCAGCGCCAGCTCCGGACCACTTAGAGTGGACTCCGGCACCACGGTGCGCCCGGCAAGCCAGGGTTCACCATCCGCACAAAGAATGATTTCGCGCAACCAATAACGCGACTCCTCCGGCAACAGGCCGTGCTCCTGCGTTATCTCGTCTGCGGTGACAAAATCTTCCCGAATCAGCATCACGCTGACCGTTTTGCCCTGCTGCTCAAAACGTTTCGTCATGGAATCTTCCAGCAACAGCCAGTCCAGCAGTTGCGGTTCAAGCGCAGGAATCGCGTCTAAATAGCGCAGCGCACGCAATTGCGTAAGCGCGGGGTGAGACATGCCTTACTCTCCGGTACATAACGTAGGATTATTGTATCGCAGAACAGGCTTTACGGGCGGGGAAAGTTCATTCGGTTTTCATCAGCGCAACAGGTGTGCAACAGCGCACCGCTGCGCCGGAAAAAGGGTGCGTCAGGCGACGCACCAGTTGCTGCAAATATCAGCATTGTGGGGAGACTGTTACCCCTTGCCTTTTACACTGCCGATAAAAGTGGAACGGGCGGTTTTCGACCCGAGGCGCTCTGCTTCATCCAATAATTTCAATGCCTTATCAACGTCACCTTTCGCAACAGCTTGTTTGATGGCCTGGTTAAAATAGCTCTCCGTATCGTTAAGCATCGGTTCGCTTTTCGCCACTGGAGCAGGAGCCGCAGCGGGCGCGGCAGCCGGAGCTGGTTGCGTGCTATAAGCCGGCGCGGCGGTATTGCCCACGGTGACCGGGCCGGGGCCCGAGGAACCAAACAGCGGGCCTACCAGGATGCTGGAGTTGCTACTGTTTTTCACTTTCAGGTTCACCACACCCTCCGCAACATGACGCGCTATCGGATCGGGAATATCAGGGATCGCATTACCCACGCCTTTAGCATAGGCTTTAGCCGGATCAAGCAGTGTGGTGGTTTTTTGCAAATCGCTCGCGGTGGTGAATGCAAGGATATAGAGCTTCTGCTGACCCAGCGCAGGCGTCAGGCGCATAACCCCTTCGAGTCGATCTGCGCTTAACACTCCCGGTTCCTGGTAGGTAAAATAGTTGCTGGGGAAATAGGCCGCAGGCGACATATTCTGATCAAATACCAGCACGTTCGGCGCAAATACCCCAGTGTTTTTATTGACATCGCTTGACAGCGTCAGCGAAAGCTCACCAATGTTAGCTGGCACGCTAAATGCCGCAACTGGCCCGGTAATACCCGGCACATTCAGATGCTGTCCGCCGGTAGCAAGCCGAACTGTCTGGCTTTTGGACGTGTCGACCGGCGTCCAGGTGAGTTGCTGGAGTGCAGATGCCGGGATCGACGGCGCTGCTGTTGTGTTCTGTGGCACGATATTCACATCAGCCAGTGCAAAACCCGGTACACCCGCCAACATACCCGCGGAGAGGCACAGGGCAATGAGGTTTTTTTTCATTTTAATCACCTTCAGGATGCAAAACAGCGTTGGCCAGGCAATAGCGCGCTGTTTGTAAGAATCAGAGGGGCTTGCGCCCCTCTTCTGTTTACGCGAGTAAAGCCCTTACCACCAGATTTCCATCTGGGCACCAAAGCTCCATTCGTCACTGTCGCCACGGCCGAAGCTTGAGCCACCCGTACCATTGCGGGTTGCCAGACCATAGTTGGCGTTAGTGCCCGGGTTACCACTGGTGTTGTAGCCCCATTTTTCGTCCCATTTCGCATAGGTTGCGAATACGCGGATTGCCGGGCGAGACCAGATGCTGTCGCCTGCCTGCCACTGTTGCGCGAGGGTGATTTTGTACTGGTTATTAGTGTCGTTGGTACGCTGAGATTTCACATTGTCGTAGCCTACTTCCAACAGGGTGCTCATGATCGGTGTCCATTTGAACATCGGGCGCACACCAACAGTCCACCATTTGGTGCCGTTGTTGTTATCCCAGTCGATATCCTGATACATACCGACATACATCAAATCCCAACGATCGCCGAGAGAGATAGCACCGTGGTCGAGGATACGCAGCAGGCTGCCGTTGTTATTAGCGCTATAAGGCAACTTACTGTTGCTCTCAATACCGATACCAGAGCCTTGCGATAACCCTTTGCCCTGCGATGTCAGCGCATCAGTTGCGTACTGCACGACAAACTTGTTATAGCCTTTCAGCATGCTTTGAACGTGCTCAGCTGTGAACATCCAGCCGTCTTTCGTTTCAGTATTATCATATAAATGGTAGCCGTCACGGGTATTGGCGCGGCCATAGTCAACACCAAACTCTAACGTACCACCCGGGTTAACGGCCATCTGCGCTAAACGCATGTCAAAAACATCGTTGGCGGTTTTTTCCTTGTAATCGTAAATACTGTTGCTGGCGAAGGTAGCGGAACCACCCGCTTCAGTCGAACGGGTTGCAGCCAAAGAGAGTTTACCGAAGCCAAGATCGACGTTTTCAAGACCCGCACCCGGACCGGAGATATCCCAGTAGTAGAAGTCAATCATGTGTACGTCATGACGCTGGTAGAAACGTTTACCAGCCCAAATGTTGGCGCCTGGCAGAGCATCGATCAGGTTTTTACCCTGCACGTTGGCTTCACGAAATGCCGGGTCCGTTGCTTCCCAGTCATTTTGCTGTGCGACGGAATAAGCAACGTTAGTGTCGAAGTAGAAGCTTTTATCGCCCTCTTTCCACACTTCCTGACCAAGTTTTAATTCCGCGTAGGTTTCGCATTCATTACCGAGACGGTATTTAGAGCCTGCACCTGTCGCCTGGAAGCATTGCTGCTCGCCGCCGCTGCCTGTCCAGCCAATGCCGGAACGGGCATAACCTTTAAAGTCGACGGCGCCCGCCTGTGCAGACAGGATGCCTGCGGCAATGGCGAGTGCCAGTGGAAGTTTGCGCAGAGTAATCATCATTCTATCTCCTGAGATCATTGCTTTTCTTTTTACACATCGCCTTTCGCGCACACGCTTTATCAACGGGTGGCGCGAATGGCTCTGTGTAAGTTTTTTGGAATGCTTAAACGCCAGGCTCTTTATGTAACCGGCGGCAGGCGGTGCCATCTTCACGGAACAGATGGCAACGCTCCGGCGGTAAGCCGATGGCGAATGTGGCACCCTCTTCTACCAGCACCACGTCGGTCTGGCGGTAAACCAGGTTCTGACGTATTGCGGGGATCTGGATATGAATTTGTGTTTCGTGACCAAGCTGTTCTACGACCTGAACTTCGCCTTCCAGCGTGACATCGGCGATGTCGCTTGGAAGCAGATGCTCCGGGCGAATGCCCAGAGACATATTCGCGCCGACCCGCACATTGGCACTGTCTACCGGCAGCCACACTTGCTGGCGGTTAGGCAGCTCAACCTGCACCTGTTCAATGGCGGTGGCAGTGACTTTTACCGGCAGGAAGTTCATCTTCGGCGAGCCGATAAAGCCGGCGACAAAACGGTCAGCCGGGTAGTGATAAAGCTCCAGCGGTTTACCCACCTGCGCCACGCGACCGGCGTCCAGCACCACAATCTTGTCGGCCAGCGTCATCGCTTCGACCTGATCGTGGGTGACGTAAATCATCGTGCGGCCAAGGCGTTTATGCAGACGGGAGATCTCAATACGCATCTGCACACGCAAGGCGGCATCAAGGTTGGAGAGGGGTTCATCAAGCAAGAAGACGCGGGGTTCGGCGACCAGCGTGCGCCCAATCGCTACGCGCTGACGCTGACCACCGGAAAGGGCTTTCGGTTTACGCTCCAGCAAATGGGCCAGTTGTAATATTTCGGCCACTTGCGTTACACGCGCTTTGATCGTCTCTTTTTTCGCACCCGCTAACTTCAGGCCAAAAGACATGTTTTCCGCCACCGAAAGGTGCGGATAGAGCGCATAGGACTGAAATACCATGCCGACGCCGCGTTCGGCGGGAGGAACATCATTCATACGGGTATCGCCGATCAGCAAATCCCCGCTGGTAATGGTTTCCAACCCGGCAATCATGCGCAGCAGCGTCGATTTACCACAGCCTGACGGGCCAACAAACACCACGAATTCACCTTCGTGAATATCGAGATTGATATCTTTCGACACCACCACGTCGCCCCAGGCTTTCGTTACATTACGCAGCTGTACGCTCGCCATGCCCTTCTCCCTTCGTTACAACCTGTCACCAACAGAAACATTCAACGTGGGCTGACTATGGCGCATCAATATCGCGTGTGAATCCTCCACCCCCCTGGTTTTTGATGGGGGAGGAGGCGGGAGGATGAGAGAAGCAGCTCTGCCCCCCAGGCTGAGGGACTGCGGGCAATTTCGTGATGGAGGCTGCAAAAACCGGCGTATTTTTATGTGCGCTGCCACACATAATAAAAATTTGTGTAACAGGGATCACACAAATCCCCCCAGGGGCGTAGGTTTAAGGAGGATGAGAAGCGCTTGTCAAAAAAGGAGACTAATCCCTGTCGAACCACCTGAACGTATCCACGAGCACAACACCTAAAGGACGGGATATATGAAAATCAAAACAGGCGCACGCATCCTCGCATTGTCCGCAGTGGCGACGATGATGTTTTCCGCCTCTGCCCTCGCCAAGATCGAAGAAGGTAAGCTGGTCATCTGGATTAATGGCGATAAAGGCTATAACGGTCTTGCCGAAGTGGGTAAGAAATTTGAGAAAGACACCGGTATCAAAGTCACCGTAGAACACCCGGACAAGCTGGAAGAGAAGTTCCCGCAGGTTGCCGCGACCGGTGATGGCCCGGACATTATCTTCTGGGCGCACGACCGTTTTGGCGGCTATGCGCAGTCCGGTCTGCTGGCGGAAGTTACGCCGGATAAGGCCTTCCAGGATAAGTTGTATCCCTTCACCTGGGATGCGGTGCGCTACAACGGCAAGCTGATTGCTTACCCGGTAGCCGTGGAATCCCTGTCGCTGATTTATAACAAAGATTTGCTGCCAAACCCGCCAAAAACCTGGGAAGAGATCCCGGCGCTGGACAAAGAATTGAAAGCGAAGGGTAAGAGCGCGCTGATGTTTAACCTGCAAGAACCGTACTTCACCTGGCCGCTGATTGCCGCCGATGGGGGTTACGCGTTCAAATTTGAAAACGGCAAATACGACGTGAAAGATGTCGGCGTCGACAATGCTGGCGCGAAGGCCGGTCTTGGCTTCCTTGTGAAGCTGATTAAAGACAAGCACATGAACGCCGACACAGATTACTCCATCGCCGAAGCCGCCTTTAACAAAGGGGAAACCGCGCTGACCATCAACGGTCCGTGGGCGTGGGCCAACATTGATAAAAGCAAAATCAATTACGGCGTCGCCACGCTGCCGACCTTCAAAGGCAAACCGTCCAAACCGTTTGTTGGCGTGCTGAGTGCCGGTATTAACGCCGCCAGCCCGAACAAAGAACTCGCAAAAGAGTTCCTCGAAAACTACTTGCTGACCGATCAGGGTCTGGAAGAAGTGAACAAAGATAAACCGTTGGGCGCGGTGGCGTTGAAAACCTATCAGGATCAGTTAGCGAAAGATCCGCGCATTGCCGCCACCATGGATAACGCGAAAAACGGCGAAATCATGCCGAATATCCCGCAGATGGCTGCCTTCTGGTACGCCACCCGTACTGCCGTTATCAATGCGGTCAGCGGTCGTCAGACCGTCGATGCTGCCCTGAAAGACGCACAGGGTCGTATTACCAAGTAAGCAATATGTCGGGTGGCGCTACGCACAAATCAGGTAAACGCAGCGCCACCTGACATTCGTTTTCAACGTTGTAAAAGGACTTCCCATGGATGTTGTAAGAAAACGCCACTGGTGGCAAAGCCCGCAGCTCGCATGGGCGGCCATTGCCCTTATGGGATTACTGGTGGGATACCTTGTTGTTTTGATGTATGCCCAAGGGGAATACCTTTTTGCCATAACAACGCTGATCCTGAGTTCAGCGGGTCTCTATATTTTCGCCAACCGTAAAGCCTATGCCTGGCGTTATGTCTATCCGGGTCTGGCGGGGATGGGGCTGTTTGTGCTGTTTCCCCTGATCTGCACTATCGCCATTGCCTTTACTAACTACAGCAGCACCAACCAGCTTACCCAGGAGCGCGCCCAACAAGTCCTGCTTGACCGCTCTTACCAGGCAGGAAAAGCCTACAATTTTGGTCTGTACCCGGTGGGTGACAAATGGCAACTGGCGCTGACTGATGGCGACACCGGAAAAAATTACCTCTCCGACGCGTTTAAACCCGGCGGAGAACAGAAAATTACCTTAAAAGAGGTCACGGCTCTGCCCGCTGGCGAGCGCGCCAACCTGCGCGTGATCACCCAACAGCGCCAGGCCCTGAACCAGCTCACCGCCATATTGCCGGATGAGAGCAAAGTTGCCATGAGCTCGCTGCGCCAGTTTTCTGGCACCCGCCCGCTCTATCAGCTGGCGCAGGATGGCACATTAACCAATAACCAGAACGGCGTGAAATACCGGGCCAATAACAACATTGGCTTCTTCCAGTCTGTGAATGCCGATGGCAGTTGGGGCAATGAAAAGTTGAGCCCCGGTTATACCGTCACCATTGGCTGGGATAACTTCACACGGGTGTTCACCGATGAGGGCATCCAGAAACCGTTTGTCGCCATTTTCATCTGGACGGTGGTGTTCTCTGTCCTCACCGTGGTGCTGACGGTGGCGGTAGGGATGGTGCTGGCCTGCCTGGTGCAATGGGAATCGCTGAAAGGCAAAGCGATTTATCGCGTGCTGCTGATCCTGCCCTATGCCGTACCGTCGTTTATCTCGATCCTGATTTTCAAGGGTCTGTTTAACCAGAGCTTCGGCGAAATTAACATGATGCTCAGTACGCTGTTCGGCATCAAACCGGCCTGGTTCAGCGATCCAACAACGGCCCGGACGATGATCGTGATCGTCAATACCTGGCTCGGTTACCCCTACATGATGATCCTCTGCATGGGGCTGTTAAAAGCGATCCCGGACGATCTGTACGAAGCCTCGGCAATGGATGGTGCCGGGCCGTTGCAGAACTTTTTCCGCATCACTTTTCCCCTGCTGATCAAACCGCTCACACCGCTGATGATCGCCAGTTTTGCTTTTAATTTTAATAATTTCGTATTGATCCAGTTGCTGACCAACGGTGGGCCGGACCGCATCGGCACCACCACGCCTGCGGGGTATACCGACCTGCTGGTGAGCTATACCTACCGCATCGCCTTTGAAGGCGGCGGCGGTCAGGACTTTGGCCTTGCTGCCGCCATCGCCACGCTGATTTTCCTGCTGGTCGGTCTGCTGGCTATCGTCAACCTGAAAGCCACACGCATGAAATTCGATTAAGGAGGACGAAAAGTATGGCTATGGTGCAAGCGAAATCGCAAAAGCTGAGATTGTTGGTCACTCACCTGTTATTGCTGGTGTTTATTGCCGCCATTATGTTCCCGCTGCTGATGGTGATCACCATTTCGCTGCGTGAAGGCAACTTTGCCACCGGCAGCTTGCTCCCGGAGACCATCTCCTGGGAGCACTGGCGACTGGCGCTGGGCTTTAGCGTTGAACACGCGGACGGTCGCGTGACACCGCCGCCCTTCCCGGTGCTGCTCTGGCTGTGGAACTCGGTGAAGATCGCCGGGATCACCGCCGTCGGGATTGTCGCGCTCTCCACGACCTGTGCGTACGCTTTTGCCCGTATGCGTTTTCGTGGCAAAGCGACGTTGTTGAAAGGCATGCTGATTTTCCAGATGTTCCCGGCTGTGCTGTCACTGGTGGCGCTCTATGCCTTGTTTGATCGGTTGGGCCAGTACATTCCGTTTATTGGTCTGAACACGCATGGTGGGGTGATCTTCGCCTATATGGGCGGCATTGCACTGCATGTATGGACGATTAAAGGGTATTTCGAAACCATCGACAGTTCGCTGGAAGAGGCCGCCGCGCTGGATGGTGCCACCCCGTGGCAGGCGTTCCGTCTGGTGTTGTTGCCGCTGTCGGTGCCGATCCTGGCGGTGGTGTTTATTCTGTCGTTTATTGCTGCCATCACCGAAGTGCCGGTCGCTTCGCTGTTGCTGCGTGATGTAAACAGCTACACGCTGGCGGTGGGTATGCAGCAGTATCTCAACCCGCAAAACTACCTGTGGGGGGATTTTGCCGCAGCGGCGGTATTGTCCGCCATTCCGATTACGGTTGTCTTCCTGCTTGCGCAGCGCTGGCTGGTTAACGGCCTGACCGCAGGCGGTGTAAAAGGTTAAGTTTCATCGTTGTTATTGCCACTGCACCCTCAACTTGTATGACCCGACACTCTAAATAATTCAGGTTGCAGCAAGGCGGCAAGCGAGAACATCCCAGAACTTACCCGAGTAAGTGACTGTGATGAGTAAGCGCAGTCAACGCCCCTGCAGCAGACTGAAGTATGACGAGTAACTTGTGACTGTTGTTTGGCGGCTTAATCAGCCGCCCTTTTTTTATTCTCGCTTCAGCCGTTTGGAGTTACACAACCACAGCGTGATAACCAGCAGCAGGATCGCCGCCGAGTAGATCAGAACATCCATAGGCGACTGATGATCGACGATAATCAGGCGCACAATCGCAGTAATGCCAATGTAGATGAAATAGCGTAGCGGGAAGTGAAAACCGGACTGAAAGTACTTTACAATCAGCGCGATGAATTCGAAGTAGAGGAAGTAAACCACCAGCCCTTCCACCAGCTCATATTTGCTGGTTTGCACAGGGGCGAACAGCACATCCGCCAGATGCAGCGTCTCCTTCCCCAGAAAGACAATCAGAATCAGGCCGAGGCTCAGCAGGCCGAGGTTAAGCACGGTCTGCAAAATGGTCGAAATATACTCAGCGCGCGGACGCGTTAGCGACGTCATATCAGCACCTCATGCTTAGTGGCGAGCCTCCTGTATAACGCAGAAATGTGATCTGGATCTACATTATTTACTTATATTTTGTGACACCGCGTGATGACATGTTGCATCGTCAACGTTCACGCATGGAGGTCCAAAGAGTGCTGACAATACGTAAAGCAGGCCCGGATGACGCCGCATTATTGAGCGAGATGGGTTATGCCAGTTATTCCCACCACTTTGCTCATCTGTGGCATCAGCAGCATGAGTTGCAGGCTTTTTTGCAGCAAGAGTATTCCCTGAACACATTACAGCAGAGCCTGCAAAGTGATGTCAGTGACTGGTTTATCGCGCAGGATCACGCGCCGGTAGGATTCGCCAAAGTCTCCTGGCACTATACCGGAGAGGGCGATAGCCTTGCGGGTACGCTGCTGCATAAGCTCTATCTGCTTCCCGGCAAAACCGGTAAAGGTTATGGAGAACAGATGATTGCGGAAATAGAACGGAGGGCGAAAAGCCGGGGCGAAACCTTTTTCTGGCTGGAAGTGCTGGATGCCAACCCACAGGCATACCGTTTTTATCTCCGCCAGGGGTTCACGCATCTCAAGGATACCGTGTTCAGTACCCCCTCTCAGCAGAGCCTATTGCATATTCTGGGCAAATCGATTTAAGGAGTGAGAATGGAAGTCCGCCAGACCGGGGTACGTAACGTCACCTGCGGTGAGAATGTGGTGATTTACGAACCCGCCAATTTGTATGGCTGTACGCTGGGTGAGGGCGTTTTCGTCGGGCCATTTGTGGAAATTCAGGGGAATACGCAGATTGGTAACGGCAGCAAAATTCAGTCACACACCTTTATCTGTGAATACGTGACCGTGGGCGAGCGCTGCTTTATCGGCCATGGGGTGATGTTTGCGAACGACATGTTCCGCGAAGGCAAACCCAATCCGGACCGCGAAAGCTGGGGACGCATTGTGATTGGCAATGATGTGTCGATTGGCAGCGGCGCAACGATTCTGGCGGTGACCATTTGCGACGGTGCAGTTATCGGCGCAGGCAGCGTAGTGACCAAATCGATTACCACGAAAGGGGTTTATGCGGGAAACCCGGCGCGGTTGCTGCGCCAGCTATAACCCCCTCTCCTGAGAGAGGGGTGTCCGGTAACGTTCAGCGAAAGAAATGCTTACTGGAAGTTCAGCGTTTTATCGTTGGTCATATTGTACAGCTCAAATTTACGCCCCAGTTTCTGGCCACCGTCACGCGTCAGCGGCGTCCAGCCGATGCCAGCACGACTGCGAGTGGCACCGATACTGAAGAGATCCAGCGGTACTGAAATATAAACCCCTTTGGTGAAGTCCCCTTCCCCGTACTGTGCTGCCGACACGTTGGTGATCGTGGCGTAGGCACCAACCACAACGCCGCTGTCGAAGTGTTTGGAGATGTCCAGCGTGCCGCCTTTATCCCCCGCCAGATACTGCCCGACGCTGGCTTTCACCAATACATCCTGTGCAAACCACGGCGTCCAGTAGGCGGTGAAATGCCCTGTCTTCACGCTGTAATCGGTAAATTTCATCATGTCCTGCGCGCTGCGCCAGTCACGCTGTTTCACGTAGTTGGCATCTACGCCAAACGCCCAGTTACTGTCTACGGGACGCCACATCAGTTCTGCACCGGCCCCGCCATACATGGTTTCCAGATACCCTGCATACACCTGGCCATAAATGTTATTGCCCAGATACTGGAAGTAGTTCGCCTGCATGTTGTTCACGTAGACATCGTTCTGCACATATTCACGCACGCGAGTACGAACGCGCGGCAGCGCTGAGTCCCTTGGCGGGTTGGTATAGTTAAATTTGTCGTAGTTATTGGCCAGGTTACCAAACAGGCTTCCTGTGGTCAGCAGATGATCCGTCCACCACCAATCCGCTGTCGCCATCACGCCGATCTGGTACATGTAGAACCCTTCCGGGCCGCCAAGCGACTGGTTAAGTACCGGATCGATATGGAAGTCAAACGTCGGTCGGTCGATATACCATCCCTGCTCGGTACTTTCCGGCACGATTGGCGTCACGCGTTTTTGCACCAGTTCCGTATCTTGCCCCAACGGTTCGCCTTCAAGATGGCGCTTCAGACTGGCGACATCCGTTTCGGTGGTCACCTGTGGCAAGTGCAGCCGGTTTTCGTTAATACGAATGGTACGAATACCGTCAGGCAGGTCATTCATAATAATGCGGTTAGCCCGCTCGATCCCCTCCTGGGTATTGCGGTACTTCACCTGCTCGCCGGTGACATACAGCGTATCGCCTTTTACCTGAATTTGCGGGTCTGCGAAACCGGCATTGTATTTCAGCAGAGTAAGCTGATTCGCCACCACGGAGTGCTGCAAAATGGCGTCCTGCGGCTCTGGCTGATATCTCGGGCGTGAGTTATCGATATAAGCAGGGCGCAGATCGTTGAAGTTATTGCGCAAGGTAAAGCCGAACATCCAGGTGTTACCGCGCTCATAACTCAGGTTAATGTCGGCCCAATCGGCAACGCGGTAAATAGCACCGACGTTAACGCTGCTGCGCTGCGGCAGTTTACCGGCATAATCCTGCTGATAGTTGTTGCCTTCGTATTCCAGCTTCAGACGCAGCGGGTGCCAGGGCGTCTGGTACTCCACCCCACCAAACAGCGCGGCCGGACCGCGAAACATTTGTGACGTATCCGTTGAGCCTGCGGCTTTATAACGGGTATCACGGGTACAGAACTTCGTGTCGTAGGTACAGAGCGGGTTTTTGATATTGCCGCTGGTACCCAGATAGCCCCAGCCGATACCGAGTGAGAAATCGAACGGTCCCCAGGCTTTGTTCGCCACCAGATATTCACCATCGAACAAACCGGTACCGCCCACGTCACGTGCACCCACGGCCACTTGCGGTAACCAGTAGCCCTCTTCCCACAACCGCACTTTCAAATCAAACGCTTTATCTTTGTAAGATTGATCGCCGGAGAACGCCTCCACGGAACTGTATTTGCGCGTACGCACATCGGTATAACGCAGCGTCGTTTCCAGCCACGGCAACAGTTGCACTGAAGCGGAGTAGAAGCGGTATTGCTTGTTGTCGCGGTAGTTAAGGCTTAGCTCGCCTTCTGGTGCTACACGTGCCGTTGGGGTTTGCAGCAGACCCACACCGCCAAAATCAGACTGGGACGGGCCAACCGGGTCCGGAAACGTTTCTGCGTGACAGGCCGCGCTTACTCCAAGCGCCAACAGGCTTATTACAAACGATTTTTTCATTATTATTCCGGTATCCGATGCGTCAGGGACTCAAGAATGTCGGCATTGAGCTCGTCATAAACGTTGCTCCACAGACCCGGCGCAAAACCCACGAAAATCACGCTACCGGGCATCGGCTCGACGTGGCGTCTGTTCCAGTACGCCACCGGCACTTTCTGTGTTTGACCGGTGGGATAAATCACCCAGGCATAACTACGTTCCGCCCCGCTTAGCAGGTCCATATCATCCAGATAGCTCACCACATCCCGCCCGGGTGTGAACGGCTTCTTGCCAGGGCTACTGATCAATCCCACCACACTAATCGTGTCAGGCTGCGGCCCAACCCACAGGGTGTATTCCCCTTGCAAAGGGCGGTTAGAAAGGCGGTGTAGACGGATATAGTCCGGGTCGAGCGGCACGATTTGCCGACCGGTTACTTTTATCGCCTGCAATTGCCGACGCAGAGCGTTAATGGCCGCGGCAGCATCACCGTCTTCGTCAGCGGCAAGACGACTCAGGCGCTCCAGCAGTGCCTGATGCCGCGCCTGCTGTGCAATGGTAGCCTGTCGTTCGCTGACGACCGCGCCAGGCCACCAGCTGTTCGCCAGTCGGGGTTGCCCAACCAGGTCGACTAAATGCTCAGCATTGGTGAGCTTTTTCGGTGTCGCATCGCCTGCGACATACACATCGACGGTCCCTGTCGCCAGCACCAGCGGGGAAAAGAGTGTGAGTAATAGCGGAAGCAACGCGTACGTTTTCATTCTTTCGCCGCCTTAATCAGGGTCATTTTCACCGGGAAGAATCCCGCGCCGAGAGACTGTACCGACTGGCGGATAAGCCCTTCATCATCTACCCAGTAACGGTTACGCCAGTTTTTCTCTTCGGTGGTGACCTCTTCATCCAGCACGCGAACAACCGTTTCATCACCGGCCAGTTTTATCGTGTCCGTTCCGTTCCAATGGAACTCTGACTGCGCGACGGCATAGCGCACCTGCTTATGCTGTGACCAGCCCATAACGCGCGTCCAACGGGTGCCATCAATAATCTGATTCGGTTTGGCCAACGGATCGGCGCTTAAGTTATTCACTTCAATGAGGTTATCGCCGCCGAGCTTGTCGCCGCCAAGCTGGGTTTTCACAATGCGGGCATTCTGTGTGACGATGACAGCCTGATCCTGGGTCACCCATTTCTGCTGCCCGTTTTCCGCGAAAGCGAGCACCACAAACAGTTGTGGGCCGTCATTAAGCTGCACGTACTGACTGGCATAAGGCATATTGAGCAGTTCGTCATCTGTCAGATGCGCACCAGGGGTACCAAACACACTATTCCAAAGCGACGTTCCCAGGCCTTTGATCGGGCCAGAACATGCCTGAAGGAGCAGGCAAAGCAAAATGATTCCAGGTCGCTTCACGACTCTTCTCCGAAAGGGGCGAAATAACCACACCGAAGTGTGGTTATAGTTAATGCACCCGCTATTACCGGGTACTTGTTGTTGTGGTGGTCGTGGTTCCAGTGTTGGAGCCATCACCGCCACCGACTGCCGCCAGAGCGACACCCGCCGCAGAGCCTACGGTGCTAACGCCCGTCGCTGCAGAACTGCCCGCAGAGACAGAGGTCGCTGCTGACCCTGCTGCTTCACCGACTAATACCGGTGCTGCAAAGGCAGAGGTCGCCGCAAGTGCGGATATGGCAAAAATGCCATACAGGACTTTTTTCATATCAATATCCCTTCATTGAATGAATGGAGATTTACCTGAAAAAACTCAGGCGAGATCGAGTATACACAACTAAAGCAGATGAATTACGCCCCGGGAAATAGGTGAGTGAGTTTTAGGAAAACGGGTATTTAGCGGTTGGGAAGAAAATGAATAAAAAATAAATGTGATATTTATCAAACAATTAAATAATTTCAAAAAGGTGACACAATGAGGCTAGTCCTAAAATTTATAGCAAGGGTCGACGGCGTTGACGACATTTTCGGATAAACCTGATCGTTCATTACGACATTACCGAATCAGATTATTCTTTATAATCTTTCCATAATGAAAATATCAATATTGCCATTACTTATATATCGGCAAGTTCGGGGCACCAATATATAAAACCCGGACGTAATAAATGCAGAGGAAAAAAAAGCGTCGCCGAAGCGACGCTTTCCGGATTAAGCGCGCCAGGACTTATAGCGGTTAATCAGGCCGTTGGTGGAGCTATCGTGGCTCGACACTGCGCTGGCATCGCCCAGCTCCGGCAGAATGCGGTTCGCCAATTGTTTACCCAACTCAACGCCCCACTGGTCAAAAGTGAAGATGTTGAGAATGGCACCCTGGGTGAAGATTTTGTGCTCATAGAGCGCAATCAACGCACCGAGGCTAAATGGCGTGATTTCACGCAGCAGAATGGAGTTGGTCGGACGGTTGCCTTCGAACACTTTGAACGGCACAACGTTTTCCAGCGTCGCCGGATCTTTACCCTGATCGCGATACTCCTGTTCAACCACGTCACGGGATTTACCGAACGCCAGCGCTTCGGTCTGGGCAAAGAAGTTAGACAGCAGTTTCTGATGGTGATCGGAGAGCGCATTGTGGGTTTTAGCCGGTGCGATAAAGTCACACGGCACCATTTTTGTCCCCTGATGGATCAGCTGGTAGAACGCGTGCTGACCGTTGGTGCCCGGCTCACCCCAGATGATAGGGCCTGTCTGGTAATCCACCGCGTTGCCATTACGATCAACATATTTGCCGTTGGATTCCATGTTGCCCTGCTGGAAGTAAGCGGCAAAACGATGCATGTACTGGTCATACGGCAGGATCGCTTCGGTTTCAGCACCGAAGAAGTTGTTGTACCAGATGCCGATCAACGCCAGCAATACCGGCAGGTTTTTCGAAAGCTCAGTGGTGGAGAAGTGCTTGTCCATCGCATGGGCGCCGGAGAGCAGTTCCACAAAGTTGTCGTAGCCTACAGAGAGAATGATCGACAGACCAATAGCGGACCACAAAGAGTAACGACCACCTACCCAATCCCAGAATTCGAACATATTCGCGGTGTCGATACCGAACTCGCCAACTGCTTTGGCGTTGGTGGAAAGCGCCGCAAAGTGTTTCGCTACGTGTTTATTATCACCGGCAGTTTTCAGGAACCAGTCGCGCGCGCTGTGGGCGTTGGTCATGGTTTCCTGGGTGGTGAAGGTTTTGGAGGCCACGAGGAACAGCGTGGTTTCCGGGTTCACTTTTTTCAGCACTTCAGCGATGTGGGTACCATCGACGTTAGAAACAAAGTGCATGTTGAGGTGATTTTTGTACGGGCGCAGTGCTTCGGTGACCATGAACGGGCCAAGGTCGGAACCACCGATACCAATGTTCACCACGTCGGTGATAGGTTTTCCGGTGTAACCTTTCCAGGCACCAGAAATGATCGCTTCCGAGAAAGCTTTCATTTTCTCCAGAACTGCGTTCACTTCCGGCATGACATCTTTGCCATCAACCACAATCGGCGTATTGCTACGGTTACGCAGCGCGACGTGCAGAACCGCGCGATCTTCCGTACGGTTAATTTTCTCGCCAGAGAACATGGATTTAATGGCGCCAGCCAGTTCCGTCTCTTTCGCCAGCGACAACAGGATGTTCAGGGTTTCTTCGGTGATACGGTTTTTAGAAAAATCCACCAGCATCAAATCGTCGAACGTTGCGGAAAACTTGCCAAAACGGTCGCCATCTTTCGCGAACAACTCCGCGAGAGTAACGTCCTTCATGTCAGCGTAATGTTTCTGTAATGCCTGCCAGGCAGAGGTCTGCGTTGGATTGATGTTTTTCATAGCAATACTCTTCTGATTTGAGAATTGTGACTGCGGTCGATTGTAGCGCCTGCCAGGGAAAATTGTGATGGTTTTTGTTTCGCACCCGGTGCGCAATGCGCAAAACGCCAGCAAAAAACGGTACATTTGCGCACAACATAAGGCATTTTACTGATCACCAAAGCAGCATGAAAAATCCGCATAATCCCGTCGTTGACAGCGCACCCGCTGACGCTTTATTTATAACGACACGCTCCGCGTGCGCGTGGAGTCGATTGTGTTGTACTACCGAGCCGTGAAAGGCGAAGGTATTTATTACCAACGCATTTCGCGTTGCAGCAAGGCGGCAACTGAGCGCATTCCCGGGAGCTTACACAGGTAAGTGACCGGGGTAAGTGAAGGCAGCCAACACCGCTGCGGTGTGAAAGCGAAGGTATTTATTACCAACGCATTTCGCGTTGCAGCAAGGCGGCAACTGAGCGCATCCCCGGGAGCTTACACAGGTAAGTGACCGGGGTAAGTGAAGGCAGCCAACACCGCTGCGGCGCGAAAGGCGAAGGTAATAGCCAGAAGAGGCGCGTTGCCCAGGTACACGGTGTTGGAAGAGCCAAACTGAAGAAAACACCTGAGGGGGAGCAACGCCGAGATAGCAAAACGCCTGGCAGCGTTTGTTATCGGCTACAGAGGCTGAATCCTCTGGGTTGTCACCAGAAACGTTCCCAGTCGGGCGTTTCGCAAGGTGGAGCACTTCTGGGGAAATCGTAGTTGTTTTGTTATCTGCGCCCACCCCGTTTTTCGCTCTTCCCTTGTGCCATGGCTGAAATAGTGGATCCCCTGACACGAGGTTGTTATGTCTAATTTAGTTGTCGCCAAATTCGGCGGCACCAGCGTTGCCGATTATGATGCCATGAACCGTAGTGCGGACGTGGTGCTTTCCGATTCCGATGTTCGCCTGGTGGTGCTCTCCGCCTCTGCGGGCGTGACCAATCTGCTGGTCGCGCTGGCAGAAGGACTGGAGGCCAGTGAACGGTTCGTCAAACTCGATGCTATTCGTAAAATTCAGTTCGATATTCTGGAGCGGATGTCCAACCCGGACGTGATCCGCGAAGAGATTGAACGCCTGCTGGAAAACATCAGCACGCTTGCAGAAGCTGCCTCGCTTGCTACCTCCACCGCCCTGACCGATGAACTGGTTAGCCACGGCGAGTTGATGTCGACCCTGCTGTTTGTTGAAGTGCTGCGTGAACGCAGTGTACAGGCGCTGTGGTTTGATGTGCGTAAAGTCATGCGTACCAGCGATCGTTTTGGCCGCGCCGAGCCGGATGTCCCTGCGCTGGCGGAACTGACTGCGCAGCAGCTTGCACCTCGCCTTACCGACGGTCTGGTGATCACTCAGGGCTTTATCGGAAGCGAGGCCAAAGGTCGCACCACTACGCTGGGCCGTGGCGGCAGCGACTACACCGCCGCGCTTCTCGGTGAAGCGTTGCACGCAACGCGTGTCGACATCTGGACCGACGTCCCCGGTATTTACACCACCGATCCGCGTGTCGTGCCAGCGGCAAAACGTATTGATGAAATCGCCTTTGAAGAAGCGGCAGAAATGGCGACCTTTGGTGCGAAAGTGCTGCATCCTGCCACACTGCTGCCTGCGGTACGCAGTGATATCCCGGTATTTGTGGGGTCCAGCAAAGAGCCTAAAGCCGGTGGCACGCTGGTGTGCAATAAAACCAACAACCCGCCGCTGTTCCGTGCATTGGCGCTGCGCCGCAAACAAACGCTGCTGACATTGCACAGCCTGAATATGCTGCACTCCCGCGGTTTCCTTGCGGAAGTATTCGGCATTCTGGCGCGGCATAACATCTCCGTCGATTTGATCACCACTTCCGAAGTGAGCGTGGCGCTGACGCTGGATACCACTGGCTCAACGTCTACGGGCGATACATTACTCACGCAGGGGTTGCTGACAGAACTCTCATCACTGTGCCGCGTGGAAGTGGAAGAGAACCTGGCGCTGGTCGCGCTGATTGGCAACGATTTGTCGAAAGCGTGCGGCGTGGGTAAAGAGGTGTTTGGCGTGTTGGATCCGTTCAACATCCGCATGATTTGTTACGGTGCATCCAGCCATAACCTCTGCTTCCTGGTGCCGGGCGCAGAAGCCGAGCAAGTGGTGCAGAAACTGCACCATAATCTCTTTGAGTGACAGGCGATGCTGCCGGAGGGTGACTTCGCGTTACCCAGCCTGCGGGAGTAAGCAGGCTGGGTAAGTGCAGCACTCTCCGGCAACGTTCACGAAGAAGACAACACGGTCTGGTACAACAACTGATCGAGATCGCTCATCTTACCGCTACGGCTCTCCGGCAGCACGTCCGGTACTTCACCGCGCGCCAGTTCCGTTTTGATAAAGTCGTGCAATACAGGGCGTCGCGGGCCGTATTGCGCTTCTCCCGCCCGCTGTTTTAACACTAGCAATTCATCGATTTCCGCACGCAGGGGAGCGCCCAGGTTGCTGCCCTCCAGCAGAGTGGCAAAACGCATCGGCGGCATTCCTTTGCCGGCTTCTATCCAGCGCACTGCCAGCAACGGGCGCAGCACATAGAAATATTTCTTCAGCCGCACCGCTTCCCCTTGCAAATAACCATGAAAGTTTT
Source organism: Kosakonia oryzendophytica (assembly GCF_900094925.1). Lineage (GTDB taxonomy): Bacteria > Pseudomonadota > Gammaproteobacteria > Enterobacterales > Enterobacteriaceae > Kosakonia > Kosakonia oryzendophytica. The sequence goes on along the minus strand of NZ_FMAY01000002.1, from coordinate 22,340 downwards.
TCTTCGCCATCGAATAGTAATGCCAGCGTGCTCTGACCGGTGAAAACCAGTGCGGCACCTGCGTACGCAGCGCCGCCAGCGTGGCATCCTCCTGCTGATAAACCACCGGTGAATCCAGCCATTCGATTAAGGTCGGGTTAGCGCTTTTCAGCAACCCCAGCGCTTTGCGCCACTCCCAACCACACACATCCAGCTCATCGTCTATGGGCAGTTCTATGACATCGCGCTGCGGTTCAACCCGCAGATACCACTGGGGTTCATGAACATACAAAAACCGCACATCGTAGTCACTGTCTGGCGACGCAAACCCCCAGCCACGACTCCCGGACTCGCAGGCATACAGCACTTTTATGCGGTATTTCCGCTCCACCTCGCATAACGTTTGCCGCACGCGTTCTCGCATGGCGGTGTCAACCCCTTGATATTCCATACTGGTTATCCTTCTTTTTATCCTTTTACACACACCACCTGACGCAAGGTATGCACCACTTCCACCAGCGAGGCCTGCGCCGCCATCACGGCATCAATATCTTTGTAAGCCATCGGGATCTCATCGATCACATCGCTGTCTTTACGGCACTCCACATGCGCAGTGGCGCGGATCTGATCATCCACCGTAAAACGTTTTTTCGCCGCCGTACGGCTCATGGTCCGTCCGGCGCCGTGGCTACAGGAACAGAAACTATCTTCATTACCCAGCCCGCGGACAATAAAGCTTTTCGCCCCCATCGAACCAGGAATGATCCCCATCTGCCCTTTTTGCGCCGAAACCGCACCTTTACGCGTGACCCATACCGCTTCACCAAAGTGCGTCTCTTTTTGCACATAGTTGTGATGACAATTTACGGCTTCCTGCTGCGTCATAAAGGGTTTGGTGACGGTCTTCGACAGTACAGACAGTACCCGCGCCATCATCACTTCACGGTTATGGCGGGCAAAATCCTGCGCCCACTCCACCGCTTCCAGATAGTCATCATAGTGTTTGCTACCTTCCTGAAAGTAAGCCAGGTTTCTGTCCGGCAGGTTCGCAATATGCTGCTGCATATCTTGCTGCGCCAGAGTAATAAACACATTACCAATGGCGTTCCCGACACCACGCGACCCGCTGTGCAACATCACCCATACACGCTGCTGTTCATCCAGACATATTTCAATAAAGTGGTTACCGGTTCCCAATGTACCCAGATGCTGATGATTATTGGTTTTCAACAATTGGGGGTATTTCTCCGTTAAACGCTGAAAACGCGGTGCCAGCAAAGCCCAGTGGTTATTCACTTCCTGGGGCGGATTTTCCCAGGCGCCTTTATCACGCTTCGCACGGTTCACCGAACGGCCATGCGGTACGGCCCGCTCGATGGCGCTCCGCAATCCGCTCAGGTTGTCCGGTAGATCCCCCGCCAACAGCGAGGTGCGTACCGCAATCATGCCGCAGCCAATATCCACGCCAACCGCCGCCGGGATAATCGCCCCTTTGGTCGGGATCACACTGCCGATGGTCGAGCCTTTTCCCAGATGTACATCTGGCATCACCGCCAGGTGTTTGAAGATAAATGGCATTTTTGCCGTCTTCAGCAGTTGCTCACGCGCTTCCGGTTCTACCGGTACGCCGTGGGTCCACATTTTCACCGGCGCGGTGTTCTCCTGCGCCAGCAACTGATAATCGTTATTTTGCATCATGGCTTCCTTTGATGTTCACAAGGCCGTGTAATACCTGATCCAGACCACCGAAGACCGAGATCTTATCGATGCGTTCCGCTACACGTTCCAGGGTTTCCAGCTCTTTCAGGCGCAATGCTACCGGGTTGCTTTCCATCACTTTTGCTGTGTTCAGTAACGAACGGGTCGCGGCAGTTTCTTCCCGGCGGCGGATCACGTTGGCCTGCGCCGATTTTTCCGCTTCCACTAAACGCGACAGAATGGTTTTCATCTCACCGGGTAAAATGATGTCCTTAACACCCAGCGATGCCACCTCAATCCCAAACGCCGCCATACGACCCGCCACCTGCGCGCTAACGGCTTCATCAATGATTTGCTTATCTTCCAGCAGCTCATCAAGGGTGCGCGTTCCCACCGCTTCACGCAGGGCAAACTGCAACTCACGATAAAGGTGCTCCAGCGGTTTGCTTAACTGCGCAAACGCGCTCAGGACATCGGTATAACGCCAGTTCGCCGCCAGGTTCAGGCGCAGCGTCACTTTGTCTTTGGTGAGGATCTCCTGGCCGCTCACCTCAAGCACCTGCAAGCGCAGATCCACCACGTCCGCTTCGACCAGGTGGTTCACTTTCCAGTAACCGCTTAAACCTGCCGGTAAGAGTCCCTGTGTTGCGCCATCCACTTTTAAAACACCCACATGCCATGCCGGTACCTGCACCGCCAGAATGTTATCGCGACCTTTTACCGTTGCACCGCGCTTCGGCTGTAACACCGCATTGAGGATCTCTGTCGGCACGCTCACGTCACGCGTGTCCATGCGCACCAGTTTCAGCGTTTCATCCGCTTTCCAGTACAGGCGGCGCGTAGAGGGCGGCAGGATCTCCTGCAATACGCCATCCCGGTAAAGCGCGCCCGCTTCATGCGTATCCATATCGGCCACCAGGCAGTAACGCTCAACCCATTGCGGCTGAAAACGACGCAGGTACTCCGCCAGGCCTTCCGCCACGTCGCTGCCGTCAATATTCACCACCAGCAGCTCGGGCTTGTTGAACCATGGCTGGCGGTGCTCACCGGCTTCCAGCACCTGATAATAGTCGCCCTCTCTTGCCAGCAGACCTAACTGACCTTTACGTATTGTGATTTTATTGGTCATGACTCTCTCCTTAATCGTGTTTTGCCTTAACGACCGCGGATGCAGGGGCGAAACCACAGGGGAAACGGTGTTTTGCCTGCCGCCCGGCGCCGTTACCGGCGGTCGTTGGGGGTAGCCATGTACAGCTGGCTACCGGGTACTGCATCATGGTTATCTCAAGGGATAATGAGTTGCGAATTCGGGAGTCGAACCCGATAGAAAACCGACTTTTCGCACATGTCTTTCTGCTGACGGAACGCCCCCTGGATAACGACTTACGCCGTTCCCGGTGCGCCGGCGGGGAGTGTTACCCCCTGCGGACCCAGCATGCTGACATGGGTAGTTATTGCCAGATACGTGCCAACATAAAAAATCCGCCAGATAAATTTTTAATTCATTGATAAATAAATATTTTATTTTTAACAACGTGCAGAGCGGTTGCGCATCAGGAAGGTATTTTTTATCCTTTAATATCTATTTTTATCTTTTAGGATAAACATGAAACGTCGGGTGGTGATTGGTGTCCTGGGTACGGTGCTGGATAAACGGGGAAAGCGGCAAAACCGCTTTCGCAAATGGCGGCCAACGGTAGGGCTATGTCAGCAGCCAGATTTTCCTGTCGATCGTCTCGAACTGCTGCATCAACCGCGGGATAAAGGGCTGGCGCAACAGGCTGCGGACGATATTGCGCAACTCTCCCCCCATACCCGCGTTCGCATGCATGCGGTGACGATTAAAGATCCCTGGGATTTTGAAGAGGTGTATGCCGCCTTTCTCGATTTCGCCACGCACTATCCGTTCGATACGGATAACGAAGAGTATCTGGTGCATATCACCACCGGGACGCACGTCGCACAAATCTGTTGGTTTTTGCTGACGGAAGCGCGTTATCTGCCCGCCAGCCTGTTGCAAACCGGCCCGGCGGCAAAAGGTTCGTCTGATGAGGCGATCGCCGCTGGCGTCTGTTCGGTGATCGATCTCGATTTAAGCCGTTACGCCACGTTAACCAGCCGTTTCCAGCGTGAACAACAGCAATCGGTGTCGTTTCTCAAATCCGGCATTGATACCCGCAACACCACCTTTAACCGGCTTATCGATCAGATTGAACGCGTCGCGCTGCGTTCAACGGCACCCATTCTGCTCACAGGCCCCACCGGTGCGGGCAAATCGTTTCTGGCAAAGCGTATTTTCCAGCTACGCCAGTCACGCCATCTGGTGCCGGGGCGACTGGTGGCGGTGAACTGCGCGACGCTGCGCGGCGATAACGCCATGTCGACGCTGTTCGGTCATGTGAAAGGTGCCTTTACGGGCGCACAACAGGCACGTACTGGCCTGCTGCGTGAAGCAGATGGCGGCGTACTGTTTCTCGACGAAATCGCCGAATTAGGGCTGGATGAGCAGGCCATGCTGCTAAAAGCGATTGAAGAGAAAACCTTTTTTCCCTTCGGTGCCGATAAAGAAGTACACAGCGACTTCCAGTTGATTGCCGGAACCCACCGGAATATGCAGCAGTGGGTGGATGAAGGGCGCTTTCGTGAAGATCTCTATGCGCGTATCAATATGTGGACGTTCGCGCTGCCGGGGCTGGCGGATCGCCGGGAGGATATTGCCCCCAATATTGAGTATGAGCTGCAACGCTTTGCGCTGGAGCAACAGACACAAATCCGTTTCGATAAAGATGCCCGTGAGCGCTACCTGGCTTTCGCCTGTTCACCACATGCGGCATGGCGGGGAAATTTCCGCGAACTCAGTACGTCGATTGCGCGCATGGCCACGCTGGCCGAGCAAGGGCGCATTACGCTCGCGCTGGTCGATGAAGAACTACAGCGCTTGGAGCATCACTGGCGCGGCACACCGGTCTCTTCCACGCTGCCGCTGGATCTCAGCACGCTTGATCTCTTTGATCAACGCCAGTTGGAAACCGTGATCGACATTTGCCGCCGCAGTCAGACGCTGTCGGAAGCCGGGCGCGAACTGTTTGCGGTTTCCCGGCAGAAAAAGGCGAACCCAAATGATGCGGATCGCCTGCGCAAATACCTTGCCCGCTTCGGGTTAAGCTGGGAAAGCGTGCGCAGCGCAACATAAAACATCTTCATCATAATTCGTTTGAATAATATTCCTTAGCACGATAAACAATAACTATGGTCGGGCCCGATCCCGACCCTTATTACAAAAAAGACAACACGACACGACATAACAATCGCAAGGAATAGATACATGCTCGCAACTCTCACGCGGCTGTTCCCGTTATGGGCACTGCTGCTCTCTGTTCTCGCCTATTACTTCCCACCGACCTTTATCGCCATCGGCCCGTGGGTAACCACGCTGCTAATGCTGATCATGCTGGGTATGGGCGTGCACCTGAAAATCGATGACTTCAAACGCGTTCTGGCACGCCCGGCACCGGTCGCAGCAGGGATTTTCCTGCACTATCTGGTGATGCCACTGGCGGCATGGCTATTAGCGTTACTCTTTAAAATGCCGCCGGATCTCTCCGCCGGAATGGTACTGGTCGGTAGCGTCGCCAGCGGAACAGCGTCAAACGTGATGATTTATCTGGCAAAAGGCGACGTGGCGCTATCCGTGACTATCTCGTCGGTTTCCACCCTGGTTGGCGTGATTGCGACGCCGCTACTGACGCGGTTGTATGTGGATGCGCATATTCAGGTGGATGTGATGGGAATGCTGCTAAGCATCCTGCAAATTGTAGTGATCCCGATTGGCCTTGGGCTGGCAATCCACCACCTGTTCCCACGCCTGGTCAAGGCCGTGGAACCCTGGCTGCCTGCGTTCTCGATGGTCTGCATTCTGGCGATTATCAGCGCAGTGGTTGCTGGTTCCGCCGCGTATATTGCATCGGTAGGTCTGGTGGTTATCGCCGCGGTGATCCTGCATAACAGCATCGGTCTGCTCGGGGGTTACTGGGGCGGGCGTCTGTTCGGGTTTGACGAGTCTACCTGCCGCACGCTGGCCATTGAAGTGGGGATGCAGAACTCCGGCCTTGCGGCCGCACTCGGGAAAATTTACTTCTCGCCGCTCGCGGCACTGCCTGGCGCACTGTTCTCCGTCTGGCACAATCTTTCCGGCTCGCTGCTGGCGGGTTACTGGTCTGGTAAACCGGTGGAAGGGCGGAAAACAGAAGTGGTGACAGAGCACGAATAACCGATCTGCCAGGCTTGTCCGATACGGTGCTCTGCGCATCACGTGTAAAATGACCGTTTATCGGCAACGTGGGGGCGCTTTCGAGAGTTGTGCGCCCCGCACATAGACAATACCTGGACATCGCGTACACTCGAAATACATCCTAGGGAGAGAGTCTTATGGCACTGACCAGATTGACGCAAAAAGAGATGACAGAGAGTGAGCAGCGGGAGTTGAAAACGCTGCTCGACCGCGCGCGCATCGCACACGGGCGCCCGCTCAGCAACTCTGAAGCGAATCACGTAAAGAAAGAGTACATCGATAAACTGATGGCGCAGCGTGAAGTGGCTGCGAAGAAAGCCCGCCAGGTGAAAAAACAGCAGGCTTATAAACCGGACGAAAATACAACGTTTTCCTGGTCTGCGAACACCTCAACGCGCGGCAGACGCTGATTAGCGCCCTTTCTTTTTTCGCCCCGGTTGGGTAAAGCGTTTGCCCGCCGGTTTGGCCCGGCTTTTCTCTTCGGGCTTTGCCACTTTCACCGCAGGTTTTTTCGCCGCCTGCGGTTTCGCTTTTGCTTTCGGCTTCGCTTCTGAGGTTGAATTTTCAATCAGCTTAAACAGCGTAATCAGCTCATCATCCGTAAGATCGCGCCACTCCCCTGGCGGCAACCCGGTCAGGCTGACGTTCATAATGCGCGTGCGTTCCAGCTTAGTGACGTCATAACCAAAGTGTTCGCACATACGACGGATCTGGCGGTTCAGCCCCTGAACCAGCGTGATGCGGAAGGTAAACGGTGCTTCTTTCTTCACCTTGCACTTTTTGGTTACCGTGCCGAGGATCGGCACACCTGCCCCCATACCGCGCACAAACTCATCGGTAACCGGCTTATTTACCGTGACCAGATACTCTTTCTCATGGTCATTGCCGGCACGCAGGATTTTATTCACCAGATCGCCGTGGTTCGTGAGAAAAATCAGCCCCTGAGAATCTTTGTCTAACCGACCGATAGGGAAGATTCGGCTGCTGTGATTAACGAAATCAACAATATTGTCTTTTTCGCCATCTTCCGTCGTACTGACAATGCCAACGGGCTTATTCAACGCGATAAACACCAGATTTTCTTCGTTTCGCGGCTCGATAAGTTGACCATTCACTTTTACAACGTCTCCGGCGACAACCTGATCGCCAATACCGGCGCGCCTGCCGTTAATAAAGACATTGCCCTGTTCGATGTAACGGTCAGCCTCGCGGCGTGAGCAAATCCCGCTTTCGCTGATGTATTTGTTTAAACGTGTTGATTGGATTGGCAGCATACATTCTCCTGTAAAAGCGGAATATAACTGGCTTCCGGGAGAGATAAAAATGGATTTTTACGCCATATAATCGAATTTGTGCACTACCGCAGTAAAAGTGGGGTTTTTAGCTCAACACAATGAGCGATAAAAACCAGACAAGCCGTGCCCGTGGGCACGGCACAACACGGGTCAATTCTCGTCGCGTTCGTCGTCTTCATCCGGTTGTTCCAGCACACTGTAGGCCACGGAACAGAACAGGGAGTTCAGGCGTTTCATGTCACCCAACAAGCCAAGGTGCAGCGAACTGGTTTCAATGCTCTGCACGTTTTGCTGATGCAGACGCTCAACGTGCGCATGTGAGAAACGGCGATTCATAATGCGGAAACGGTGCTTGCTGCGGCGCAGGCGGCGAGCACTGGAGATATCGCTGGAGAAAAATACCGACATCGCCAGTTTCAGATTCCCCACCAGCCGTTCGTGCAGCGCATCCAGTTCTTTCAGCCCCTCAAGGGAGAAAGCACGCCGCGCCGCCAGTGATTTGTCCGCAATGTCACTGCCCATTCGCTCGACAATATCGGCGGCCTGCTCAAGGTTGAGCGACATTTCGATAATTTCCGCCCAGCGCTTTGACTCCTCCTCCGCCAGTTCTCCCTGAGGAATGCGCGCCAGATAAAGCTTGATCGCGGTATACAGCACGTTGACGTCATCGGCCTGTTTGCGCAGCTCTTTTCCCTGTCGCGGTTCACCGTGCATTACCTTATGCAGCCCTTCCAGCATCAACTCCATCGCATCGCCCATACGCAGCGTTTCCCGGGCGGCATTGGCCAACGCAAGGGTTGGGGTATCCAGCGCGGAACTGTCGAGATGCTTCGGTTTAAGACGCGTATCCAGTTCCGGTTCTTCGCGGATGATCCGTTTACAGAACTGCGCCATCGGTCCGGCAAACGGCACCATCGCCAGGCAACGGATCAGGTTGTAGAAAACGTGGAAGTAGATCACCAGTTCCGCTTCCGGTAGCGGCAGTTTTTGCATCGACGTCGCCAACATATGCACAAACGGCAGAATAATCAGGCTCCCCACCAGCTTAAACAGCAAGCTGCCGAGCGCTACACGGCGAGCCGCAGCATTGGCGGCACTGTTATTCAGCATTGCCAGCAAACCGGAGCCGAGATTTGCGCCGATCACCAGGCACAGTGCCACCGGGAAAGAGATAATACCGGCGGTGGTCAGCGTCGCCGTGAGCAACACCGCCGCCAGGCTGGAGTAACTGATGATGGCGAAGACTGCGCCAATCAGCGCGTCGAGCATGATGTCGCCCGTCAACGACGCAAAAATAACCTGTACGCCATTCGCCTGCGTAATTGGCGTGACCGCCTGCACAATCAGTTCCAACGCCAGCAGGATCAACCCTAGGCCGATACTGACGCGACCCAGTTGCCCTTCGCGGGTTTGCTTACGTCCGAGAAAGAAAATCACGCCGAGAAAAATCAGCAGCGGCGACAGCCAGGAGAGATCGAACGTTAAAATACGCGCCATTAAGGCGGTCCCGACGTCCGCGCCGAGCACGATCACTAATGCCGGGGTAAGCGCCACCAGATCCTGCGCCACAAACGAGGTCACCAGCATCGTGGTGGCGTTACTGCTTTGCACCAGCGCGGTAACACCGATGCCCGCACAGAACGCGAGCGGTTTTTTTTCAACACTTCGGCTGAGAACCGTGCGTAAACGCGCGCCGAACACGCGCATCACACCAGTACGGACAATATGGGTCCCCCATACCAGCAGGGCCACAGCGGAAAGCAGATGGAGCAAAGTCAACACAGGGTCCGGTCCTCCTTATCGTTATGCGTTGCGTGTTACCCACGAAGATAACGTCAACATTATGAAGTAAGTATAAGGCGTTAAAGCCGGGAAAAACGCAGGACGCCGAGCTGACGCCCTCTGAGTTGTAAGGGAAAATGACAATTTTGTGACAGAAACGGAGATTTAGCCGGTAATCATGGAATCAGCGTGCGGAACGGGATGGCGTTTGGCCCATACCACCGAACCAATTTTCAACGCTTCCGACACAAAAAACAGCAGGAATGCTCCCCACGCGGCACTATAACCAGTGAAGTGCATAAACAACGGGATCAACGCTAACGAACATTTTAACGACAATAAACGGGCTATTTCCTGCCCAATAAAGAAGATACTATGAATATCTTTTTTCACAATCAACGACCAGCATGAAAAAAACAATGAGACGATCAGTGCGATATTTATAAAAAACATCACCTGAATAATTACCCCCATCAAACCACTGGCACCCAACTGTGAAAAATGGGTATAAAAACTGCTTATATCGGAATAAAAAGGGACATTGCCACTTTGCAGCGAAAAGTAGAAATAACTGACTAATGCCAGCCCATCCATAATTCCCCAAAAGACCAATACGTTATTTTTTAAACTCATAATCCTCATCACATACACCTGGAATCCATTGCCATGATTGGCCCGATTGCGCCCTGGCATCCTCCCCTTGTGGATATTTCTGGGATACTGTGCGCTTCTCGCCATAACGCCGGATAACCGAACGGGTAAAGAGGATTTCGCGAGTATCCGATGTCACGCTGTCCGGGATGGGCGTCCATAACTGAACGCTGTTACGCGCGGTATTCATATAATCCTTACCCTCGGAGCCAAATACCCGCCCTTCATCAGCCATGCTGGTTGCCCGGTTGATCATCATCATCGCCGCGTTTTTCACGCCAGGGTAATCATTTTCACTATTTTTCCAGTAGCCAGGCCCATACTCCGGCGTCACTGGCGCAAAGCCGCTACGCGTTGGCGCCGGGCGGCCATGCATCGCCACGCTGTCTTTAAAACCGTTCAGAATCGTTCTGATAAACACGGCGTTAAACGACAGAGGTTGCACACAAAACAGATCACCATTCTCGGCAATAAAGAAAGGATAATAGAAGCGGCTACGCGTACTAACATTCGGTCGCGCGACTACCACCACGCCTTTATCCACCAGACTATCAATATGTTTTTCTTTTTGATGACCTAACGGATCGTGCGGCAATCCATATTTAAAACCGTGATGTCGCTTTATGGTATAACCGTCGATGCTGCCCAAAATATTATTCGGGCTGCTCTCAATAAAATATTCCTTTTTGATTATATTTTTCGCGATATCCGGGGCCAGGATGTTTTCAAAATCCTTCGGCAATAGATTTCTTTTCCTTATATCATAAATATCCATTTCATAACACCTAAGTTAAATTTATGACAATTAAATGAAGCGCAAAAGAGTAAGCAATCTTGCCTTTTAGCCGAACGACTATCATACGCATGAAGGTGAACAAGGGTCTAAGAAAATATCCACTTTTAAGAATGTTCTTAGTTTCAATTTGTATTATGTTTGCTTCACAATTGTTTCGCACAAATGAAATAACAATGAAAAAGGGCATTAAAAAATGCCCTTCTGGAATCAGTCCGCATCGTAGCCTAAATTGGGTGCCAGCCAGCGTTCAACTTCCGCCACCGACATGCCTTTGCGCCGTGCATAATCTTCAACCTGATCCCGCTGCAACTGCGCCACAGCAAAATACTTGCTGTCCGGGTGGCTGAAATACCATCCGGAAACGGACGCGCCAGGCCACATCGCAAAAGACTCCGTCAGCTTCATGCCGGTATGCTTTTCCACATCCAGCAGTTGCCAAATCGTCCCTTTCTCAGTGTGTTCCGGACAAGCGGGGTAGCCGGGAGCCGGGCGGATCCCTTGATAATTTTCACGGATCAGTTCGTCATTGCTGAGGTTTTCAGTGGGTGCATAGCCCCAGTACACTTTACGTACCCGCTCGTGCAAATATTCGGCAAACGCTTCAGCCAGACGATCGGCGACGGCTTTCACCATGATTTTGTTGTAATCGTCATGCGCCGCATCGTAGGCCTCTGCCAGCGCATCTTCCTCAAGCCCACCAGTCACCGCGAACGCACCGATGTAATCCGCTTTGCCGCTCTGTTTTGGCGCAACGAAATCCGCCAGACAGTAGTTAGCAAAGCCCACTTTTTCTGTTTGCTGACGCAGATGACAACCCACTGTCAGAACCTGTGTGCGGGTTTCGTCGCGATAAATTTCAATGTCATCGCCCACGCGATTCGCCGGGAACAGCCCCACCACTCCGCGTGGATTGAGCAGTTTTTCCGCACTCAGTTTATCGAGCATCTCATTCGCATCGGCAAACAAGCGTTTTGCCTCTTCACCCACCACCTCATCTTCCAGAATGCGCGGGTATTTCCCTGCCAGCGACCAGGTCATAAAGAACGGCGTCCAGTCGATATAGTTGCGCAGCGTCTCAATGCTGGCGGTCACGTCCTGCACGCCCAGCCGGTGCGCCACTGGCGGCGTATAGCTTGCCCAGTCGAAAGCCAGGTCGTTCTCCCGCGCTGCCTGCAAAGTCACCGGCGGTGTACGCGGTTTTTTACGCGCGTGCTGGATGCGCACGGTTTCATACTCTTTCCGGGTGCGAGCCACAAAATCATCATGCTGGGTGTCGGACAGGAGGGAAGCCACCACGCCCACGGTGCGCGACGCGTTCTGCACATATACCGTCGGCCCGCTATAGTTTTGCTCGATTTTCACTGCCGTGTGCGCTTTCGAGGTGGTCGCACCACCTATCAGTAGCGGAATGGTAAAGCCCTGGCGTTCCATCTCTTTCGCCACATTAACCATTTCGTCCAGCGACGGAGTGATAAGACCGGAGAGACCAATCAGGTCAGCGTTTTCTTCACGCGCGGTCTTCAGGATCTTGTCGGCAGGCACCATCACGCCAAGATCGATAATCTCGTAGTTGTTACATTGCAGCACCACACCAACGATGTTTTTCCCGATATCGTGCACGTCGCCCTTCACTGTGGCGATCACCATCTTGCCGTTGCTCTTACCCTGCTCTTTGCTGGCTTCGATATACGGCTCCAGATACGCGACCGCTTGCTTCATCACGCGGGCAGATTTCACCACCTGCGGCAGGAACATTTTCCCTTCACCGAACAGATCGCCGACCACGTTCATGCCATCCATCAGCGGCCCCTCGATCACTTCAATCGGGCGCGCAGCCTGTTGGCGGGCTTCTTCGGTATCCAGTTCAATAAATTCCGTAATGCCTTTTACCAACGAATATTCGAGGCGTTTTTTCACATCCCAATTACGCCATTCCGCTTGTTGCGCATTAGCGCCGTCGTCGGCGGCTTTACTGCCGCGGTATTTCTCTGCCAGTTCGAGCATACGTTCCGTCGCATCGTCGCGGCGGTTGAGGATCACATCTTCTACGCCATCACGCAGTTCCGCAGGGAGATCGTCGTAGATAGCCAGTTGCCCGGCGTTGACGATACCCATGTCCATACCGTTGCGAATGGCGTAATAAAGGAACACGGCGTGGATCGCCTCACGCACCGGATCGTTACCACGGAAAGAGAACGACACGTTAGAGACGCCGCCAGAGATGAGTGCATGCGGCAGTTCGCGCTTGATATCTTCACATGCGCCAATAAAGTCCTGTGCGTAGTTGTTATGCTCTTCGATACCGGTTGCGACAGCAAAAATGTTCGGGTCGAAGATAATGTCTTCCGGCGGGAAGCCCACCTCTTCAGTGAGGATGTGGTAAGCGCGGCGGCAGATTTCGATTTTGCGCTCGCGAGTATCCGCCTGACCTACTTCGTCAAACGCCATCACCACCACCGCCGCGCCGTAGCGGCGAACCCGCTTCGCATGGTGAATAAAGGACTCAACCCCTTCTTTCATCGAGATGGAGTTGACGATGCCTTTGCCCTGAATGCATTTCAGCCCTTTTTCAATCACCTCCCATTTGGAGGAGTCGATCATGATCGGCACCCGGGCAATATCCGGCTCACCGGCAATCAGGTTGAGGAAACGCACCATCGCCGCTTCCGCGTCGAGCATCCCTTCATCCATGTTGATGTCGATGATTTGTGCGCCACTTTCCACCTGCTGACGCGCCACGTCCAGCGCTTCGCTGTATTTTTCTTCTTTAATCAGACGTTTGAATTTAGCGGAACCGGTGACGTTGGTACGTTCGCCCACGTTCACAAACAAGCTGTCGTCACCAATGTTCAGCGGTTCGAGCCCCGCCAGACGACAGGCGACAGGCACGTCCGGCAACTTACGCGGCGGCAAACCGGCAACCGCGCGGCTCATGGCAGCGATATGCTCCGGCGTAGTGCCGCAGCAGCCACCGACAATATTCAGGAAGCCCGCTTGCGCCCATTCTCGGATCTGCGTGGCCATGGTGTCGGCATCCAGATCGTACTCGCCGAAGGCGTTCGGCAGACCGGCGTTCGGGTGCGCGGTAACGTAGCATTCCGCAATGCGCGACAGTTCCTGCACGTACTGGCGTAATTCATCCGGCCCCAGGGCGCAGTTCAGGCCGAAGGTGAGCGCATCGGCGTGGCGCAGCGAGTTATAAAATGCTTCGGTCGTCTGACCGGAGAGCGTACGCCCGGACGCATCGGTAATGGTGCCGGAAATCATGATCGGCAGTTCGACGCCCAGCGCATCGAACTCCTCTTTAACGGCGAAGATCGCCGCCTTGGCATTCAGCGTGTCGAACACCGTTTCGATAAGGATCAGGTCCGATCCGCCTTCCACCAGCGCTTTGGTTGACTCACGATAAGCAGCGACCAGTTGATCGAACGAGATGTTACGAAACGCCGGATCGTTCACATCCGGTGAGATAGAGGCAGTGCGGTTGGTTGGGCCAAGCACCCCCGCCACGTAACGCGGCTTGTCCGGGGTTTGTGCAGTCCACTTGTCCGCGCTGGCACGGGCCAGTTTGGCCGCGGCAAAGTTGATCTCCGCCGACAGGGATTCCATCTGGTAATCCGCCATGGCGATGGTCGTTGAGTTGAAGGTATTGGTTTCGATGATGTCGGCACCCGCCGCAAAGTAGGCGTCATGGATGGCGGCAATCACCTCCGGCTTGCTGAGCACCAGCAAGTCGTTGTTACCTTTCAGATCGCAGGGCCAGTCGGCGAAGCGCTCGCCGCGAAAATCCTGCTCACTCAAACGGTAGCTCTGGATCATGGTGCCCATGCCCCCATCCAGAACCAGAATTCTTTCGTTTAATTGCTGTTTCAGTTGCTCAACTTTGCTGCTCACACGTGCTCCCGACAACGCTCAATCAGGCCAAAAGGCCAGCAGGACATACTGGCACAAAGTAACAGACCGGAAAAGCGGCGCTGGGTTAACATGAGAGATGTTCAGCATCACTCATCCGATCAGTCTGCAACGGAGTTGCGTTATACTCACTTAAAACGAAAATTATTTCCACGATACAGAAAAAGGAGCCAGCCATGGTTGCTTCCGTTCCCGCTAAACGGGGTAGAAAAGCCACGACTCCCGCCGCACCGGCCGGTGGGCAAGTCCAGTCACTGACCCGCGGCCTGAAACTGCTGGAATGGATAGCCGAATCCCACGGCAGCGTCGCACTGACCGAACTGGCGCAACAGGCGGGTTTGCCGAACTCCACTACCCACCGTTTACTGACCACCATGCAACAACTGGGCTTTGTTCGCCAGGTTGGCGATCTGGGCCACTGGTCGGTGGGGGCGCATGCGTTCATCGTTGGCAGCAGCTTTTTGCAAAGCCGCAACCTGATGGCCATTGTGCACCCGATCCTGCGTAAATTAATGGAGGCGTCCGGGGAAACGGTCAACCTTGCCGTACTGGATCAAAGCGATCATCAGGCAATTATTATCGATCAAGTGCAATGTACCCAACTGATGCGCATGTCAGCGCCCATTGGCGGTAAATTGCCGATGCATGCTTCCGGCGCGGGTAAAGCGTTTTTAGCCAATCTGAATGATGAACAGGTCAGCAGCTTACTGCACCGTAAAGGGCTGCATGCTTACACCCATGCGACGCTGGTTTCGCCAGTGCACCTGAAAGAGGATCTCGCCCAGACGCGCAAACGGGGCTACTCGTTCGATGATGAAGAGCATGCGCTCGGCCTGCGCTGCGTGGCGTCTTGTATTTATGACGAACACGGCCAGCCGTTTGCGGCTATCTCTATCTCCGGGCCGCTGTCGCGCATTACCGACGATCGTGTGACGGAACTGGGCGCGATGGTGATCCGCGGGGCAAAAGAGGTTACCCTGGAATTTGGAGGAATGCGTTAACTTCAAAAAGTTATATACCGCCCGTCCATTTTTTACTCGTCTTACGAGATATGTCCGATGACCAGGGAAGTTCACGAGCGCCGTCCGGTCCGGACGCACAATACACGCTGGGCGGCGGCCGCTGCCCGGTATTTACGCCAAAAGGGTTGCACGCCAGACACCATTCCGCTGTTCAGCATTGTCTTTGCGATACTCTCTTGTCTCGGCTTCCTCGCCGTCTGGCGGGTTGAAAATATTACCCTGCAGCGCGGTCTGCTGCTGTTCGCCTGTTTGGCCGCCCCCATTTTCTTCCATGTGGTGCGTTACTACTTTACCTGACCTATCCTGCCTGCCGTAACGCGGTTGCGCCAAAGCGTACGCTAAAGCGCTGACGCCTGCGGTAGGCGTAAACATCTTCCACATGCCCGTTGCGGATGCGCATTTGCAGCCCGCGCCAGTAGTCAGCACGTAATAAATCAGCGTGCATCTCCTCAAACAGTGGGCCAATTTTCGGGTCGGCGCACAGCCAGTGACGAAACTCCTCCGGGAAAACATCTCCAGGGGCAACGCTGTACCAGGGCTCAGCGCTGAGCTCATCTTCCGGATAACGCGGCGCAGGGATATCGCGAAAATTCACTTCGGTCATATAGCAAATTTCGTCGTAGTCATAGAACACCACCCGCCCGTGTCGGGTGACGCCGAAATTTTTAAATAACATATCGCCGGGGAAGATATTGGCGGCGGCCAGTTGGCGAATAGCATTGCCGTACTCTTCCACCGCATCGCGCAGTTGCTGGCCTGTGACCTGCTCAAACCACAGGTTGAGCGGCACCATCCGCCGCTCAATATAGAGATGGCTTATCGCAATGCGATCGCCGAGATCGGTGATCTTGCCCGGTGCCTGCTCCTGTAATAACGCCATTAATGCCGGTGAAATTTGCCGCTTTTCCAGTACGAAGTTTTCAAACTCTTGCGTATCGGCCATGCGCCCGACGCGATCGTGTTCTTTAACCAACTGATAGCAGGCGCGGACATGAGCCGCACTCATCTCCTTTTGCGGCGGGAACACGTCCTTGATCACCTTGAATACCCGATCGAAGCCCGGCAGTGTAAATACCAGCATCACCATACCGCGGATCCCCGGCGCTTCAATAAATTGCTCATCGCTGGCGTTGATGTAGTTCAGATACTCGCGATAACTTTCCGTTTTGCCATGTTTCTGGCAGCCAATCGCCATGTACAACTCTGCGGTGGTCTTTCCGGGGAGGATTTCACGCAACCACTCCACGGTAGCAGCAGGCAGCGGGGCATAGACCATAAAATAGGAACGGGCGAAACCAAACACGATACTCGCCTCGGCGTGGGTGGTCAGGCAGGTATCAACAAACAGTTCCCCGTCATCACTGCGATGAATCGGCAGCAAAAAGGGCAGCGTCGCGGCAGGCGTGATCAGCTTACCGACCAGCCAGGCCGCTTTGTTACGGTAGAACAGCTCATTTGCGACCTGCAAATGCGACTGGTTCAGGGTTTCCGGGCCAAATGCATCCGTCAGATGCGCCGCGATATAGCCGACATCACGTGCTTTATCCTGCCAAGGCAGACGCAACGGCAAATCAGACAGGACTTTGGTCAGCAGTGCCTCCCAGCCTCGCTCCGGCCAGAATGCTTTCGCCAGCGGGCGTGGAATGGTGCGAAAACGCCGCTCGGGCTGCGAACTGAAGATAAACAAGCGTTCCGGCGTCAGTGAACGGTGATCAAACAGGCGGCAATAGACGGAGTTAAAGAAACTTTCGGCAATTTCAAAGCGTGGGTAGTCCGGCAATAATTGAGTGTAGTGCTCTTTTACCCGCAACAGGAAAGCGGCATCCGGGCTTTGGCTGTCTGTGATGCAGCGCAACTGTTCCACCACCAGTCCCACATGATGATCATAGAGGTGGATACGCTGTTTCATGGCCTGCTGGACGGCCTGCCAGTCTGCCTGCTCAAAGCGCTGCTGCGCGCCGGAGGTCACTTCCAGAAACCGCCCATATTGAGCATCAAAGCCCTGTAAGATCGTTTGTGCAATCAGCAGTTCCAGGCCACGCGACATAGTTTTCCCTCATTGGTCCCTCCCCCCGGTGGGGAGAGGGAGAACAGATCAGAACTGTGCTTCTTCCGTCGACCCGGTCAGCGCGGTGACCGAAGAGGTTCCGCCCTGAATAATGGTGGTCACCTTATCGAAGTAGCCCGTACCGACCTCCTGCTGATGCGAAACAAAGGTATAGCCCTCTTTACCTGCCGCGAACTCTGGCTGTTGCACCTTCTCAACATAGTGTTTCATCCCCTCACCTTGTGCATAAGCGTGAGCCAAATCGAACATGTTGAACCACATGCTGTGGATGCCCGCGAGGGTAATAAACTGGAATTTGTACCCCATGTCCGACAGCGCCTGCTGGAAACGCGCGATGGTGCTGTCATCGAGATTTTTCTTCCAGTTAAACGATGGCGAACAGTTGTAGGCCAGCAGTTTGCCCGGGAATTTCGCGTGGATGGCTTCGGCGAAACGGCGGGCCATCTCAAGATCCGGCGTTGACGTTTCGCACCACACCAGATCGGCGTACGGCGCATACGCCAGGCCACGGCTGATGGCTTGTTCGATACCAGCGTGGGTACGATAGAAACCTTCACTGGTGCGTTCACCGGTAATAAAAGCGCTGTCATACGGGTCGCAGTCGGAGGTCACCAGATCGGCGGCATCGGCGTCGGTACGGGCAACCAGTAAGGTTGGTACGCCAAGCACATCCGCAGCAAGACGTGCGGCGACCAGTTTCTGCACCGCTTCCTGGGTGGGTACCAGCACTTTCCCGCCCATGTGACCGCATTTCTTCACCGAGGCAAGCTGGTCTTCGAAGTGAACGGCCGCAGCACCGGCTTCGATCATCGATTTCATCAGTTCAAATGCGTTCAGCACCCCACCAAAACCGGCTTCGGCATCGGCAACAATTGGCAGGAAATAATCGACAAAGCGCGGATCACCGGGCTCAATACCTGCCGCCCACTGAATCTGGTCCGCACGGCGGAACGTGTTATTGATGCGCTCCACCACCGATGGCACCGAGTTTGCCGGATACAGCGACTGGTCCGGATACATGCTAGAGGCCAGGTTTGCATCTGCCGCCACCTGCCAGCCGGAGAGATACACAGCTTCAATACCCGCTTTCGCTTGTTGCAGTGCCTGGCCACCTGTCAATGCACCAAGGCTGTTGATATACCCTTTTTTCGACTCGCCATGCAGCAAGCGCCACATTTTGGCGGCACCGAGTTGCGCCAGCGTACATTCCGGGTTTACCGAGCCACGTAATTTCACCACCTCTTCCGCCGTATAGGGGCGGCGAATGCCTTCCCAGCGCGGTTGTGTCCACTCTTTTTGTAATGCTTCGATTTGTTGGGTACGGGTTTTCATATACAGATGCTCCATAGTGTGACAGGTGGGTGAATTACGCTAACAGGCGATAGCCAGGCAACGTCAGGAAATCGATCAGTTCATCGGAGGTAGTGATCTGCTCCATCAGGCGTGCGGCATCATCAAACCGCCCGCTGCTAAAGCGGTGTTCACCCAACTCTTCCTGAATAACCAGCATCTCTTCAGCCAGCATCTGGCGGAACAGTGCTTTGGTCACCGCTTTGCCGTTGCTCAGCGTTTTTTCGTGGTGGATCCATTGCCAGATGGAGGTACGGGAGATTTCTGCTGTGGCGGCATCTTCCATCAGTCCGTAAATCGGCACACAACCGTTACCAGAGATCCACGCTTCGATGTACTGCACCGCCACACGAATGTTGGCGCGCATGCCTTCTTCTGTGCGTTCGCCTTCACAAGGTGCCAGCAGTTGATCAGCGGTGATCGGCGCATCCTCTTCACGGCTCACCGATAACTGATTTTTGTTGTCGCCCAGTGCCGCGTTAAACACCTCCATCACCGTGTCGCCAAGACCCGGGTGGGCAATCCACGTACCGTCATGACCGTTTTTGGCTTCAAGTTCTTTATCTGCCTTAACCTTATTCAGTACCCAGTTATTACGTTCTGTATCTTTACTGGGGATAAACGCCGCCATGCCGCCCATGGCAAATGCACCGCGACGATGACAGGTTTTGATCAGCAGGCGGGAATAAGCGCTCAGGAATGGTTTGTCCATCGTCACGACCTGGCGATCGGGCAGAACGCGGTCCGGGTAATTTTTTAACGTTTTGATATAGCTGAAAATATAATCCCAGCGCCCGCAATTAAGCCCGACGATATGGTCGCGCAGGGCATGCAGGATCTCATCCATCTGGAATACCGCTGGCAGGGTTTCAATCAACAATGTTGCTTTGATTGTGCCGCGCGGCAGGTTAAAGCGGTCTTCCGTAAAGCTAAAGACCTCACTCCACCATGCCGCTTCTTGCCAGGACTGGGTTTTTGGCAGATAGAAATAGGGACCGCTGCCTTTGGCGAGCAGGTTTTTATGGTTGTGAAAAAAGTAGAGTGCAAAATCAAACAGGCTGCCGGGGATGGCTTCTTCACGCCAGGTGACGTGCTTCTCTGGCAAGTGCAAACCGCGAACGCGGCAAACCAGTACCGCCGGGTTGGGCTTGAGTTGATAGATTTTGCCTGCCTCGTTGGTATAGCTGATGGTACCGTTAACCGCATCACGCAGGTTGATCTGCCCGTCGATCACTTTTTCCCAGTTCGGTGCCAGCGAATCTTCAAAATCCGCCATAAACACTTTTACATTCGCGTTGAGTGCATTGATCACCATTTTCCGCTCAACCGGCCCGGTGATCTCCACCCGACGATCGAGCAAATCGTCTGGGATACCCCGGATAGTCCAGTCGCTTTCACGAATGGAAGTTGTTTCCGAAATAAAACCAGGCAACGTTCCGGCATCGATCTGCTGTTGCTGGCGCAGTCGCGCAGCCAATAACTGATTGCGTTTTGGCGTAAAGCGGGTGACCAGCTCACTCAGAAATTCCACCGCCGCGGGTGTGAGGATCTGCTTTTCCTGCTCGCCATAGGGCTGCGTAAAGGCCAGTTCATCGGTTGTTGTCGCCTGTTGTGTCATGGTACGGCTCCTCATTTATGCATCGAAGACATTTCCCAATGCGAACGAAGATCGGGTGTGCAGTTTTCGTTCAGCAGGATCAATCCTGGCCAATTCTTTTTCCAAAATCAAAAACAATTTCCATTTTTAATGTAAAATGAATTTAACTTGCTGATAACATTGGAATTATATTTTTAGGCTGCTGTGAAGTGATTTTCGGAAATAAAAAAGGCGCCCGAAGGCGCCTGGAATGCAGGGCTGAAACGCTTAATCCAGTGTCGGATTCATATGACTCAGATCGAATGGCGTAATCTGGTAGACGTAGTAGTTAAGCCAGTTGATGAACAGCAAATTACCATGACTACGCCAGGATGCGTGCGGCGTGTTCTGCGGATCGTCTTTCGGGAAATAGTTGTACGGCAATTCCGGACTCAGACCGGCATCTACATCGCGGAAGTACTCATTCGCCAGTGTGTTGGCATCGTATTCCGGATGCCCCGTGACAAAGGCAATACGTTTGTCCTTGCTGGCAAACAGATAGGCATCTCCGCCTTCGGTTTCCGCAAGAATATCCAGATCGGTGTAATCACGGATCAATACGGCCGGGAAGTCGGCATAACGGGAGTGGGGAGCCAGAAATACATCATCAAACCCACGGGTCAGTAAAGCATGAGGATGAAGAATGCGGTGTTCGTATACGCCTGAAAGTTTTTCGCTGCGGGTCTGCTTAGGAATGCCATAGAGGATGTTTAGTGCGGCCTGTACCGCCCAACAGACAAAGAGCGTTGAGGTGACGTGATCTTTTGCCCACTCCAGAACCTGCTCAATTTGAGGCCAGTAGGCAACATCGTTGAACTCCACCAACCCTAACGGTGCGCCGGTGACGATCAAACCATCGTAGTTTTCGTGGCAGATCTCATCGAAGTTGCAATAAAAGGTGTTCAGGTGTTCGGCGGGCGTATTGCGCGACTCGCGTGAGTCGATACGCAGCAGACGCACATCCACCTGCAGCGGTGAGTTCGACAGCAGGCGCAGGAACTGGTTTTCCGTCTCAATTTTTTTCGGCATCAGGTTGAGGATAAGCACCTTCAGCGGACGAATTTCCTGAACTGTTGCGCGTGAGGTCGTCATTACAAAGACATTCTCATCACGTAAGAAGTTGACGGCTGGCAGCTCGTCCTGCACCCGAATCGGCATAACTTATATCCTCACTGCATACGTTTAAACGTTTAGACATCCAGATAGCCGAAGATACCCAGGAATTGTCAAAATGTCGAGATCGCAAGTGGAAGGTGAGAAATTTTCACGTCCCGCCCCGCTGGTTTAGCGAATGATTTCACCGTTGCGGCCTCTTGCCGGAACGGTTTTTTTAGCCTGACTCAGGGCCGCCAGTACTTGTTGATCGCTGAGGGGAGTCGGGCTGGCAATGACCTGCGGGCTGCGACATTTACCATGCGATGCACCAAATGTCATTTCAAGGATAGCGCGCTCTTCGACGGCAGACAGGCCACCTTCGTTCATTTCTAACGCATGTGACAGGATTTCGAGGCGCCCCATGCCGGGAAGCAGGCTCTGCCAGAAAGAACGAGGAATCAACTGTTGGATGAGGTCATGCAACAGTTTTTCGGCGAGGAAGAAATCGGCGACCAGGATCCGCTGATTGCTGAAAGCTTTCTGGCCGGAAACGTGTTGATGGGTATTAAGATTGCGTACAACCATGCGGTTTTTATAAAGTTGGACATACAGAACAGCCATGGCGACTTCCTTTAGCAGTTTTTTAGCAGTCAGTGCAGGCTAAACAATAGCAAAAAGGCCCAGTCTTCCGACTGGGCCTTCTGCTTTATTTGATGCCTGGCAGTTCCCTACTCTCGCATGGGGAGACCCCACACTACCATCGGC